>NZ_JBWQXL010000029.1:0-74471 GCF_056620565.1 Nostoc sp. LEGE 12454
CGAATCGTACTTGTCTTGAATGCTTTCTACTACCTGCTTATCAGACATATAAGCCTTTAATTCGGTTACATTCCGATCATCTAACCATTCGGCAAATTGTTCAAGTTATTTTTACATGATGCCTTAGTTAAATTATTTGATATCTGCATTGACAATTTTTGTAAAGTGAATTTTCGATAAATTTACTGTTTATCAAGGGTGATAGTTGCGTAAGTCCTGTATGTAAGTAGTGACTTTATTACTTAATCAAATCAATACAAAGTTAGTCACAATTAGCACTTGTAACTTATTAATTAACTGTTATAACTAATTGTATACATCAACTCTTGTATGTACTAGCTTTATCATTTACTAGAAAAAAGATTTTCTAGCAGATATAAAAGTCAATTACTAGTGAAGTCTACAAGCATATTAGATAGTTTTGATGGGCTAAAATTATTAGCCCAAGCTTTAGTTTGTAGTAAAGTACAAGATGCAAAAATCGTAAATAATTAAGGGAGTCATCTTGTGGAAAAAAGAAGAGAAAATGGGGGAATAGTTTCAAAGGCTATTTCGTTCCTGTTAAATCGTATAACTTTGATTGCGCTTGCAGTTACTCTTGTGCTGTTTGTTGGAGGTAAGTTTGAGGTAGCAAGTGCAACTCAACCTAATGCAGAATTAGAAATTCAAAAATTAACATCCTGTTACGCCCTAGGAACTGACGCTATTGGTAGAGGAAATCTCCAAGAAGGAAAGAATATTTATCGGGATTGTTTTACTCAAGATTCAGTCCTCACCGCCATTTTTCCTGATGGGGCGACTCAAACAAATTATGGGACAGATTCTTGGGCAGATTTTGTCTATTCAGTATTTCAAGGAAATGGTTATACGGCTACTCAACACTTGATGGGTACAATAAACATTTCAGTTCAAAATAATCAAGCAACGATGACTTCTTACCTACATGCGACTCACAAACGCTCGGAAACTAGCATTGATGTTGCTAATGGCACTTATGAAGATCAAGTCGTTAACAGAAATGGGCGTTGGAAAATTCGTAATCGTACTCTCAAACTCATCGATTTCTTGAATCTCAGTTCGCCAACTACTGCTTCTTCAAGCACTAATGCTCGAAGCGCTAATTCCTCAGCTACCTTTATAAGACCAAATATACCTCGTATAAAAGAATAATTCTTGAGACCAGAATGGTATTAATAGGGGTTGGATAAGTATTCTTTACGTCTCTAAAAACCTAGAAAAAGGGGTGAATTCCAATATTCACACCCTTTTTTATTTGCCATTTGATTGAAACATAGTGCAAGATCGAATCCAGTCTGATATTCAATAATTAGAAGCTTTAACTAAGTTTTGCAGTCAGCCTATATTCTGTTTGATGTATGAATATAGAAGTTCGCGATCGCTTCGAGGATTTACAATTAAGCATGGACTATTCCCGTGACTTCCATTACTGACAATCACTACAGTAATGCCCATCCGGGGACAAACTCCTAAACAACTGGTGCTAACCACCCGAAAATCACCCCATAATCCTTCAAACTTTAAACGAGATTTCAACCAATTCTCTAAATCTTCGGAAGCGCTTGAGCCTAACTGCTCGTTTGCACATTGCGAACACACAAGCACCAAAGCAGATTCCCATCGGGGAGAAACAGTTGGAATAGAAGTTTCTAATCGAGTATTTATTAGAGGCGATGGTTGCTGAGAATTGGATGCAGACCTCTTGAGGATACATTTGAATAATGCTTTAATACGCTGTAGGAATTTTTTCATGGACTACCCCACCTATTTCTTTGACAAGATAGTGTAAATTTCCTGTTTAGTCTGTTCTACTAGAACGTCCAAGAAATACTAGTCTATGCCAAGTCGTTTGTAGATGATGTAGAATTTTCACCTATAGACGCCAAGGGGACATGATATTACTATCTTTAATTGCAACTCAGTATTACAATCTAGGGGTTCCCACTCGCTGGGGAAACTATATGGAAGTAAAACATGACTAAGCTGATTGAATACGAAGAAGCCAGCGACGAAGTACGTGCAGTGTATGACGACATCCGCGTTACACGTCAGAATGACTACATCAATAACTTTTGGAAAGCCATAGCTAACCATCCTCCCACCCTGCAACGAACGTGGCAAGCATTAAAGGAAGTGATGGTTAGCCCTGGTGAGATCGATCCACTGATGCGCGAACTGATTTATATTGCTGTGAGTGCGACGAATGGCTGTGAGTACTGCATCGCCTCGCACACAGCGGCAGCACGTGCCAAGGGTATGAATGATACTATGTTCGGGGAACTAATGGCGATCGCAGCCACAGCCAATATGACCAATCGCCTCGCCAACGGCTATCAAATTCCGGTGGACGAGAAATTCAAAACGTAGGAGTTTAGCTTTGTCTATCTCTACTTAAAAATAAGGTTTAGCAGAATCATTTACTATGCCCAAGGTTCAGATTAACGGGATTGATTTGTTCTACGACATTAAGGGAACGGGTGAGCCTTTGCTATTAATAGCTGGCTTTCTTTGCGATCATGCCTATTGGTCGCTGATTATGCCATCGCTGGTTTCGCAGTATCAAGTCATTCGCTTGGATAACCGAGGTATGGGGAGAAGTTCTGCTCCCGAAAGCCCCTATAGTCTGAAGCAGATGGCTAGTGACGTTGCAGCATTGCTCGATCGCATCGGCATCGATCGGGTGCATTTAGCAGGTCATTCAATGGGTAGTCAGATAGCTCAAGAGCTAGTGTTAGCACGCCCTGAAAAGGTAAAAAGTCTGATGCTACTTTCATCTTTGGCAAAAGGTGATGCATTATTCAACAGCATCATTGAGACTTGGGGCGAACTTCCTAGCAATGTAGACCTAAAACTTTATGAAAAAGTCATATTGCCCTGGATATTTACAGATGCCTTCTACTCAATTCCTGACATGATCGAAGGTCTGATTGAATTTGCTATCAGATATCCTTTCCCACCTGCGACTCATTCACTCTATCATCACAGCCAAGCCATCCTTAGTAGTGACACAATAGACCGCCTCCAAGAAATTCATTGTCCTACCTTAGTTATGGTTGGTAAACAAGATATTCTTACTCCGCTAAAGTTTTCTCAACAACTTGCTCAAGGTATTCCCAATGCTGAACTTGTAGTCATCGAACGTGGTGGTCACGGCTTCTTGATTGAGTCACCGGATGCTGTGGTTGCAGCCATGCTCAATTTTCTGGGGAAGTTGAAGCCAGCTTATAGCAATTTTTGATTCTTAAGAGAATTTACCAAAACCACCGCCGCCAGGAGTTTCTATTACAAAAACATCCCCAGTTTCCACTTCTACTGTTGCTGTGCTGTCTAAATTCTCTTCAATTCCATTCTGACGTTGTATCCAGTTTCGTCCTACTTTTCCTGCCTCCCCATCATTTAATCCAAAGGGAGGAATAACCCGATGACCAGAGAGAATATTAGCTGTCATCGGTTCAAGAAATCGAATGCGGCGGACAACTCCATTACCACCCGAATATTTTCCTTTGCCACCGCTATCGGGACGAAGACTAAAGCTTTCTAAAAGTACAGGATAACGAGTTTCTAAAACTTCTGGATCGGTCAAACGAGAGTTAGTCATGTGAGAATGAACACCATCAGTACCATCAAAACCAATTCCTGCGCCAGAGCCGCCGCAGATAGTTTCATAATATTGATATTTCTCATTACCAAAGGTAAAATTATTCATCGTTCCTTGAGAAGCAGCCATAACACCCAAAGCACCATATAAAGCATCCACAATAGTTTGAGAAGTTTCTACATTACCTGCGACTACTGCGGCTGGATAGGTTGGGTTGAGCATACAGCCAACCGGGATAATAATTTCTAGAGGATTAAGACACCCAGCATTCAGAGGAATATTATCATCAACTAAAGTACGGAAGACATATAAGACTGCTGCTTGAGTTACAGCTTTAGGAGCATTAAAATTACTATTTAGTTGTAGAGAAGTTCCAGTAAAATCAATGGTAGCACTACGATTTTTTGGGTGAATTGTTACTTTAACTTTAATTTGCGATCCATCATCCATTTTATAAGTAAATGAGCCATCCTTGAGAACTGCGATCGCACGCCTAACAGACTCCTCAGCATTAGCTTGCACAAATGTCATATAAGCCTGAACAGTATCAATCCCGTATTGTAAAACCATTTTACAAAGTTCTTGAACTCCCCGTTCATTTGCAGCAAGTTGGGCTTTAAAATCAGCGATATTTTGATCGGGGTTACGAGCAGGATAAGTATGATTTGCAAGGTGCTGTCTGACTGTGGTTTCTCGAAAATTTCCCTCTTCAACTAAAAGAAAATTATCAAAAAGAATTCCTTCTTCTTCTACTGTGGTACTGTGTGGAGGCATAGAACCGGGAGTAATTCCACCAATATCTGCTTGATGTCCGCGAGAAGCAACGAAAAATAGGGGGGTAGGGAATAGAGTATTTTCACTACTTTCCAAAAAAACAGGGGTAATTGCAGTGACATCAGGAAGGTGGGTTCCGCCGTTATAGGGGTTATTAGATAAATAGACGTTTCCCGGTTTTAGGGTGTTACCTTTATCGTTAATTAAACTGCGGACACTTTCACTCATTGAGCCTAAATGTACGGGGATATGAGGGGCATTCGCTACTAATAATCCCGATGAATCAAAAATTGCGCAGGAGAAATCCAGTCTTTCTTTGATATTTACTGATGTGGCTGTGTTTTGTAACACAATTCCCATTTGTTCGGCGATAAATTGATAGAGATTTTTAAATATTTCTAAGCGAACAGGATCGGGTTGAGATGTTGTGTACATTTTTAATTCGTATTTGTTTAAATTCAATGAGTTACTTAACATTTGCTGATGTAAGTTGAGTTAAACAAAGTGCAACCCAACACAAAAATTGATTCATGTTGGGTGTCACTTCACACATTATGTTCTCGACCTATAAACCTCATACATTAAGAGGCTACCTGCTACAGCAAGATTGAGAGAGTCAACCGCACCTACCATCGGAATCCGAACAAGATACTGGCATAAGTCTCGCTGTTCTGGGGTTAGACCTTGGCGCTCCTCGCCCAGGAAAAGAAGAGTAGAATTGGGATAATTAAACTGATGAAATTCAGACATCCCATCAGGTGAAGCACCAATAACAGGACAGCAGTGGTTCTGTACCCAGTGACGCAGCGCAGAAAAGCTTGTGCGTACAAACTTCTGGTTAAAAAGCGAACCCATAGATGCCCGAATAACATCGGGAGCAAAGGGATCTACGCTATCTTTGATAAAAATAAACCCAGCACCGCCAACAGCTTCTGATGTGCGAATCAAGGTTCCAAGGTTTCCTGGTGAGCGAATAGTTTCAAGAGCCACCCAGCACAAATCAGATTTTGGCGAGATATCACGCAGCTTGAACCATCGCTGACGAACAATTGCACCAACTCCAGAAGCACGTTCACTTTGGGAAATACGTCGAAACTGTTCGGGTGTCAGCCTGATGCAAGGAACACCAGAACGCCGAGATTGCCGAACTAGTTTCCGCGCTAAAGGTGCTGTGAGCAGTTTCTCACTAAATGCGATCGCTAAAATATCAAAACCGTTGTCAATTACCTTTACAAAGTTACGCACACCTTCGATGTAGAACAATCCAGAGGCGTCACGATGTGCGCGGTCAAATTGGAGCCTTTTAACTTCAGTTAGCGTAGCCTCAACATCTAACCGTTCATGGCTGGAACTATTAACACCAGCCATCCTCCTTCAGCAGAGCTACTTGGCTCTCTAGATAAAAAACTTGAATTAGCATGGGATATTGCGGAAACTATACCGCAGACATCAACTTCACTGCGATCGATATTAGCACATCTTTATTCTAAGTTAGGTGTATTTAACTTTCCATCTAGACAAAGCTGGTGAATTTCCGAAGGAAGAGAAGATAAATTTAACATTGAAAATCTCCGAATATTTTTCTGAAACTTAGTATTTTCGGTTAATTAAATTAAATCATAAATTTCTATCTAAAACGTTGCAAAATTAAATGATTACGTTCAGTTAATCTTGCTTCCCAGTTTGGTTCAACTACAATCGTGCTAATTTTTTCGATAATAATCGCAGGGCCATTAATACTATTTTCTGGTTGTAAATCTTCCCGTCGATAGACAGGAGTATTATGCCATTTATCAGCAGTAAACATCCTGACTGTCTCAACAGATACAGGTGTTTCATATAGAGAACGTGTACGAATAATTAAAGGTTCTTCGGGAGTATCCATTTTCTGAATTACTTCCACTGAGGCTGATTCAACAATTAAATTTTTATCTAATTGAATGAAACCATAGCGAGATTGATGCTCAGTCTCAAATTCTTGTCGCATCACTACTACCTCATCGGCAAAATTAACGGTCAAGATAGAGTTAGTACCCTCATATTTCAAGTTAGCTTTTCGGATTACTTCTAATTGACTGTGTGCTTCATTTATTTCACTTCTCGCTTGGGTTTCTAAATATCTCATTAACTGCTCTAATTTAGAAATTAATGCTTGGGTTAAAGGCTGTTCTACTCCTCCTTCTCTAATCGCCCGGACATCAGCTAATCCCATTCCATAAGCAGAGAGAACACCAGCGTAAGGATGTAGAAATATCTTTTTCATTCCCAAAATATCGGCAATTAAACAAGCAACTTGCCCACCTGCACCACCAAAACAACAAAGCACATATTGGGTAACATCATAACCTCGTTGCAGACTAATTTTTTTTATTGCATTCGCCATATTTTCCACTGCGATCGCAATAAATCCAGCCGCTACTTGTTCGGGAGTAGAATGATTTAATGTAGCGGCTTGAATGTCTTGGGCTAATTGTGTAAATTGCTGAATAACAGTATCTTTATCTAAAGGTAAATTACCATCAATTCCAAAAACCGAGGGAAAATATTGCGGGTGGATTTTACCTAACATCACATTGGCATCAGTAACCGCTAATGGCCCCCCGCGTCGGTAACAAGCAGGGCCAGGATTTGAACCAGCAGATTTAGGGCCGACACGATAACTAGAACCATCAAAAAAGAGAACTGAACCACCACCAGCAGCAATGGTATTAATTGCTAATACAGGAACTCGCATCCGCGCCCCAGCAATTTCTGAATCTAATTGTCGTTCATACTCTCCTTTAAAGTGGGCGACATCTGTACTTGTCCCTCCCATATCAAAGGTAATTACTAACTCAAAACCTGCTCTTTTACTAGTTTGAACTGCACCGACAATTCCCCCAGCCGGGCCACTCAAAATACTATCTTTGCCTTGAAATTGTTCGGCTGCGACTAAACCGCCATCAGATTTCATAAACATTAATTTTACTCCAGGTAACTGACTCGCTACTTGGTTGACATAGCGGCGTAGAATCGGAGTTAAATAAGCATCGACTACTGTTGTATCTCCTCGACTGACTAATTTCATTAACGAACTAACTTGATGAGATACAGATATTTGTGTAAAGCCGATTCCTTGGGATATTTCGGCTATTTGTTGTTCGTGTTTAGGATAGCGATCGCTGTGCATAAAAACAATCGCACAACTCCGAATTCCTGTATTGTAAACTGCTTGTAAGTCATTTTTGGCTTGTTGAATATTTACAGATATTAATTCATTGCCATGAGCATCATAACGTTCATCAATCTCAATCACCTGCTCATAAAGCATGGTTGGTAAAATGATATGACGGGCAAAGATGTTAGGACGGTTTTGGTAGCCAATTCGTAGCGCATCTTTAAACCCTTTGGTTATGAAAAGAACGACGCGATCGCCTTTTCTTTCTAACAGTGCATTTGTTGCTACTGTTGTCCCCATTTTTACCACTTCTATCGCTTCATTAGGAATGCGATCGTTGCTAGCAATACCTATGATATCTCGAATACCTTGGATAGCTGCATCTTGATATAGTTCGGGGTTTTCTGAAAGTAGTTTGTAGACTATAATCCATTGCTGATTAGGCAGAGAGACAATTAAAAAACGTTCGGGATGTTTTGAAACTCCATCGATAATTGCTTGATTATTAGTAACAGCAACAATATCTGTGAATGTACCACCACGGTCAGCAAAAACCTTCAACATTACTCTGCTTCCTGTATAATCATGAGAAATTACGAAATAGCTCAAATACCCGTTGTCAATTAATATTCATCTACAAATTGAGGATGAACCCAGAGAAATTCGCGGCGTTTGTTTTGCACCCGCACTAGACCACCAAAACTAGGATCTTTTTCTTTCAATAAGGCGTGTAATTCTCGCAAAATCGAGCCTTGAGCGCGGATTGCATCGCCTTCCAAGAACGAGGCATCGCTCTTGGACTTTCCAGTTAAAGCCATATCACTTCCCTTCAAAGTAGACTCGATGCTTTTCTGTCCCAAATCGAGTTGTTCTTCAATGGCTTTGTAGGTGCTATCATCCAGTATAAATTTAGTTGCCGAACCTGCTACAGGTAAGACTAGGCTCAGGGTTCCGGTCAAAATTCTGAGATAGGGGACTGCCTTGGTGAACCACTCACGCGGCAAGTCTAATTCATAGACTCCCTTTTTCTTGTCGTTGGGATTTAAGGCTGGAAGTGGCTGACGTGCGTGTTCGCACCAGAGGGTAAGTTGAAATTTGGCACTAATCCATTTGGGGCGATCGAAAAATCCTGGTTCAATGGGCTTAAAGCTGAACAGGCGCGGCCCATCTTTTGCTTCATCGGTGAGCATCTGCATTAGTTCTGCAAACTGCTGATCGACCTGGCTTAAAATGGTGCGTTGCTCCTGAGATAATACCTGAAAGCGTGCTTGATCTAGGCGATCGTACATAACCAAATCTTGGCGGATGACGTTTAACTCGTCTTTCACAATGTATCGGAACTGCTCAATGCCAATTTCTTGGGATGGGGGTTGAGCAGTTGGTGCGTTATTCAGCAATTGATCGATGTTTTGCCATTCGCCACACCCGGAAATGGGACACGGGAACTCATGGCGATTTTTCTTTTTGCTTTCAATTAGTTTCTGTACCTCAAACAGCCCGTTTCCAGGGGCATTCATACCGCAAGTTTTAATGCAGGGAACCATCACATTACAACGCAACCCTTCCCAGAAATTCTCGACTAGCCATTTAATCTCTTCCGTGAGATATGACAGAAACCTTTCGGGATAGGCTGCCCGTACTGTAATTTTTACATCACTGCCAACATACTCCAGCAATGCCCGACCGTTGTAGTCATTGTCAAGCATTAAGCCCCGTTGCCAGTGGATGCTGTCTTCGTAATTCGCCCGTCCCAGTGAGTATTTGTGCAACCGAACAATCAACTGGTAAAATAATCCTTCTGCTACTGCAAACTGTCCGCGACTGTCTACAATGCGGCAGATTTGCGCTTGTTGTCTATCTCCGGCTTCTGGTTGCTCTCCCCAATTGGGTAATGGCTCCGGGCGTGTGTCGGGAACAAGTTGAGCAATCAGGCTGGTATTGCTAGTTTCTAACGGATCGAATACCACTTTGTAGGATAGATCAAAGCGTTCCATCAGCCGCAGAAAGATTGGATGCAATTTTAAGGGGTAGCCTTCTTCGCCTGCAAATGGCGGATGGCTCCACAACTGGCTGAGATGCTCAAATTCCACTAAACCGTTGCGTTTGCGTGTCGTTTCATCATCTAGCACGAAGCTGATCGCTTTTGCCAGCCAGTCGGGTTTGAGGATGACGATATTGCGTAGTGTTGAGTCGTTATGATAATGGATGAAATGCCCTAGTATATGGGAGATGCGAAGGAAGAGTTCTGCTTGCTCCTCATCGATTCCCTGTTCAGTGCAGATGGCAATAACATCATCGTATGGCAGATAGGCTTTGTCACTTGTCTGTAAGGTTTTTCGCACCCGTTGCCACTTTGCTGGAACGGAACGCCCCATTTCGGGAAGAGATGCAGCGACACGAGCAATAGCTTCTTTTAATTCTGCAAGCCCAGTGCAATGTGTCCTATCTTGGTTGGGTTTGCTGTCTACATGGAAGAAATCAATTACTGTATCTTTGCCGAATTGATCGAGAATTTCTTGTCTGTCAATATCCGGTTGTCGCTGTCCGGGACCACCGTGAGTTGCAACGACCAACACCTTTGCATCTGGTTCTCGATTTTTGATCAGCGTAATCCACTCTTTGACAAAGCCCTGCTGGGGACCTTCCCGTGGCTTCCAGATTACTAGATACACGGCTGGCGCACTGAAAAACAACTGGTGCGTCGGTCGATACACCCGTTGACCGCCAAAATCCCAACCATTGAGTGATATCTCTGTACCACTGTCGGGATCGGTGATGATTACAGATTTAATTTCAATCCCGTGAGTTGTGGGGCGACCATCCACCCATTCATCTCCCCGCAATGCTCCTAACAGGCAACTCTTGCCCACTTCACCCTCGCCAACTAGAATCAGTTTGGCTTCATTCAGAGTTATCTTTTCTTGTGCCTGTGCCCGCAGGTATTGCAAAACAGCTTTTGTGCCTTGTTTGTAAGCGGCTGCAAGGTCAGGGTTAAGAGGGTTGTTGTCGAGGTAAAGCTGTTGCAATCCAGTCAGGGATGCGATCGCTTCTGGCAGTTCGGTCAGTTGGTTGTTGGAGAGATCAAGCTGGTGCAACTGAGTCAGGGATGCAAGTGCTTCTGGCAGTTCGGTCAGTTGGTTATTGTCGAGGTTAAACACTTGCAACCCAGTCAGGGATGCGATCGCTTCTGGCAGTTCGGTCAGTTGGTTGTTCTGGACGTTAAGCACTTGCAACCCAGTCAGGGATGCAAGTGCTTCTGGCAGTTCGGTCAGTTGGTTATTGTCGAGGTTAAACACTTGCAACCCAGTCAGGGATGCAAGTGCTTCTGGCAGTTCGGTCAGTTGGTTGTTGGAGAGGTAAAGCCCTTGCAACCCAGTCAGGGATGCGATCGCTTCTGGCAGTTCGGTCAATTGGTTGTTGGAGAGGTCAAGCTTTTGCAACCGAGTCAGGGATGCGATTGCTTCTGGCAGTTCGGTCAGTTGGTTGTTGAAGAGGTAAAGCTGTTGCAACCGAGTCAGGGATGCAAGTGCTTCTGGCAGTTCGGTCAGTTGGTTATTGTCGAGGTAAAGATTTTGCAACCGAGTCAGGGATGCGATCGCTTCTGGCAGTTTGGTCAGTTGGTTGTTGAAGAGGTAAAGCTGTTGCAACCGAGTCAGGGATGCGATCGCTTCTGGCAGTTCGGTCAGTTGGTTGTTGGAGAGGTCAAGCTTTTGCAACCCAGTCAGGGATGCGATCGCTTCTGGCAGTTGAGTCAGTTCGTGGCTGCCGAGGTCAAGCACTTGCAACTGAGTCAGGGATGCGATCGCTTTTGGTATCTCAGTGAGTTCCATATTCCTGAGATTGAGTTTTATTGCTCTCTCTTGCCGTGCCTTTTCAATGCGCTGCTCTGCTTCGCAATAAGCTCTATCTCTTGCCATGAGCAAATCCTTTCTCTCACTACCAAAATCGGAGTAATAGCCAGACTCTTATTCTAATGTCAAAAGTAGATTCAGCTTAATACAGAATTTCATTAATTCATAGCGAATTAAATTTGGCGATACCCTGCATTGTTAATGCGTCGGTCGCCTTGTTAATGTGTCGGCTTGCATCGTTAATGCATTATCCTGTATTAAAAACGTTACGCTTTTACGTAAAACTGTACCTATTTATTTTATTTTGGTTAAAAATTTAACCACGCCAGATGGCGTTGACAATTTAGATAGCTTGCTGATTTAGCGGAATTACAATTACAAATTCTGTTCCCTTCCCAGGAGCAGAAATACATTGCAATGTTCCCTGATGTTTTTGGGTGATAATCTGATGACTAATAGATAAACCTAACCCAGTACCTTTATTAACTGGTTTAGTCGTAAAAAATGGTTCAAATAATTGTTTTTGTACCTTTTCTGGAATGCCTATACCATTGTCGCCAATGCAAATAACTACCTGATTCTCACTAGTGAGTTTAGTCTGAATGCTTATCTGGGGAGTAAGAAGCGTTTTTTCCCCTACTCCCCACTCACCATTTTCTACTGCCTCTTCTAAAGCATCGATCGCATTTGCTAAAAGATTCATAAATACTTGATTCAGTTGTCCAGCATAACATTCTACTAATGGCAGGTCGCCGTATTCTTTAATCACTTCAATTGTTTGATTGTTAGATTTAGGTTTGAGGCGATGTTCCAGAATCATCAACGTATTATCTATACCCTCATGGATATTCACAGCTTTCATCTCTGTGTCATCTAACCGGGAAAAGTTTCGCAGAGATAAGACAATTTCTGTGATTCGTTCCGCACCAACTGTCATCGAAGTTAGCAAGTTGGGCAAGTCTGCAATCAGAAAATCTAAGTCGATTGCTTCTGTTTGTTTTTGAATTTCCGTGACTGGATTAGGATAGTTTTGCTGGTATAGTTGCAGCAGTCTCAACAAGTCTTGGATATATTGATTGGCATAGCCGACATTGCCATAAATAAAATTGATTGGGTTGTTGATTTCATGCGCTACGCCTGCTACTAACTGCCCCAAACTGGACATTTTTTCACTATGCACTAGTTGAGATACTAGCTGCTTTGCCTCTTGGCGCAATTGTGCTTCTGAATATCGCAATATCTGCTCTGCTTGTTTGCGCTGAGTAATATCGTGGAGAATCACGACATATTCCTGAAAATCCTGATGGGGTCTATCTGAAATGGAAACTTCCAGAGTTCTGTTTTTTCCATTACCGATTAGAATTTGTTCGCTACGCTTTGTCCACTGCTCTGGATAGTAGACTAATGCAGGTAGCCATTTGTTGAGGTGATTTCCTGGTAATTCAGATGGGTTGACACCAAAAAACGATTCAGTGGCTGGGTTAGCTTGCTGGATAATGCCTTGATTATCTACAACTAAAATACCATCCTGGGCGACAGTAAACAAGTGTTCGGCAACTTCACGGGCTTCTGCGATCGCAACCACTTGCGGTAAACTTGTCCAACAAGCGATCGCTACTCCCACAAATGCCACGCTCATCAGTAGCACCACAAATATATTCTCACCGCCCGCAGTCGCCACTTTATTAAGTTTGACGCCAAATAACCAGCCAACTGCCACGGCGCTGCACAGTAAAAAAATCAGGATGCTCACCTGAAGAATTACTGAATCTTTAATGATTACCACAGGGCGCGTGCGATATCGCCGCATCCACCAATCAGGATGGAAAGCAGGGAAGTTCATACGGCGAATCACCGCATCTATGCCCATAACACCAATGGGAAATAATAGCCCAATTAGCAAGTTGAGCCAACCCCAGGCAAATCCGCCCACGAACAGCACTACAACTTCTAATAGCAGAATGGCCAAAGATATGCGAGGAAACAAAACTTCTGAGCGATCGCGCCGGAGCCAAAGCCCCAGATGCAGTAACATAAAGGAGACAAACCAACCGATGTTACCAACAGCGACGATTCGCGCCACATCTCCCCAAATCAGATAGATTAAGCACAATATCAGTGTCAATGTCAATGCTGGGACAAACACACCCCGACGTGAAACAACTGAAAATACTGGTGAAATGTGTTTATCTAAAGCCAGTTGATACAAAATTCGCGGGCAATTAGAAACCACCGTTGCCGAACCTAAAAGACAAGCAGCTACCAGCAAAAAAGAAACACTTACACCAGCGAACCTTCCCCAAAAAGGCTGGGAAGCTGCCGCAAGATTCAGAAAAGCATTATCTTTAAGGTTGGGATTTGTTGCTAACCGCATCACTACCCAAGACCCTCCCAAAAATATGGGTGGCATCATCCAGGCACCAACATTTAGAAACCGTAGCGTCTGGGTGGGATGGCGGCTATCGGCGACAAAGGAAGAAGCCGTTTCACAACTGTAAGTTGCATAAGTGACGAAAAAGAACCACTTTGCCCAATCCATGAAGCTCAAAGATGACCAACTGCTAGGAAAAAACCCAGGACTAACGGGAGAAAACGCTAACCAGCCAAGACCTTGGATACAGAAGGTCATTAGCAGTGCAAAGGCTGGAATGACAAAAAACAAATGTAAAATGCTCAGGGCGCGAGTCCCACTAAACGCCACGATAAAAGGTAACAGTGTAAAGCTAATATCCAGAAATATGTCTGGACAGGTAATACCCAGCGTCTCTAAATTTACTTTAATTAAATCTCTGAGTACGATTGTATTCACTGATAAGTAAGAAACCCAGTTGAGGAGGTATCCAATTGCTGCATAGCGAGCAAGTCCTGGGTAGTTTTGCAGTAGCTTGGTAGCATAGTTGGGTGTTCCTCCAGCTACATTAATGAAATGCAAACCTAAGCGTTTTACCTGATAGTTGAGCAGCATTCCAAAAATCACCGCAGGTATCCAAACAAAAATAGCTTGGGAACCGAGAGCAGCATGAATTGCTGGAACCAATGCTGTCCAAGAAATATGAGCTGTCAAACCAAAGCCCCAACTTTCAACAGCACTCAAGCTTCTAGTTAAGCGAGGGGAAGAAGATTGGCCCAATGTGGAATGAGCAAAATCGGACATGATTAGCAGTGTTCGGTGGGATACTGTAATTAAGCTTATTAGCTAGAGTTCCCATCTCGTAAATCTTCTGCACAAAAACTTTTTGTACGGAATCATACTTAAGATGTTAATACATCTATACATCAAAGAAAATTCACTTTCCGACACCAGTGTTTATTGCCCTCATCCCCCAACCCCTTCTCCCAATTTGGGAAAAGGGGAGCTAATTTCAAAGTCCCTCTCCCAAGTTTGGGAAAGGGATTTAGGGTTAGGGCTTGTGATTCACGCAAGAAGTCTATTAGAGAATTTTCGAGCGTGTATCTGCCAAGGCGGGAATTTTAACTTCTGTTTCGGCTTGTAAGTCAAAGTCATACCACTCGTTACGCCATTGCAGACGAAACTTCAAACGCGTCCAGTTGGGTGGTAGGTTGGGACAGGCAACAGGGCCAAATTGAGTCATCCGAATGCCGCCAAACCCGAAAACTACTGCTTGCCATACTCCTCCAGCACTGGCGGCGTGAATTCCTTCGGCGGCGTTCAGTCTCACATCCTCTAAGTCTACCAAGGCCGATCGCAGAAAGTGTGTGTAAGCTTCGGTTGGTTGATTGAGGTCGCAAGCTAAGATAGCGTTAATGGCTGGGCCTAGTGAAGAACCAAAACTGTGGTCGGTGCGTTGGTTGTAATAGTCCCAGTTGGTGGCGAGGGTGTTATAGTCGTAGCGATCGCGCAGTAAATACAGAAGCATCAACACATCTGGCTGTTTGAGAATCTGCTTTTGGTTTGTAGCTTCAATTCCCAACAAACCTTGCAGAGATTTGCTGCGCGGTTCGTAATCAGCCAGGTTAACGTCTTCTAGCTGGAAAAAGCCTTCAAATTGTTCAATTAAACCAGTTTGAGCATCTTCGTTTACAAATAGACGCTCTTGAATTTCCGCCCAATGGTGCAGACGCTCTGTGGTTAAGTTGAGTTTTTGCACTAGTTCTGCTGAGGTTTCAGGATAAGCTTGTTTGAGCCAATCCCACAGTCCCAAAGCTGACTGCAAATGCCACTGTACCATGAGATTGGTGAAGGCATTATTATCGACGCGATCGTGATTTTCATCTGGGCCAATTACATCTAGGATGTCATAGCTGTGGCGCTCTTGGTTCCACTGCACTCGACTTTCCCAGAAAACAGCCGTATCAAGAATAATTTCCGCGCCATAATCCCGCATCCAGTCATCATCGTTGGTAGTCTGCCAGTAGTGCAAAATTGCATAAGCGATATCTGCGGTGATATGCACTTCAATGTCACCGCACCAGATGCGGATTAATTCACCGTTGGGAGCCGGAACCCAGCGCGGAGTTACTTCATCGCCAGTAGTAGCACTTTCCCAAGCATACATCGCTCCTTGATAACCGGCTTCTTGAGCTTTGCGTCTCGCTCCTGGTAGGGTGTGGTAGCGGTAGGTGAGTAAGTTACGCGCTAGAGCTGGTTGAGTTAAGGTGAGGAAAGGCAGGATGAATATTTCTGTATCCCAAAAGATATGTCCGCTATAGGCAAAACCGGAGAGGGTTTTGGGAGGAATGCTTACCCGGCTATCGTGACGCGGTGTTACAGCTAGTAATTGGAAGAGATTGTAACGGACGCTCAATTGAGCCAAGCGATCGCCTTCTATTATAATGTCACTGTCTTGCCACACTTGCTCCCATGCTGCAATGTGAGCTGCCAATAGGGTAGTATATCTCGGTTCATCAGCGAGTCTTTGTAAGGCGGCAGCAATGGGAATTTCTGTCTCTCGTGAAGTAAACAGGGTGACAATTTTTTCTACAGTTACCGTTTTTCCGGGATATAACTCTAAGGTGGTTGTCAAAGTGGGAGAACTAGAAGTATTTTCGACGCTCACGGATGCAGTCTCATCACCATCTACCACTAACTTAGCTGCCATCCCAAGTTGAATATTTGAGTGAAGAGTTGTACTGTTTAACCAGATAATCTGATTTATGCCACCTTCGTTTAAGGTTCGCCAATGTTTAACGCCTTGGGTATGTGGTTCGCTGTCAAATCCGGCTTCAACGGTAATTTCACCCTCAAAGTCTACCGATGTAATTTGAGCGCGAATCGCCAAAACGTGTTGGTCTGCTAAACTGGTGAAACGCTCGAAGTGAAAATCTAAGGTATGACCATTAGGACTACGCCACCGCACATCACGGCTAACTAAACCTAAGCGTAAATCGAGCCGACGTTCGTAGTTGAGAATTTCACCACTGTCCATACTAAAACGTTCCCCAGCCACTTTCACCACCAATGGCAGCCAGTTGGGACAGTTTACCAATTCGGTATGAGTAATTGTCACATCATCATAAACACCGTGGATGATTACGGCTGGAAAATCCTGTGGATATCCTTCCTCAAATGTACCCCGCACTCCTAACAACCCATTACCAAGAGTGAAAACAGTTTCTTTGTGATGTAACTGCGTCGGGTTAAACTCCGTTTCAATAACGTTCCAGTCAGTATTGTCAATTAATTGCTGATTTTGTTGAGAATTGTGAGTGGATACGTTGAGCATGAGTTATAAAACCTATGTCTTGGGAGTTGCTGTGGGCAGGATGCAGTAAAATTAGGAGCAATCTTGAAGTGATTAACTCCTTTTCTTTAGCGTCTAGATTAAAAGATAATCTCAACGCTAAAAAACACGCTTCTGATAACAGTAGCGTTTCAAATTTCATCTGTCTACAGTTAGATTTCTTTAAAAATGCCAGTTATAACTCATAAATCTCAACTAGCTACGAATTGATTCAGGTTTTCATCAATTTGTTTCATATTTACAATTAAGGGAAGACGCGATGAATCGCCGTCTCTACAATCATCAGTTCTTTGTAGAGACGGCGATTTATCGCGTCTTTGTCTTTGTGATGGACGTTAGTCATATTTTATTTTGGTTGGTAAAATCTACAGGTGCAGTTAAGTAACGTTTTGTTCTTTTAGCAGAAGTGGTATATTGGCACTTGACCTGACCGAGTACAAACTATGCATAAGCCCACAGGACAGGAAACTAGAGGTGTTGTACTCAGTACTACAGGACAGGAAGGGGGAGTGGGCAGATGAACAAAAATACTGGGCAAGGTAATGTTTTTTCTCTGTTTAAAGGCGTAGCTCTAAGTCGCATTTTGGTAGCGTTGTTTGTACTGCAAATCTTGCTAGCTGTGGGATTGACTGCATACTTATCAATCCACAACGGGCAAAAGGCAGTCAATGAGGTAGCTAGTGAATTACGTCATGAAGTTGGCAATCGAGTCGAGCAGAATTTACAAACTTACTTGGTAACGCCGCGTCAGATACTAGGCAGCAATCAAAATCTCATTAACATGGGGTTGCTGAAGATAGAAAATCTGGCAAACTGGGAGTCATACTTAATCGAGCAGTTAAAGATTTTTCCAGATGCATTGGCAATAACTGCAAGCAACGAGCAAGAATATTTAGCGTTGGAGAAGTTCAACGATCGCCAATTTTTACTCAGAAAAGCCGATAAGTCAACTGGGTACGACCTCTACACCTACATAATTGACTCTCAAGGTCAACGTACTCAATCACCAGAAGTAATCAAAAACTATGATGCGCGATCGCGTCCTGATTATCAAACAGCAGTTACCGCCAAAAAATTCAGCTTTAGTCAGATTTTTACACCCCGCACTGAACCAACACTCTTAATTAGTGCTTCTCTTCCCATTTATAACTCCCAAGGCGAACTACTCGGAGTCAACAGCACTCTCACTCACTTATCACAAATTGGGGATTTGCTGCAAAACATCAAAGTTGGCAAGTCTGGGCAAATTTTTATTATCGAGCCATCGGGGCTATTAGTTGCAAGTTCTACCAACGAAGAACCATTCCGCTTACAAAATGGTAAACCCATTAGATTAGCAGCTTCCCAAAGCGGCAATTCTTTGACTCAAGCAACCGCTAAATACTTAGCAACTAAATTTAGTAACTTTGACCAAATTCCAGGTTTACAGCAACTAGATTTTTCCTTAGACGGCAAACGGCAATTTTTAGAAGTTAGACCCTTCGAGGGCGAACCAAATGTCAATTGGTTGATCATAGTGGCTGTCCCAGAAGCAGACTTTATGGGACAAATTAATCGCAACATTAAAACTACAATTTTTCTTTGTTTAGGAGCGTTGGGACTAGCTATTATATTGGGGATTGTCACCGCCAGGTGGGTTACTGTGCCAATTTTGCACTTCAGCAAAGCGACAAAAGATTTAACTGATTTTACCAACAGCGAAAACTCAGTGGTGAAAGTACAAGGGATTCAAGAACTAGAGGTGCTGGGTGGATCTTTAAATGAAGTGGCGCAGGATTTACGCAAAACCTTTACTGCACTGATTAGTAAAAATGAGGATTTAGAACTGCAAGTTAAACAGCGAACTCAAGAATTACAGCACGAGGTTGAAGAACGCATTAACAGCGAACGAAAACAGGGACAGCATCATCAAGTACTTACAGAATTGGCAAATCACAAAGCGATTTTTGAAGGAAATTTAGAAACAGCATTCAAAGCGATCGCAGAAAAAGCAGCCAATGCCTTAGAAGTAGAACGAGTCAGTGTGTGGTTATTCAATAGCGAGCGCACCAAGCTACAATGCATAAGTCTTTATGAACGTAGCAATCAGAAATATTCGGCAGGTTTGGAACGCAACCTTGCAGATTATTTAATCTACTTTAAAGCTCTATTGGCTTCTGGTACGATTGTCGTCTCTGACACTCGTACCGATCCACGGGTACAAGAATTATCGGATAAATTGCTCGAACCAAATAATATTGTGTCCCTAATTGATACCAGTCTTTGGGTTGGAGGCCAAATGGTGGGAACAGTATTGTACGAACAAGTTGATATTCCTCGGAAATGGGAACAGAGCGAGCAAAACTTCGTTAGAGCGATCGCGGAAATTGTCGCTCTAACTTTAGAAGTAGGCGATCGCAAACGTGCAGAATCCGCTCTACGTGAGGCTAAAGAAATCGCCGAAGTCGCAAATCGTGCTAGAAGCACCTTTTTAAGAAACATTAACCACGATCTGAGGACTCCTTTAAACTCAATTATGGGAATCACAGAGGTACTCAAAGAGCAAGTGTACGGCCCTGTAAATGAAGAACAGCGTCAGTCTTTAAATATGCTCGAATCTAGCGGGAAGAACTTACTAGAATTAATTAACCAAATCCTTGACTTTACCGATACCGAATCCAGCAAGATCGAACTGCAACTAGCTACTACTTCGATTCAGGAAATATGTGACTTCTGCTTGAGTTTTGTCAAACATTTAGCCTTCCAGAAAAATATCCGGCTGAGGGCACAAATCCCTGAAGAACTCGAACCCATCCAAGTCGATGAACGCCGCATTCGCCAAGTATTTATCAACTTATTAACTAACGCGATTAAGTTTACTAAAGAAGGAGGCGAAGTCTGGATTGAAGTCCAGCCAAGTTCCACCAATGAATATATCTTTATCAGCGTGGTAGATACTGGTATTGGGATGCTTTCCGATGACCTTTTTAAATTATTTCAACCTTTTGTGCAAGTTGAAACTGCATCCGATCGTCGTTCTTCAGGCACGGGTTTAGGATTAGTAATGGTGCAAAAAATTGTCGAGTTGCATGGTGGAACTGTCCACGCCGAAAGTCAGTTAGGTAAAGGTAGTCGATTTACTGTGAAGCTTCCTTGGAAAAAAGTCAAGGAGTGGGGAGTCTAAGAGGTTGTTTGAAAAGTGGTATGTTGTGATTTTAATCGAATTATTACTCCCTTAATCCCCCCTTTTTAAGACAGGGCTGTTTCATTCCACAAGGGCAAAGAGTTATTTTTTTCACAACGCGATCGCTTAAGCTGAAACCTTTGTAGGACAATATTTTTACTTTTTTAACTTCATCGATAATCTGTGACGTGGAAAAAGTATTTGCCAAAAAGCTAGAGTTTTTGCCGGATAAAGAAAGCGAGTTCTTAATTTTGGATAAAGTCGAGCTAAGAAACTAAGCTACCGATAGCATCTCATAAATAAGCGATCGCGCTTTTTAGCACAACCCAGTAAACTAACGTAAATCTTGGGTTTCGTCTCTAGTCCCCAATAAAGAGTCCATTTCACAGAGAATTACAGCCTCTCCACCACCCCGCTTAACAGTGCAATTTAGACGGGGTGATTTGTCGTAAATATTTTTGGACTAATATTTATATTGTATAAAAAAACACTTTTATATAAGCTATGAGAAAGGCGATAAGCTAGGATTAAAATTTCTGGTTGACAGTAGAATTTTGAGAGTGTCAACCAAATTCTTTCTGTTCGTTGTTGCCAAAACCGGATGCTCCCCACTTACACCCGCTATTTTTCTTGAAAATATCTGAAAATATATGAAATTTAGAACCTTCAAATATCCTTTCGCACTCATCCTAGTCAGCTTCGGTTTTGTGCAAATAGCTGATGCTCAAACTCCTGTAGCTGAAACCTCTAACCTATCTCAAGAAGTTTCTGTACTTCGGAAACAGGGCCCAAAAGGGTTACAAGTATTTCTTAAATCCCATGCGAATACATTAAATACCGCTTCTTCAGGAGCAGTTCTACCTTCCCCTGCACTTCGGGTAGCTTTAGACGAACTTTGTCAACAACGGGATTGTTACGCCTCTCGTTTGTACTGGTACACTGATATAGAACAAGCCAAAGCTGCTGCTAGAACCAGTGGTAAACCCATTCTATCTCTGCGGTTATTGGGTAGGCTGGATCAAGATTTGAGTTGTGCTAATAGTAGATTCTTTAGGGTAGCGCTGTATCCGAATCTTGAAATTTCTAAACTGCTTCAAGACCGTTTCATTTTGCATTGGCAATCAGTGCGTCCTGTACCCAAAGTAACTATTGATTTTGGCGACGGACGCAAGTTGGAGCGAACGATTACAGGCAATAGCATTCATTATGTATTGGATGCATCGGGTCGTCCAATTGATGCTATTCCAGGATTATATAGTCCCAAAGCATTTTTGCGTCAGCTACAGCAGGCTGAATTAGCAGTAAAAAATTACAGTAAACTTACACCAAGCGATCGCGAGTCTTATTTAAGAAAATACCACAGCGATCGCTTAAATTCTATCCAAGCTCAATGGGTTGCAGATTTATCCCGCCTGGGTATCCAGGCTCCCCCTAAAATGGTAGAAATTCCCAACAATCCCACTCAACCACCAACAGCAGCAATAGCAAGCTCTTTAGCAGTTTCTAAAATGAGAGTTGAAACGCCAATGCTAACTGCTCTCCAGTCTGATGCTGAACGGAATCAAAACGCCTTAGCTGAAATTACTGACCAGAAAGTTTGGGACAAAATTGCTCAACTCTATGCCGCCGATGTCAAACTAGATCGAAACAGCATCTCTCTAATCAAAGCTAAAAAGTCTCAATCTGCCAACACTCAAGAAGATAATTTGCCGATAATAGTGAAAAATTTTGAAGCCACAATGGCTTTAGATACAGTCAGAAATGAATATATGCTGCACAGCCAAATTCATCAATGGTTTATGCAGGGTAAGCAAACAAGGAGTGTGGAAGCGCTCAATCAACAAGTATACGGACAACTATTTTTAACTCCTAGTTCTGACCCTTGGTTGGGGCTTTTCCCCAGCGACAGCTACAGCGCCATTGATAATGATGGCATTCGTTAGTAGCTCATAAACCAATACAGTTCAGTTAAGAAAATTGTAGCTACTAACTTACCCATAGCATTTTGACCTCGACCATATAAGGTAAAAGGGACATTCCATTTCAATATCGGCATACTACTCTCTAGCAGTTGTGTAAACCACTAGACTTCTTGGCATAAGTCGGGAAAAGGGAAAGGTGGAAGGGGCGGGGGGAAGGGGAAAAGGTTCTGTATTGTCCCCTTCCCCTTTAACGTTTACCCTTTTCCCCCTCTTGCAAAAAGCACTTTTGCAAGAGGTCTACTGACTAGTTTGCTCAACTTCGCTCTTGTTCTAACTTCCCAAATTACCAATCGCGGTAGAGTTTTTCTGCATAGAACATAATCTCTTCATTTGGCAATCTAATTTTTGGTTTTTGGCGAGGATACAAACTTTCAACTGCATTTGTATCCTGTTCAATAACTGTGGCTGCTGCTTGTAAAACTGAGTTTTGAAACAAGAATTTCATCAAAGGATTAACGACTTTGGCATATATCAAAATAAATGTCTTGGTAATTTTTTCTGTTTCAGGGTAGAGAATATGAATTTGAGCAATATCACCAATAGGCGTTTTCGCAAAAAAAGCTGTAGTTGAAGGAAAAGCGTATTCGAGTGTGTTAGCAAGCGTTTTAGGTAAGATTCCCAAAATAGGATTTTTGACAATTTCTCCTAGCGTGTTGTTGGCTCTCTTCAGTTCTTGTTTGACTGTGGCATAGTATCCTTTGTCTTCAAAAGAGCTTACATGACAATATGTAATTTTAAATAATTCTTTATGAGTACCATTTTGGTGATTATAGTCATAGTTAACCATCAGATTAGTCAAAAAATCACCCCGAATACTTTTATCCCCGGTTACTCCGATGAACTCATATTCATCAACAATTTTCTGATGCAAATCTGGGATGGGCAATGTTGGCTCAAATCCGGCATAAGTCCAGATACAATCATTGCTAATAATTAACTCTAATGGTTTGGTAATTGGCTGAGTGTCTTTTTTATCTCCTTGCTGTAGTCTGCCTTGTCCATCAAATTCTAGTGCATGAAAAGGGCAAGTAATAGTATCTCTTTCTTGACAAACCCAGCCGTCTGATAAAGGTGCTTGCATGTGCGGACAGATGTTATCAAGGGCAAACACTTCGCCTTTTTGGTTTTGCCAAATAACATAATCCTGTCCATTTAATGTGATTTTATTAGGTTTATTCACTCCCAATATAGATTTGTGCGCGATTAACCAAGGCGCACCTGGTAAAATTGGCTCCATTTATTTTTCCTCCAAAATCTTCAAAAGTTGTTTATTTAAAGTTCAGTAGATGGGTTAGGAAGACGTTACACAATATTTAAAGTTAAAAGTTGTGTGTCATCTGCTTGACATCTTAATTTTGAATGCAAATTGGCATAATTAAAGTCTTGTCTGCAATGCACGAACCAATACAGCCGCGCATTTGCTCGGCTTTGGCTTCTGCATTGCTGAATTATGCAATTAACTAAAAAATTAGTTAATAAAGATTAATTTAATAAATTTCATCTTCTATGTCAACTAGCAAGCAATTTTTTAGTTAATATATTTTCGTTATGATCGTGGAGCAACGTGGGTCGTTCAACGCAGTCAAAATTCTCAGCTAAAAAGCCGCGTCAGGTGCGCGATGCAGAAGCGACGAAAAAGCAGATTCTCGATGCGGCGGAAGCGGAGTTTGCCAGAAATGGACTTCAAGGCGCGCGAACAGAGGCGATCGCTAGAGGTGCAGGTGTGACTACAGCGATGATTTACTACTACTTCCAGAGCAAGGAAGGACTATATCAAGCTGTTCTGCAACGTCCGGCGGTGGAGATGCACGAAGGGTTTGAGGAGCTAAATTTGGATCAATTCCCACCAGAGGAGGCATTGAAGGTGCTAGTCAAAGGAGCGATCGCTTATGAAGCTGCTCACCCGCACAGAGGGATGCTTTGGTTCCAAGAAGCAAACCAAAATCAGGGAAAGTATTTCAAACAGGGGAATTGGCAAGAAAATTTTAGGTATCTGATCGAGATTTTAGAGCGGGGGATGGCGGAAGGTTGTTTCCGTCAGATCGATCCATTTTTCACTACCCTGCATATTATTGGGGTTTGTAATTTATATTTCAACGCTTACGAAAACATCAAGCATACTAGACCCGATTTGCAATTACTAAGTCCAGAAATGATTGAGCAGCATACTCAAGCAGCTGTTAATTTTATTTTGGCTGGTGTGCAAGCAATCAAAGTTAAAAGTGAGGAGTGAGGAGTTAGGAGTTATATCAAAAAAGAGCAACGCGAATAGCAGCGTTTGGCAAAAATTCCGAAATACTTGTGGTGTCCAAATAGCAAGTGAGTCCCCACAAGCCTTTTTAATAGATAATGCTGGGTAACACTTTTGCTCAGTCGTGGTTTTGGATAGCGATCGCGCTTCAGCTAGCTCAAAGTTCTTCTAACGGCGGTAGCCGAAAGTTTGGGACTAAAATTATCTGCCACTGGCTAATTTTTAGATATGAAATTAACACTCAAATAGGTGAAGTTGCGACTCCTAAAAATTTAGTAGTTTCTGTAAAGCACAGAGCAATACTTGGTTTAGTTTATACTTTGCACCAAATCTCTCGGCGTTTGATTTTATCATCCAAGCTTAATTCGCTTAAAACCCTAAATTTTAAGCTCAGAACACCAAACTACTAGCTCGGAACACCAAACTTCGAGCTTAGAACATCAAACTTTGAGAAGAGAATACCAAATTCCGAGCTTGGAACATCAAACTTCAAGCTCAGAACATCAAACTTCGACCTCAGAATATCAAACTTTGAGTTCAGAACACTAAACTTCGAGTTCAGAACAGCAAACTTTGAGTTAGGAACACCAAACTTCGAGTTGAGAACATTAAACTTCGAGAAGAGAACACCAAACTTCGAGTTGAGAACACGAAACTTCGAGTTCAGCACACCAAACTACTAGCTCAGAACACGAAACTTCAAGAAGAGAACATCAAATTTTGAGTTCAGCACCCCAAACTACTAGCTCAGAACACAAAACTTAGAGAAAAGAACATCAAAAATACAAGCTAAATCAACGAAACCTTTGCTATATAAGAATTATGAATTCCGCGCAGCGCTATTAGTCTTCAACTTAGGATAAGCAATGCGTTTGTGATGAAATTGCTGCCAAACATCCACAAATATCTGGGCAATTTGTGACATTTCTTCTCTTGTTAGTCCTGAATCTACGAGTTGATTTTCTTGCCATTTGGCACGCAAAATATTATTGAGCATTGCTAAAGCTTGTTCGCTGGAAACATCTTTAAGCGATTGCTTCTCTCCCACAGATTTAGCCGAAGCTTGCAGCGATCGCAGCGCCGCTTCGCAAGAATCTGCTAACATGACAATTCCGGTTTCCCGTGATTGGGGAATTGGGCCATCGTAGCGAAAATCTGCGTCGTCTACAGTTAAACTTGGATCTTCTTGAGCCATTTGCTGGGCTTGGTGATGGAAATAAGCAATTAGCATCGTTCCCTGATGCTCTGGAATAAAAGCTTGAATCGCCGTAGGTAAAAGGTGTTTGCGCGCCATTACCAACCCTTCAGTTACGTGCTTTTTGATAATTTCTGCACTCTTCCAAGGATCTTTAATCTCAGTATCGTGTTTATTCGGCCCGCCCATTTGATTTTCAATAAAGCCAAGAGGGTCGTGCATTTTGCCAATATCGTGATATAGTGTCCCAGCCCTGACTAGTTCAACATTGCATCCTAATTCTTTGGCAGCAGCTTCAGCAAGAGTGGCTACAAGTAAGGTATGTTGAAAAGTTCCCGGAGTTTCAGTAGCGAGTCGTTTTAATAAAGGGCGGTTAGGGTTCGCCAGTTCTGCTAGGCGGATTGGGGTAACTAAATCAAAAACTTTTTCTAGATAAGGACTCAAACCCAAGGCGATAACACTCCAGCCTAAGCCGGATAAAGCAAATAATCCCGCTTCTTGGAAGACAATATACCAGGTTGAACCAAATACTTGACCAATTAAAATTTTAACAAACAGGTAAATGCCACCTTGAGTTAAGGCGATCGCAACGCCTAATAATGCTAACTCTTCACGCGATCGCAATCGTTGGGCGATGTAACTACCTAATATTCCTCCCCCCACACCAGCTAAAAGTGCAGCCTTGCTCATATCCAAACTAATGCCTAATATCGGCCACAGCAGGCCGACAACTGTTAACCCCAAAGTCGGCCCGTAAAAGCTTCCCAACAATAACCCAAGGGCGCTCCAGGTGGTATAGGGCAATCCGATGACGATTACTCCTGGCACGCTCAGAGTTAGCAATAACACTAATAGGCGATCGCGTTGTCGCAATTCGTAATCGATATGGCGTTCTACCCAGACAAAAATGCCAATAGCGATCGCAATCACGCCTCCTAACTTCACCAACTCCTGCCACTTTACCTCCCGACGAATCAGATGATAATGCTCCAGTACCTCAAAGTTCCATGCAGTAATCTGCGCTCCTTTTTTGACAATCACCTCACCCTGCCGTACCTTCACCATCACGGGTGGCACTCCAGCCGCAGCCTTTTGAGCGTTTTGTCTGGTTTGTTCTTCATCTTTTTGCAGATTCGGCTTGAGTACAGCTAACAACAGATTCTTTGCCAAAGTTTCAGCGGATTCTGGTACAAAGGTCTGTAATTGTAAACTCACCGCATCTTGCAAGATATTTTTTGGCAGTCCTTGTGGAATGCCTTGGGTGAGAATCCGCTCTATACTTTGATGGATTCCTATTTGGGTTTTTTCCCATTCCACATCTGATAAATCCAAAAGTAGAGATTCTTCATATACTGCTTCGGGGGTAACAGTCTCTAATTTTAAAAGTTTGGCAGTGGCTTGGATGTATCTTTGACGTGTTTGGGAAATTTCGGCAATCAGTAAGGATAAGCTTTTCTCAGGAGTTGTGAGGCGGTAAGATTCTAGTTCTGCTACAGCTTGAGTAAAATCAGTGCTTTGAGAAAAATCTATTGGCTGTGTCTTTTCTAGACTCTGGGAATCAGATTTGGATGTGATGCGCGGCTGGCGTTTCTGATTGGGTGCAGCTGGGGTGGTTTGTCCGATTCTCTTCTGCTGCTGATTTTTACTATTTTCTACAGTCGATAGCAGTGCTTGCCATTCCAAGTTAGAACAAGAGCGGAGGTAACGTTGGGTAGAGATGGATAAAACTACAGGATCGAAAAAAGGAAAAGCTCCAGCGACAGCGCGAATTTCGTTACCATCATCTAGAAGTTGTTGCAAATTTTCGTTGATTTTTTCGTTGATTCGCGCATCAAGCATCAACACCTGTAAGGAGCTTGTGCTGACGGCTTTGCGCTCGGCTTCGGTTTTTTTCCGATCTTCGATGCTAGCTGTGTAAGGCGCTGTAATCGTTTGGGGCGCAGGACGTCCTATTTTGAGTTGAGTCTGATTGTATAATTTATGACCAATAATACCTGTGAGGGACACTACAGCGATCGCCAAAATCACCGAGTAACGCTGTTTATATGCCCAATCTAAACCGACTGTACAAATACTACTCTTAATTTTGACCGATTTTGCCTTTGACCTTAGCGCTTTTTCTTGTTTTCGGCGTTCGCTTTTCTCATTGGTTTTTGATAAAAACAGGAATACATTCTTGAGCATAGTCCTTAGAAGTTCCCTTCTATGGGTTTTACCTTTGGGACTTCTCATTAACTTTCCTTTACGGCGTAGTGTTTTGTACTGTCGCCGCCAGTGAGTCAATTGCTGGTTCAAGAACTGCAAAAATTTATGCATTTTCATTATCTCTACCTGCAATTGCCAACTTTGATAGTTCAAAAAAGACAATCATCAGGAAAGTTCGATCTGCGGCTGCAAGTCGGTGGCGAGGGCTTTTTTACTGCTGATTTACCACAATAGTTAGCTACAGAATCAGTCCAAGGGTTTACTGAAAAATTCTAGTATATGAGACTAATACGACTGTGACGGAAGTTTGCCTAGCTTTAACCCCTTATCTGGTTAATTTAAGATTAACGCGACCGAATAACACGAGGAGCTGCGTAAACTGAAAGCAAAGCCACCTCACATCCCTCCTCTGTTAACTCTTTTGGGTTTAAGGTAAGATTATACACTCCTGACCACACCCCCACAAATGCATCGGTCAATTCTAACACTTGGGAAAAGCTAGTTAGTCCCCATACTGGAGAATTCCTTTGCAAGAGCAAGACTTGCCAATTTACGGGAATTCCACCTGTCCCGTTATATGCTCCCGACAAAGCACCAGTAATTGCACCTGTAGCCTGTGAGACTAGAAGCGTAGCATCTTGCAGTTGAGAATTGCGATCGTGAGTAGCCTGTAAAACTGTCAGGCGAAAGTCTTCCAAGGTGCTCAAAAAGCAGTAAAATGCCATAGCAATACTGTTACTGAGTTTTTCTTCCTTAGCAAACTCAGGTTCCGTCGTTGATAATCCGGCTCCTTGCTCTAATAAATTCTGAACTCTTAATAATTTTTTTGGTATTGATGTCGGTGTTTCTCCGATAAAAGAAATTGTCTGTGGGATAAGAGTTAGAGGGTCAAGTTTTTCAGTTAGGGCAAGAGCGATCGCATATCCTACTGCTAGTGTTCCATCCCTGACTACTGGATCGTCCTCCCAGATTTTCAGCACACGCAGCAAGTTTTGTCGTAGTTTAATCGGATTTTCGTGAAAAAAGAGGGCTACTGGTAATGTGGCAATAATTATTTTTATCGAAATGTCATCAGTTGCTACTAAATGAAGAGATTCTTCTTGCTGACGCTCTATCCAATCATCTAAATCTAATCTACCTAAGGCAATCAAACTCTGGATACCCAGAACCGCCATTCTGCCTAAATCTAGGGAACTCTCAAACTGTATACCACCAGAAGCTAAACTTTCCCCCAAGAATGCTCCGAGTAAAGTTCCTTTAAACCGACTTATAGGAGAGTAACGCATAATTCTGTAGTCAAAAGTGTGGAGTGAAGAGTTAATGAAATATTACTAATTCCTAACTTATAACTCTTAACTCTTAACTCCTAACTCTTAAATGATCTATCAAAGCTTGTAAGCCCAATAAGTAACTTTGAACGCCAAAACCACTTATTTGCCCGATCGCAACTGGGGCGATATAAGAATGATGGCGAAATTCTTCCCGGCGGTAAATGTTACTCAGATGTACTTCCACCGTGGGCAAGTTAACAGCAGCGATCGCATCTCGCAAGGCCACACTTGTATGGGTGTATGCTCCTGCATTAATTAGAATTCCCTGATGTTGCCCTAACGCGCCATGAATAGTATCTACCAAAATTCCTTCATGATTTGACTGCAAAGAAAAAACTTTCGCCTGTAATTTGAATGCTTCTTCTTCTAACAGGCGGTTAATTTCAGCTAGTGTCAGCGAACCATAAATTCCTGGTTCTCGTTGTCCTAGCAAATTTAAGTTTGGCCCGTGCAGTACCAGAATACTTAAGGATTGCAACGTCGAGTTTACCACTGCGGGGTTAGTGGCGACGCCGAGAGCGATCGTTCACAGGAATCGGAATCAGTTCCGGTTCCGGTTCAGCCTCTGGCCCTAATAGGCTTTCAATTAGCCTACGAGCTAATTCCTTAAGCTTTTCCAGCACCTTTTCTATATAGTCCATGAACTGACCGCTCCTGAGATACTACCTCAATTTTTGATTAACAGGTACGCAGAAAAAAACATACTTTCGCACCTCTGGCTTCCAATCGGGCTGATACACAATCCCGCATTTGGGACATAAGCCACTTCTAAAATTTAGCGTTGTGTTTTCCCTTACTTTTTAGAGTATCACACTTGAACCTAATGAACTGTATCCTATCAAGGATGGATATCAAGGGTCAAGAGTTAAAAATCGGACTTTAGATAGACTATTGAGTAGGAATTTTAGATTTTAGATTTTGGATTAAGGGAATTTTGAGATTCATGCCTTGCCCGTTATGGGCGAAATAAATCTAAAATAGACTCCTTTGTCGCTAACGCTACGCTAGCGTAAATCTAAAATCCAAAATTAACTGACTTACCACTAGCCTTTTGTACCCTTTTTCTTGGCAGCGGTTGTTGATGATTTCGCAGTTGACTTAGATTTGGAAGTCGTTGATTTACTCGTTTTGCGAGTCGATTTTCCGGTCGATGTCTTAGCTGCCAACAAGTTCAGCGCTGCCGTTAGGGTTACATCTTCTACCGTTTGACCTTCTGGGATACTGACATTAGTTTTGCCATGCTTGATGTAAGGACCATAGGGGCCATCGTAGATGTTAATTGTTTCCCCGTCCTCTGGATGCGTACCCAATTCGCGTAAGGCTGCCTTGGACTTGCTGTTGGTAGAACTGCGTCCCTTTTTGGGTTCGGATAACAGTTCTAATGCACGTTCTAAGCTAATTGTCAATACATTATCAGCAGCTTTCAGAGAGCGGTAGTCTTTCCCCTCCTTACCCTGGTCGTGAACGACATAAGGGCCAAAGCGTCCCAAACTTGCTTGAATTTTGCCGCCAGTAACTGGATGAACTCCTAATGTCCGGGGTAGTGCCAACAGACCAACAGCCATTTCCAGGGTAACGGTTTCTGGGGTGACACCTTTAAGTAAGGAGGCTTGTTTCGGTTTGGGGTTTTCGTCGGTTTTGTCACCCAATTGGACATAAGGCCCGTAAGCACCAATTTTCACATAAATTGGTTCGCCAGTTTCGGGATGGCGGCCTACCTGGTCAGGGCCTGTGATTTTTTGCCGCAGCAATACTTCTACCTGTTTGGGGTTGAGGTCAGCTGGTGTCAGGTCTTTGGGAATTGAAGCGGTGACAACTCCTTCACCATTTTCGACTTCAATATAAGGGCCATATTTACCAATGCGGACTTTGGCATCTAGATTCTCAAGTTCTACAGTCCTAGCTTTGGTGGCATCAATTTGACTTTCCCGTTCTTTTACGAGTGTTTCTAGCCCTTTTTCTCCCAGATAGAATTTCTGCAAGTAGGGCAGCCATTTTGCTTCACCTGTGGCAATATCATCGAGGGTTTGCTCCATCTTCGAGGTAAAACTAGGATCGACGATGTCCGGAAAATGTTTTTCCAGCAAGTCGGTGACGGCAAAAGCGGTGAAGGTGGGAATGAGAGCGTTAGTCACCAAATGAGCATAACCCTTATCGATGATCGTGCCAATGATGCTGGCGTAGGTACTGGGACGACCGATACCTTCGCTTTCTAAGGTTTTCACCAAAGAAGCTTCGGTGTATCTAGCTGGCGGTTGGGTTTCGTGCCCAACGGCTTCCAGTTCTGTACAATTGGGACGATCGCCCACTTTCAGATTCGGCAAAATTACTTCCTGGTCTTCCAGTGCTGCTTCTGGGTCGTCTGAGCCTTCGACGTAGGCACGTAAGTACCCTGGAAATTCAATCCGTTTGCCTGAAGAACGGAATCCAGCATCCTCGACTTGCAATTGCACGGTAATTTGAGTTTGCCGGGAATCAGCCATTTGACAAGCAACAGTCCGCTTCCAAATCAAATCGTAAAGGGCAAGTTCTCGACCGCCCAAACCAGTTTCTTGGGGGGTGCGGAAGCTGCTACCTGCTGGACGAATTGCTTCGTGCGCCTCTTGTGCGCCTTTGGATTTGGTGGTGTATTGCCGGGGTTGGGGACTGAGGTATTGTTGACCGTAAAGCTTTTCTACACAACTCCGAGCAGCTGCGATCGCTTGATCTGACAAATGCACCGAATCTGTCCGCATATAGGTAATATACCCTTGCTCGTACAAATTCTGGGCAACCCGCATGGTGTCGCGGGCTGAAAGGCGCAGTTTCCGGTTAGATTCTTGTTGCAACGTCGAGGTGGTGAACGGTGGCGACGGTTTGCGCGTCACTGGGCGTTCTTCCATGTCGGTAACACTCCAGGTTTTACCAGTTAGGCGTTCCTTGAGCGCTACAGCTTGTTCTTCGTTGAGCAACAAGACATTGCGACCTGCGGTAATTTCTCCAGTTGTGGCGTCAAAATCACTACCATTAGCAATTTTGGTTCCTCCCAATGTTACCAACTGGGCAGCAAAGGGGGTTTTTTCCTTTGACAAACTAGCTTTCAAATCCCAGTATGTACCCTCATGGAAAGCGCGGCGTTGGCGTTCCCTAGTGACTAAAAGTCGCACAGCTACAGATTGTACGCGCCCAGCAGATAATCCCCAGGCGATTTTTTTCCATAGCAGGGGAGACAGGGTATAGCCTACCAATCGATCTAAAATCCGCCGGGTTTCTTGGGCACGAACCAACTGCTCATCAATATTACGGCAATTTTTCAGAGCTTTTTTGATCGCCTCTTGAGTAATTTCGTGAAACACCATCCGCTTAGTCGGAACTTTTGGCTTCAGTAGTTGGTATAAATGCCAACTAATGCTTTCACCTTCCCGGTCTTCGTCCGTTGCCAGAATCAGTTCATCTACATCCTTGAGGGCATCTTTGAGCTGGGTAACAATTTTCTTTTTGTCTTTCGGGACAACATATACCGGTTCAAAGTCGGCGTCCACATTTACCCCTAGCTGTGCCCATGATTCCCCTTTGACGGCAGCGGGAATTTCACTAGCCGACTGGGGTAGGTCACGCACATGACCCATAGACGCCTCCACCCGATAGCCTGCTGGCAGGTAGTTGCGAATGGTACGAGCTTTGGTTGGAGATTCGACGATGACGAGAGTTGACATGGAAATTTCAATAAAAAGAAGAGCTACTAAGCTAAACAGTCAAATTGAGGTAACTTTTACAAATTGTCAAGATAAATGGTCACGCTTAGGGCGGTGATTTAATCCTCACATAAACTGCCTGCTTGGGAGAAAATCCGCTGAACTTAATGCCCAGTCTCTCCCAGAGGATAAATGAGGATACGCTGGGTCTGAATTTCCAGCTATTTCAATCTTTAACTTATCTAACGCATAATTGGCGACTACAGTTTTCAAAATATCTTTTAATTTAGGAATTGGGCATGGGACATAGGGCATAGAGTATGGGGAATGGGAGATCAGAAAGTAGGGGGAACAAGGGAAGAATAATTATTGAATTTACCAATGCCCAATGCCCAATTCCCCACCTTAATAGAGCTTGTGCCAAAATTAAATCAAACTTGAGAGCAAAAGCGAAGTGGGATTTGTACCCATGTCAGGAAAGCAAAACCATGCAACCAATTCGTCAGGGTGATGTTATCTTACTACCTGTGCAGCAGGTTGAAGGACAAAAAATACCTCATTTAACTTTGGCAGAAGGCGAAGTTACGGGGCATAAGCATCGCATTACTGAGGGAAATGCCGAATTATACGAGAAAGATAGCACACTCTGTTTGCGTGTGTTTTCAGAGTCAGCATTGCTTGCCCATGAGGAGCATAAAGCTATTTCTATTCCCCAAGGTGACTGGATGGTGAAAATTCAGCGAGAATACGAGCCTGAAGGTTGGCGTTATGTCGCTGATTGAAAAGTTAACGCCTGAGCAAGAGGCTTTGATTCCAGTTTATCGGGAAAAGTGGAGAGCGATCGCGCTTTCAACTGAGCGGATTGATCGTGAAAAAGCGGCGGAAGCGGTGAAATTAGTCTATGCAGCTATGGGCAAAGAAGATCCTGAAATTATTTTTGTAGATAGTCTTTATGGGGCAATAAAATGTGTGAATCAATTAGATATACCGTCAGGCTATACACTAATTGACGAAATATGTGATTTGCGGCAAGACTTTGAAAATCAACATGATTTTCATACACAATTCAGCCGCGAACTGAGTAGCAAACTCGGAATGGAATTCGACGAGTTTCAAAAAGAAACTTTCAGTCTTTACATGATCCCAGATTATATGGGCGGTGATCCTGATGAGTGGGACTCAGTGCCTGACTTCATTCAACCTATAGAATGGATTCGTTGCTTCTTTATTTGTAAGGACTTTTATTTTTCTGTCCTCAGCTTTTCTCACAATCAAGAAATATGGCAAGCACTTGAATCTTTATTCAAATATTGTGGTAGGGTTTTACCTTATAAAAATATTTGTATAGTATGCGATCGCCCCCTTCACTTGCGCTTAGACAATCAAAATCGCCTCCACGCTGAAGGTGAACCCGCAATAGAGTATGCCGATGGATTTAGCCTTTACTTCTATCACGATGTAACCTTACCTGAAAAGTATGGTAAAATCCACCCTGAACAATGGCAAGCGGAATGGCTTTTGTCAGAGAAAAATGCCGAACTACGGCGAGTACTAATTCAGGGTATTGGTTACGCTAGAATTTGCCAAGAACTACAAGCTATTGAATTAGATAATTGGCAAGAATATACACTATTAAGAATTGATAACAATGTGGATATCGAGCCGATTTATTTATTAAAAATGACTTGCCCCAGTACAGGGTTTATTCACGCCTTGCGAGTTCCACCAAATATCAACTCAGCACGTGAAGCAATTAGCTGGGTAAATTGGGGCGTAGATCCAGAAGAGTTTGGTGTGCAAACATAATTACTTAAAGGACTTACCCATTTAGAAATTGTTCAAATAGGGAAAAATTCTTGATTAGTAAAAATGATTTACACGCTAACACCTGAGCAAGAGGCTTTGATTCCAGTTTATCGGGAAAAGTGGAGAGCGATCGCTAAATTTCAGGTCGGTAGAATAAGCCTTTTGAGTCATTGAACGCTACGTAAATGCACTGTCTCAAAAGTATCTTATCGTTATCATTTCATTTGATTAGTTACCTTTCGATTTACTTTATAAATAGCCTCTAAGGGGAATCTATCTTAATTTTTTAGAAGATTAGTTATATTCCATAGTTTTAAGTACGCTTTTTCAACACCAGGTTTGCACAACATGACCCTTCAACTGTTGTCCTAACCAAGGTGTATTTTGTGAAAGTGTATAAAGACTTTTCCGTTCGACTTTCCAAGTTTGCTGGGGATCGAATAAAGTAAGTTCCGCTGGTTGATGAGGTACGATCGCACTTACTTTTTGCCCCAAACACTCTGCTGGATTGGTACTCAATGCCCGCCATAATTCTAAAGCTGTAAATTCCTCAGTTTCAACGAGATATTGCCATAAAAGAGGTAGTGCTAATTCTAAACCAATTGCTCCTGGAGGCGCTTCGGCAAAGGCTTGGACTTTTTCTTCGTAGCTGTAGGGTGTGTGATCGATCGCGATCGCATCGATTACACCCGCACGTACCCCTGCACGCAATGCCGCCATATCACTGGGATTACCTAAAGGCGGGTCTAAATGCAAGCTGGTGTGATAACTCTTAACTGCTTTAGTATCAAGTAAAAGGTGCATCCAGGTGGTGCTGGCGGTGATGGGTAAACCAGCCGCTTTCGCTGAAGCAATTAATTCTACGCTGCGAGCTGTAGAGACACGCATGATATGGACTGGTGTGCCGATGGTTGCAACTAATTCAAGCATAGCTGCGATCGCAGTTGTTTCAGCGCTGGCGGGTATTGGGGGTAAACCAAAACGGAGAGCATTTGTCCCTTCTCTCATTACACCATTCGCTGTTAACTGGCGATCGCTAGGCCAAAATGCTACTGGTTTACCCAACGGTTGGAGATACTCTAACACTCGCCGCACCAGCGCCAAATTTTCTAAAGGCTTACCATCAGTAAAACCCACAACTCCAGCAGACGCTAAATCTGCCAATTCCGTCATCTGCTTCCCAGCAACATCTACGGTGATAGCACCCCAGATATGAAGCAGAGGTGCAGGGGAGCGGGGGAGCAAGGGAGACAAACTCTTCTCTGCCCCTCTGCTCCTCTGCCCCTCTGCTCCTCTGCCCCTCTGCCCCTCTGCCCTCTTCTGCTGCAACTGTGCCACAAGCGCAGGGTTATCAATAACTGGGGATGTATCGGGTAAAATGCTTACTTTAGTAAAGCCGCCAGCAGCAGCAGCTTGTAAGAAAGACAAGAGGGTTTCCCGTTCTTCAAAGCCAGGTTCACCAGAGTGGCTGTACAAATCCACTAACCCAGGGCCGAGAACTAATCCCTGACAATCTCTGATTTGAGTATCGGAACTGATGTCAGAAATGTGCGAAGCCACTTCTCGGATATAACCATCAGCAATCAGTACATCAAAGAGTTCGTCGATTTCAGAAACAGGGTCAATTACTCGTACTTTTTGCAGCAGTTCAGTCATAAAAGTTTTTAGTTATGAGTTAGGAGTTAAGTAGGTAGGCATAATTAAACATAAAGTAAAATCCTAGTTCGTAGTGAGCGATTCATCGCTCAAAGCAAGGATTATTAGGACTAAAGTCCTGACTACAAACTTTAATTTATTTACGTCTAGCTACTTATGAGTTATTTGTTCTTCAGTCATCGCTTCTAACTTTATTCCTCACTCCTGACTCCTTCTAACTCCTCACTCTTGACTCAGCACTCACAACGCTCCCGCTGCTGTTTTATCTAGTACGCCTCCACCAAAGTGATAAGTGATATTCATCGCTTGCAGTACTGGTAAACCATCGATGCCAGCAGGGTAGTCGATAACACTGACTGCACCATTACCCTGACGAAAACTCCAGAAGTTTTCCAGCGATAAACCCAGAATGTGACAAAGCAAGGTTTTGTTAGTAGCGTCATGAGCTACTACTAATACAGTTTTGAATTGATTATTTGATGCTGTTTGCAGAATTGATTGCCAAGCTGCAACACTGCGCTCCCACACCTGTTGCAAATTCTCCCCTTCAGGCATTTGCACTTGCGTTGGTATCAGCCGCCATCGCTGCAATTCTCCCGGAAACTCTTGCTCTATCTCTGTTTCTAATTTTCCTTCCCAGAGACCATGACTGATTTCTCTTAAACCATCTTGCAATTCTAATTTTACATTTGGATGTTGTTTTAAGATAATCTCTGCTGTTTCTTTAGGGCGCAGCATTGTGCTACTGCAAGCATTATCAATTGCTACTTCTTGAAGAAATTCGCTGGCTTTTTGTGACTGTTGTCTACCGTTGTCGTTGAGGGGGACATCAATTTGTCCTTGAAACCTAGTTTGGCGATTCCAGTCGGTTTCACCGTGACGCACTAGTAACAATCGTACTCCTTGATGATCTGGTCGCAATGAGGGTAGAGTTTCTCCGGTGTGTTGCGTCTGATTTAAGGATTCTAGCTGGACTGGTTCGCCCAATCCTCCAGCAAAATTTAATACGGTGATGCCACAGTTAGATTGCTGTACTGAGTGGTAGCGACTGGGAGGGATTCCTAACGCTGTGCTAATCAAAGCGCGATTGATTCCGTTATGTCCCACGATGAGGATGGTTTCGCCTTGATGTTGGGACAAGATTTCTTGCCAAAACTGCCGTGCTTGTTCGTATAAAGCAAGAACGGGAAAATGTTCTCTTGTTCCTTGTGCATCATTAAGCAGCATCCGCAGTTCATCGGGGTGTTGATGCCAAGTGCGGTAGTCTTCAGCAAATTTTTGCTTGACTTCAGCAGTCAGCAATGCTTCCCATAAAGGTAGGTCGATTTCTAGCAGCAAATCAGAAACTTGAACTACAGCAGATTGTTTAGCATGAGTAGCTAACTCACTATGGATAATATCTGCTGTGTGTTTCGCTCGTTGTAAGGGACTGCTGTAAATCGTATTAAATAAGATATTGCTGAGGGCTTTGCCTACAAGACTTGCATCATTACGACCTTTTTCGGTTAATGTTGACGCATCAGTGCGTCCTTGGATACGCCGCTCGGTGTTATAACCGCTTTGACCGTGGCGCACAATGATGACACGAGTCATCTCAAAGCCCTCCTCTTATCTTGACGATTAATTTTACTGCAAAACGATTGCATAATTATCGACTCAGGAAGGCGGATTGAGTCAGGTGCAAAACTTTATTCTGCTAGAGGAGGCTGTACGAGCGGTTAAAACTGCGATTGTCTGAACGATATTTTCTAATAAAGCTGTTTTGATTTAAGTAAAAATAGTCAGAGTAAAAATGATGTGGAATAATTTCAGAATTGTGCCTAGTACAATGTCTAACCTAGTAATGAAAAGTTCGTAGTAAGCACTTTAGTGCTTAGAAACTTCCAGACTAAAGTTCTTACTACGAACTTGTTGACCTTACTAATTTAAACTTAACAGACTATAGCAAAAATTTTGGCCAACGCATAATTAATTAAAACTACAACGTCAGCTTTTATGCCTGCTTATTCTCTCCCTATATCTAGCTGTACTTGCAATCCATCATTGTCACTACCTGACTGAGCCGGTGTTAAGAAAACTGAAGTGTCTGGCTGTGATAATGATTCGTTAAAGCGAATTTGGGCTGGAGTTTTATTTTCTCTTCTATTATTGTTGGAAAGAGTTGCGGGATTAGTTTGCTCAAAAAAACTTTTAAAGTCATCTTGGGCTGTTTTCCGATCGATTCCAAGTAGATAATCACCACTTAATCGATATTGTCCGGCGGGATTTGAGTTTGATGCTGGTGATTGAGCGTAGACTTGGCTTCCTAAGCTTACAAAGGCTGCCGTAATCCCTAAGAAAGCAATAATTTTGGCGTTCATTTGTTCATCCAAATTAATTTTAATATTGCTCGTCTATTATTCTCTGGGAAAAGTATTCTAATTAACTCTATTATTAGGTTCACTATAATAATTTTATTGCGCATATACTTAGCGTGTCAATGATTTTTGCTATTTTAGGGATTAACAAGCTATAGCTTTGATATCTCTTGAGAAGTTGGATTATCTGGTTCAGTCTCTTAGCGATCGCACTTAAGTTCGTTAAGATATGCCAGGATGAAATTAAGGATGTTTAACAGTGGCACAACAGCGATCGCTTGGCTGAAGCTGTGTTTAATTACCACCACTACAATTTTTGTTACAATCTGACAAAATTGTTCCTAAAATAACGAGTTTAGTTACCATCACTACGATTTTTGTTACAAATATCATAATTTTCGTTACAACTTTACAAATTTAGTTACTATTACTACGATTTTCGTTACAAATATCGTATTTTTAGTTAATATTGCTGAGTTAGTTGTTGTAATAAACACCAAAGATTGTGGATTCTACCCAACAAATTTGTAATCACCGCTTGATTGTTTATAAGCAACTATTGCTCAACATAACTTTATTTAATAATGTTCGAATTAAATAACGAAAGACTAAAAATTAAACTTCATCAGTTGCGTTTAGTTTCATATCTAGCAATTGGTTCTCTGATTTTTTATTTCAATTCCAACCTAGATTTAAACTACATAGTTAAAGGATATTTAGTTTTAATGGAATCTCAGGTATGTATAATCGTTATTTATTTCTTGACGGCAAAGTTCACTAACAAACCACAGAAATAATCAAAGAAGGTCAAAAAGTTGGGTTGTATTATATGCCAATAGATATTTATTAGAGTTAATTAAGGAAGTAAATACTATGAAGACTAAATCTACAGCAATTATACTTTGCTTTTTTGGCGGGTGGCTGGGAATTCACAAATTTTATTTAGGACAAAATGTAGCAGGTATTTTGTACTTATTGTTTTTTTGGACTTGTATTCCATCTTTAATAGCCTTTGTTGAGTTCTTCGTCCTAGTTTTGATGTCAGATACCGAATTCAATACAAAATATAATCAAGTTATCGCAAGCACAGGTGGAGCAGTATCTGCAAAAGATGCAACCAGTGCGCTAGCTGATTTAAAAACTCTTTTTGATTCTGGGATAATTACCGCAGAAGAGTATGAAGAAAAGCGGCAAAACCTTCTGAAATCTTTATAAATTAAAATTATCAGTCGATTTATGATGTCACAATCTAAATCTTGGTTTCAACAAACTCCTGCTTGGGTGTGGTTATCATTAATTCCGACATTTGGGGGATTTGCGATTGTCTATGCAGGTTATAAATCCAAGACAAAAACTTGGGTTGTTCTAGGGATTAGCATCTTTATTTTAGCTTTAGCTTTATCCGCAAATAGTTTAGCATTTGCGCCCTGGATAGCTCAAATTGGCATTGCCTTCTATCTCAAGAAATCTTATTTAGTCAAAACTTATCCAAAGAATTTACCAATTCCCGAAGAACAAGAGTTAGCTAAGTTAGTTGCGAATACTCGTAAGAAAGTAGATATTAATGAATGCTCAAAACATGAACTAGTTAACTATTTAGGACTACCGATAGTTTATGCAAATAACATCGAATCATTGATGAATGAGGGATATGTTTTCACTCATATAGAAGAATTAATCGAAATAGCCGGAATTCCTGAAAAGCAAGTAGATCGAATTACACCACTGATTACTTTTAGCTACAACTACAAAAAAGAAGCTGATTGTTCTTGGAAACGATTAAATATATATTCAACTGATGAATTGATTACCTGTGGATTAGATGGAGCGATCGCAGAGCAAATTGTTGCCGAAAGGCAGCAACGAGGTGAGTATAAATCATTGATTGATGTCAAGCAGCGCACTGGATTACCGTTTAATACTTATCGTCACATAGCTTAGAGGATGTTTGAAAAGCCATGATTGATGTATCAAATATTTTTTTACCCCACCTTAACCCTGCTTAATCAGCTATTTCAGACTTGTGTTTACACCGTATCCCTTTAAGCTACTTAGCATACACAAGTAATAAAAACCTCGGTCGCTTAAGGCAATTTAACCGTTTTTATACGCAGAGCAATATATTCTCTGCGTATTTTTTATGAAAAAAAGATTCATCCCAATGTATATTTCTGCATTCTTTTGGGAATCATAAATCGAGGAATCATAATAAACCGCAAAATATGACTTCCTGAAATATCACGTAACTTTTAGAGGATAATTATGTCTAAACGCAAGTTGCCCAAAGGCCGTAGTGTTAGTTCAGTTGCTATAGAACCGGAAGTTGCGATCGCAATTCTTGGGTTGTTTTCCGCCGCTGCTGATGGTGAAGGTATTTCTTCCACAGAAGAATATGCTTTGAGTGAATTTCTCGGTCGGGTTGACTTATTTGAAGATTACTCTGAAGAAGACTTTGAAGAATTGACCGAAAAAGTTGTCAGCTTGATCGAAGAAGAAGAACCAGAAGATTTAATCGCCCAGTCCATCGAATCCTTACCCGATAGAGGTTATCGCGAAGCTGCATACATCACAGCTATCTTAGTAGTAGGGATTGACGAAGAAGTACCCGAAAGCGAGCAAGATTATATCTCTGAACTTCAAGAAGCCTTGAATATTTCAGACGAACGCGCACAAGAACTTATAGACGCAGTGTTCGGAGAAGAAGAAGAGGAAGAAGAGGAAGAAGAAGAGTAATATTTTTTGACTTGCAACCTCGGTCATTTATCATCTTTAATTTGGGGTTGCTAATTTAGAATATGGAATAATTTTGTTTGAGTTAAGTTGTTCAGATTCCCGACTTCATGAAGAAGTCGGGAATTTTGCATTGTATCAAAACAAACATTTTTCAGATAAAGGTCAAATATCGAATGGCACGCTTGATAACGTGAAACCTCGTCTGGGCTATCTTGTTGGGGGTAGGGGGTAGGGTGTAGTGTTAATAAACATTCAAGCTCACGAGGTGAAACAGAGATTACTTATTCTTCATTCCCTACACCCCACACCCGATACCCTACACCCTTTCATCCTTATAGATAATGGATTTACCCTTATCAAGCGTGCCATTCGTAAAATATCCTTGAGCGATCGCCATTCAACTTTCACATCACGTTATCATCGGATCTTGTGGAATTTCTGTGCATAACTCGATAGCATCTATGACCGCCTCTCACTCCGAAACTCCATCTACCAAACCCGATGCAAGTACTTTTATTTCTGACCATCTACAGGTGGATCGCAGTAAGCTAAGTCAAATGTACTTGCATTATGTCGAGACGAAGGATAAATATCCTCACGCGGTATTGCTGTATCGGGTAGGAGATTTCTTTGAATGCTATTTCCAAGATGCTGTAAAACTAGCGCAAGAATTGGAATTAGTTCTCACTAGTAAGCAAGCTGGGGAACAAGGACGGGTGGCGATGTCTGGTGTTCCGCATCACGCTTGGGAACGCTACGCGACGATGCTAGTAGAAAAAGGCTACGCAGTGGTAATTTGCGATCAAGTGGAAGATGCTTCTGAAGCTGCTGGGAGATTAGTGCGGCGAGAAGTAACGCGCATTCTTACACCCGGTACTTTGCTAGAAGAAGGAATGCTCAAATCCAGTCGCAATAATTACTTAGCAGCAGTAGTCATTGCCGCAAATCATTGGGGTTTAGCCTATGCAGACATCTCTACAGGTGAATTTCTCACCACTCAAGGTAGCGATTTAGAACATTTGACCCAAGAATTAATGCGCTTGCAACCTTCAGAGGTGCTGGTTCCGACAAATGCGCCCGATTTGGGTAGTTTGCTGCGTCCGGGAGAAACTTCGCCACATCTTCCTGAGTGTTTGCCACCATCATTTTGCTATAGTTTGCGATCGCAACTTCCCTTTTCTCAAGGTGAAGCTAGACCTAGATTATTGCAGAAATTTAAGGTGCGATCGCTCGAAGGACTTGGTTGCGATCGTCTTCCCCTCGCCGTCCGTGCGGCTGGCGGTCTTCTGGAATACCTGGAAGATACTCAAAAAGAAAACCCTGTCACTCTCCAAAGACTCCGCAGCTACACTGTCACCGACTACTTAATTGTTGACAATCAAACCCGTCGTAACCTGGAAATTACCCAAACCGTCCGGGATGGCACTTTTCACGGTTCCCTACTTTGGGCGTTAGATAAAACTAGTACAGCAATGGGTGGGCGTGCTTTGCGGCGGTGGTTGTTGCAACCGCTACTCGATATTAAAGGCATTCGGGCGCGGCAAGATACCATCCAAGAATTGATGGAAAATACGCCCCTGCGTCAAGATTTGCGGCATTTGTTAAGGCAAATTTATGATTTGGAACGACTCACAGGAAGGGCGGGTTCTGGTACAGCTAATGCTAGAGATTTAGTAGCTTTGGCAGATTCCCTCTCACGCTTACCGGAATTATCCAATTTAGTAGTTGAGACGCGTTCTCCATTTCTCAAAGCTTTGCAGAAAGTCCCAAGTGTGTTGGAAGAATTGGCACAAAAGTTACACGCACATCTTGTAGAGTCGCCACCCATATTAATTAAAGAAGGCGGATTAATTCGCCCTAGTGTAAATCCCCTTTTGGATGAAAAAAAGGCGACTGTAGAAGCAGACCAGCAATGGATTGCCAACTTAGAAGTTGATGAGAGAGCTAAGACAGGAATTTCCACGCTGAAGGTAGGATTTAACAAAACCTTTGGTTATTACATCAGTATTTCTCGCACCAAAGCCGACCAAGTACCCGCTAACTATATCCGCAAGCAAACCCTGACCAATGAAGAACGTTACATCACCCCAGATTTGAAGGAACGAGAAGCCCGAATTTTGACGGCGCGAGATGATTTAAATCAGTTGGAATATGAGATTTTTACGGCGTTGCGGGAAGAGGTAGCACAAGAGGCGGAAGTAATTCGCAATTTATCTCGTGCAGTGGCGGCGGCGGATGTGTTGTGTGGTTTGGCTGAATTGGCGGTACATCAAGGTTATTGTCGTCCCGAAATATTGCCAGGAAGAGAGATAAACATTGTTGATGGTCGTCATCCAGTGGTGGAACAGTCTTTACCTGCGGGGTTCTTTGTGCCGAATTCGACGCAATTGGGAAGTGAGGAAACGAACCGCCTTGGCGCAGAGGACGCAGAGGAGAAGGAGAAGAGTTTTCCCGCACCTGACTTAATTATTCTGACTGGGCCAAACGCCAGCGGCAAAAGTTGTTATTTGCGGCAGGTGGGATTGATTCAGCTAATGGCGCAGATTGGTAGTTTTGTTCCCGCGAGGTTTGCTAGATTGGGAATATGCGATCGCATTTTTACCCGTGTCGGTGCAGTAGATGATTTAGCAACTGGTCAATCTACCTTCATGGTGGAGATGAATGAAACTGCAAATATTCTCAATCATGCTACATCTAGGTCACTGGTACTATTAGATGAAATTGGTCGCGGTACAGCGACATTTGATGGTCTTTCCATAGCTTGGGCGGTGGCAGAATATATAGCAGTGGATATTCGCTCGCGCACAATTTTTGCCACTCATTACCACGAGTTAAATGAACTGGCTAGCATTATCCCGAATGTGGCTAATTATCAGGTGACGGTGAAAGAATTACCCGACCAAATTATCTTTTTGCACCAAGTTCAACCAGGAGGTGCTGATAAGTCTTATGGAATTGAAGCGGGGAGATTGGCGGGTTTACCAGCCGTAGTTATTCAACGGGCAAAACAAGTGATGGGGCAAATTGAAAAACACAGTAAGATTGCGATGGGACTGCAAAACCTTGATGGATAAACAAGCTTGTAGTAAGGACTTTAGTCCTTATTGTCTAAGAGGTGTTTGAAAAGTATTTCACTGTGACTTTAGACACTTTCAGATCCCCCCTAACCCCCCTTAAAAAGGGGGGAACCGGAATTAAAGCCCCCCTTTTTAAGGGGGGTTGGGGGGATCGATAACGTTTTGCTACCGACGAAAGGACTTTTAAAACATCCTCTAAGCACTAAAGTGCTTACTACAAACCGAGGTGTTAATTACTGCCGAAAAATTTCTACTTTTTGTAACACCACTTCTTGATTCGGACGATCTCTAGTTGTAGGCACATTAGCGATCTTGTTGACTATATCTAGACCTTGGACAACTTCACCAAAAACACTGTGTTTGTTGTCAAGGTGAGGTGTTGGTGCTTCTGTAATGAACCATTGCGAACCATTAGTACCGCGTCCGGCATTAGCCATCGACAAGATACCTGCACCAGTGTGTCTCAATTCAGGATGAAACTCATCTTCAAATTGATATCCTGGGCCACCAGTACCCCATCGGTTGGCTGTATCTAGATAACGACTCAGAGGATCGCCACACTGAATCATAAAATCAGGGATGACCCGGTGAAAGCGAACTCCATCGTAAGCTGGAGTTCCCTTACCAGATTGACCAGTTTTAGGGTCTTTCCAATCGATTGTTCCAGTTGCTAGACCGACAAAATTTTTGACGGTGTTGGGGGTTCGCTCTTCTTCCAAACGAACTACAATTTCACCCAAGGAAGTAATTAAACGAGCGTGCAGTGTTCCATCACCGGGAATATTAATTTCTGGAAAGTTCATTAGATATCCTATTTTAACCAGTGCCAGTATTTGAACTATATAAGTTTATCAGCATTCAAGTTACCGCCTTTAGACATGAAAAAAACCTGAAGGCAGGAAACTTGAGCCAACAAATATTTTACTCAGGCAAATTTATCGCAGGATTTCGGCTAAAGAATCCTCTAGGGACTAGCTTAAAGCCAACTCGGTGAACAGGCATCACGGGCCAATCTTCCGATCGCGGAATATGAGTTACGCCCATTGTGTACCACAGTACGATATCTTTACCCATCAAAGCTTCGTCGTCTGCAATATATTTTGGCAAACCCTGTCCAGCTTGAGTTTGGTTCGGATAATCGCCACCAGCATAAAGTTCAGTAGGTTTATATTTTGTTACCCAGAGATGATGAGTCGCAAATTTTGCCCTTTCCCGGATTTTTGAACCTTTCACAGGGAAAAAGATCGAGTTTCCACCAGGCATCAGCATATATCCAGGTGCAGCACCGAGAGCATTCTTTTTGTCTGCGCTAACAATCATCCATTCCCGACTGCTTTTCATATCCAAATCGCGCACAGCAGCCGTTTCTTTGGCTAGTGGGGTTTCTGCAAGTGCGATCGCATTTCCTAAAGGATTTTTCTCATCCATCGGCAAAGCTTTCACATTCATTTCCATCACAGAATTAGCCTGACCATCGACATCGAAATCTAGGCGATAATTGAAAAAGTGCTGATGATTTACTCCAAAGATATTCTTAGCAATTAACCGACCATAAGAATCATCATCAGATTGCTTTTGAGCAGCCGTTCCCTGCGCCAGTACGATACCTGTTAATTCATTTTGGACTTCCAAAGTCCCATCTTGGTGAAAGATCCAATTGATGCTGTAATCATAGTTGTCAATGGCTACCGTCATCTTCATCACTAATTCTCGACTGCGACGGACATCATTACGTTGAGTATTATACTCATAGTGTTTCCACAGGATTCCGCGATCGCGTTCGTAGATACCGACAACCCCTGGCATTTCATAAGGTTCTCCCTGCTCATTAGCAAATACAGCATTTAGCAACAAGCCATTTTCGGGAATTTCTTTACCTAATTCCATCGTATTTGCTAGTAGACCTAAGTTGTATTCTCCAACATCAAAGGCATTTCTGAACGACCAAGTAGGCTTAGGATCGCCATAAGGTACTACCATTTCTGAGAGGCTAGCGCGGTATAAAACTGGTCGAATATTTTCCCCGTCTTTGTGGGTCACTTGGTAGAGCATTAATCCATTACGAGGATGCATTGAATAGCGGAACTTCCAACCTTGCCAGCTAATTTCATTGTCTTCGATCTGGAAACTTCTACCATTGGGTTGGAGAATCTTCAATACTTTCAGTGGTGAAAGTAATTTGCCCAAGGATTTGGTATCATAATTCCAATTTTCTTTAGAGAAAGGGATGTTTCCTCTATCAATAAAACTGGCAACTTTACCTGTGTTCAAATTGACTGTTGCTAAGACTCCTTCAATCGGACTACCGTAATAGTTCCAGCCTTTGCCTTTGTAGTAAGATAAGCCGCGACAAAGACGATTACCTGTTGCTTCTTCCTGCTGACTGAGGATTCCTGAAGACCACCAACTAATTTTGACCTGATCAAAATCGGTAATTCCCCGCCTTTGCATCGCTTTTTGCCATCGGGGATCGGCTTTAACGACCTGAGTTGCTAGTTCATATTCTGAATTTGCGATCGCAGGTTGAACAGACGGTATTTCTTTCCAAGAACTTAAGGTTTTGCTTTTGAGATCGACAATTCCTTCAAAGGTTTTGTTTTCTGAACGTTCATAGATTACCAAAAAAGCTTTTCGCCCAAAGATTTTACCAGGTGTAAAATTTAGAACTTCTTCTTTATCTGGTTCTTGTAAAGCAATAAGTGAAAAAGCTGCCATTTCGCTCAAATTTTTTTCTCTTTGGATGACCGAAACAGCTGTGTTAATTTCTACCTCAGTTAGCGAAGTGAGAGGATGAAAAATCGACGGCTGTTGAGCCGTCAATGTTTCCATTAATCCAATTGAGAAAGAAATGACAACAATGATGGCAATAGCTAGCCATAAAAAACGCTTTAGCCGCTTAATCATCTTTTACATTTTTACAAAAGACTTATAGTTATCTATTTCCAAACCTAAGATTGAAAACCGATAAATTAAGAGGCTAAAGCGAAATTAATTATAATAAATAAAATAACCCCACCCCCAACCCCACCCCGCAAATGGGGAGGGGAGCTAAAGCACAGCTTTGGCGGGGTGGGGTTGGGTATTATGCTTAATTACTTGGACATTCTCTTACGCAGAAACCAAACGGCGTAAAGATTCAGCACGACGTTTAGCAATAGAGTTATTTGGAGCAAATTTGAGTGCTTCTTCGTAACTTTGTAACGCCTGAGTAGTTAATTTTTTCTTCTCGTAGGCGTGACCGAGATTATTCAATCCTGTCACGTAGTCTGGTTTAGACTTGAGAGCTTCTTTGTACTGACGAATTGCTAAGTCATATTGCTCTTGGATAAAATAAACATAGCCCAGCCCATTGTAAATGGGGGCGATATCTTCTTCTCCCTCTTCTTCGGCAGCTTTGAGAGCTTTTTGAAATAGCGCGATCGCTGGAGAATACATTTTTTTTTCTGAATAAATACTGGCTAACTCATAATATTCTTGAGTCGTACCCTTTTCTTTCTCTAACTTCTTTCGCAACCTGGCAAAAGAGCCTTCAACCTTGCGAGTTTTGAAAATCTGGCGAAAAACACTCACGGCTACAATTGTGAGTATAACTACCATAATTGAGAGATAAACAACGGCTAGACTGTTATCCATTACTGCAAATACAAATATTATAAAGTTTGTCATTTGTCATTTGTCATTTGTCCTTTGTCCTTTGTTATTCACTAATGACCAATGACCAATGACTAATGACCAATTTACGGTAAACCCCAATATTGAGAGCGTTGCTGGAGCCAACCTTTTTCTAAATAACGAGCGATCGCTTGATTCACATTTCGTCTAAACTCATCGTACTGCAATCCCTTGGGCATTACTACACATAAGGGTTCAGTTGATAACTTAGTTGGCAGTAACCGATATTGAGGATATTGCTGCACCCAACCGCTTAGAACACTAGCATCTGCGGCAAAGGCTACGGCGGCATTATTTTCTATTCTCTCTCGCGCTTCTTTATAGGAATCCACTCCTACTAACTCGGCGTTTGGTAGATAGTACCGCACTTTAGCAATGGTACTGGAGTTATTGAGTACGGCAATTTTTTGTTTTGACAGATCGCTCAACTGCTGCACAGAGGGATCTTTTGTAACTAATACAGTGCCATCCAAATAGTAGGGAACACTGAAACTAACTATGCGGGCGCGTGACTCGGTTGCTGTGACTCTAGCGATCGCAAAATCAACTTTCTTGTCTAAGACTACAGAGAGGCGATCGCGATTCGCTACAGGTTGAAATTTTACAGCTTCGGCTTTACCAACCAAGTCAAATGCCAAACGCGTGGCTAAGTCAATTTCTAAGCCTTGCAAATTCCCGTTGTCATCCTTAAATCCCAAGGGACGCAAGTTATCTTTAACGGCAACATTTAAATAGCCCCGCTGCTGAATTTCTGACATTTCGGCAGCAGATGCAGTTAATCCCGTCCCTACTAGAGAAAAGCAAAAAATCCAAAAGATAGTGGCGGATAATACCAGATGTAACCGAGTAATTGCTTGCCGTTTGTTACATCTGTTATACATCCCTCACCACCTTTATCCTTTAGCTTGAACTGCCAATTCAGCAACTTTGCCAAAACTAGCTGGATCGAGGACTGCCAATTGCGCCAACATCTTGCGATTTAGTTGGATATCAGCTTTTTTCAAGTTACCGATCAACTGGCTGTAACTCAAGCCGTGTTGCCTGGAAGCAGCGTTGATGCGGGTAATCCAGAGGCGACGAAAATCGCGCTTCTTCTTTTTGCGATCGCGGTAGGCACTCCGTAGCGCCTTCATCACTTGTTGGTTGGCAGTTCTAAACAGAGTTGAATGGGAACCGCGAAAACCTTTAGCTAGTTTGAGAATTTTATTGCGGCGTTTGCGAGCTACATTACCGCGTTTTACCCGAGTCATAACTTATTTCCTAAAATACTTACAAATATGGGAGCATCAAGCGAACGTTAAGTTCATCGCGTTCGTGTACAAGCGTACTCTGACGCAGACCACGCTTTTTGTTAGAAGATTTGTGTTCTAAAAGGTGGCTTTTGAACGCTTTGCGACGGACGATTTTACCGCTACCGGTGGCACGGAATCGTTTTGCCGCGGCTTTACGAGTCTTTAGTTTAGGCATGGTCTAGCTTTGATTCGACACGATCCATTATTATATACTATTAAAATTGCTATAACTGCAATTAAATAAAGGATTTAGCCAACGGCGATCGCTGTAGATCGACTTAGCTTCACTTATGGATGAGGTCAATATAGTTGAATATGACCCACGCTGGGCGACTTTGTTTGCGGAAGAAGCCGAGCGGATTTGGCAGGCACTAGGCAATGACTTAGTTGTAGAAATTGAACATATTGGTAGTACCGCAGTACCAGAAATGGCAGCCAAACCAGTTATTGACATCATGGTGGGAGTGCGTTCCTTGGTAGATGCAAAATCTGCTTTTTTGGCTTTAGAATCTTTGGGATACGTTTATTGGCGTGAAGACCCGCGTCCTGACAGGATGTTTTTTGTCAAAGGAATGCCACCACACGGAAAGCAACGTACTCATCATATTCACATAGTCGAGATCGACAGCGAATTTTGGGAGCGCAAGCTATTTTGCGACTATTTGAGAAAGCATCCTGAAGAAGCGAGACGTTACGAAGTTCTAAAACGCGACTTGGCGGCAAGTTTTCGGAGCGATCGCGAAGCTTATACGAATGGTAAAAATAACTATATCCGTGCTTTGATGGTCAAAGCACGGAATGAGGATATGGGAAAAAACCAAAGCCATTGATTATTTAACTTTTTTCAGTGGCGTTAGCTTTGGGATCTAGAATTATTTGCGAAGTGGATTTATTCACATGGTAAGTCCAAGATTGCTCTTTAACCTTGACAATCACTTCCCAGCCTTCCACCGGGTCGTACTGCTGGGTGCAGACTTCGCCAAAGTTGAATTGGCAGAGATTTCCAAAGGTTTTTGGTGTAGTTCGAGTAATTTTTAAATCAGTAATTACCACCCCAGAACGGCTTGAGGCATCGCTCAAAATTGCATCTGCGATCGCCTTCGGCAATGTTTGTGAAGTACTGACTTTGGGATCTAAAATTATTTGCTTTCCAGATTTATCTACATGGTAAGTCCACGAATCTTGACGAACTTTGACAACTACTTCCCAGCCTTCAATGGGGTTGTATTCCCTAGTACAAACTTCTCCAAATTTTAACTCACAGGGATTACCAAAGGTTTTCGATGTGACTTGGGTAATCTCTAATTCCCGTTTACGTAGGCCGGAATTCTTAGACGCATCTCGTAAAATTTTATTAGCGATCGCTTTCGGTAACTCGTTTGCTTGGGATTGGGATACTTGAGTGCCTTCTGGGTAAGGAATAGCACCAGCAGAAGTGTTTTCAATAAGTCCGAATCCATAAGATAGCAAGCTTGTCAACACCAGCGTCAAGAAAATTCCTCTGGGTGACTGGAAGGTGCTTTTAATTACGGCAGATGCTTGGGTGATTGATTTCATAATAGATTGTTAAAAATTGAACGAATAATATCGCAATTGCGATCGTAGTTTCTTTGACGTTGCACTCTCAATTCAGTTTCTTTATTAAAGAGTGAGGGAGCAAGGGAGCAGGGGAGAAGTTGCAGTAAATCTTTCCCCTCTGCTCCTCTGCCCCTCTGCCCCTCCGCCCCTCCGCCCCTCTGCATCGTGTGCCCAATGCCCAATATCCCATCCCTTATACTTGTTTGCTCATTGCCGCTAAATTCATCACACATTCAGGAAATTGGCGTTTTAATGCTGGAAACACCGGACAAGGCGCTTGTTCTTGTAAATTGTCTGGTTTACTCCAAGTAAAGGGGGCTTTCTGCGCCGCAGACATCCACAATAGAAGCTTTGCTCGTGTCATAGCAACATAGAGTAAACGATACTCTTCAGATGTTTTCAAATTTTTTGCCACCTCCCATGCCTGACTAACATCCGGTATGATAGATTCTTCGTGGAGAGTAGCGCGAATTTGGGCGCGAGCTACTTCTGATAAGGTAAAATCGCCTAAAAATTGGCTTTGGGGAGGAACCCAAAATCTTCCAGGAATCAAGTTTTCGTGGAGAAAGGGAAGAAACACATAGTCCCAATCTAGCCCTTTAGCTTTATGCATAGTGATAATCGTCAGTTGACCGCGACGGGTATAACGTTCTTCCGAATCCTCGGTTTCCACTGGTTCAAACCGTTCGGAACTAACGATTTCACTTAAAGCTGACAGCATTCCCCCCATCGAACTATTGCCAGCTATCTGCTGGTTTACCCGTTCTGCGAGTTTATCAGCAGTTGCCAATTCTGCTTGGTCATAATTTAAAGTCAAGGCGAGAAAGGAAATTAGCTGGTAAAGAGGCAATTCCAAACGAGCGCGGAGCAAGCTGCGACACAATTTTGCAGCTTTTTGTACTGTTTCTGGCTGGGGTGCTGCTAGAGGACCAGGATACAAAAACTCTTCTGGCAGACTAGCGAGGGCGTTGAGGTCTTGGGTAGGAATTAATTGGCGCTGTACTAATGCTTCTAGGGCAGCTTTGAGGTAATCGGGGGAGTGGGGGCGATCGCAAAATTGCAATAATGCCAAAATCTCTTGGGGGACATGGGAACGGCGATCGCGTTCTCCCACATCATAAAGTGTAATTTTATGCTCTTTGCACAGAGGTGTCAGAGCTTCTGCTAACCATCGTCCTTGACGATTTTCTCGGACTAAAATCGCTGCACTATTTTTTGTTGGGTCTTCACCAAATAACTCAATTACCCTTTGAGATAACAATTCAACGGTGTGATGAATGTCACGCGGTGTATAAAGTTCTAATCCTTGTCCTACGGGTGCGGGGTTGGCGTTAGCTTGCGGATCGCCAGCTTCCACAGGGCGAATTGTCTGCAAGCGAAATGGTACTTGTCGGTTGTCAGGAATCTGTTGTTTGTTGTTAGTTTTGGTTGTTGCTAACCACTGATTATTGATCCATTTGATAGCAAAGTTAGCAGCTTCAATGATAATTCTAGTACTGCGACCAGCTCGATCCATCGTTGCCAATCGTTCGATGCGATCGCACTCTTCGCAAAATTGCCGAAAATAAATCGGATCGGCTGGAGTAAAGGTAGAGTTAATCGCCTGGTTAGGGTCGCCAACTCGGACTAAATTGAGTGGGGAGTACGTAGAGGCGCGATGAATCGCGTCTGTATTCATCCCCTCATATTCCCGATTATTTGCCAAAATTTCTAATAGTTGCGTCTGAAGAGGGCTAGAATCTTGGGCTTCGTCTTCAAAGACGGCGAATATTTGGTTTTGCTCGATGTGACGGGCACTGTCGTTTTCTAAAACGCGCAGTGCGGCTAAAATCATATCGTCGTAATCGATAAAATCACGCGATCGCATTAAGTTTTGATATTGCTCGTACAATCCCGCTGCTACACTCAAAATTGCATATTCATCTGTGGTTTGTTTACTCCACTCCCGCAACAATTCTGGCGATATTCCAGAACTTTTTGCTTCATGAATTACCGTATTAGCCAATTCTGGTAATACTTCTGTCCGCAGCACCGATTGACGACGCAACCTTTCTGTCTCTTCTCCATCAAATTGATGACCTTCCAATAACCGCAAATATACATCTGGATTATTTACAATCCATTGTTCTACAGCAGTTCGGATAAAGCGGTGACTTTGGGTTGGTGTAATTAATATGACATTTTCTAACTGCAAACCTGACAAATCAGAATGGCGGTTGGCAATGTTCAATGCTAGACCGTGTAGGGTATAGACAAAAAATCCTGTCTGAGGTAGAGATAAATCATCTCTTAAAAATTTACGAATCTTCGCTTTAATATTGGCAGCAGCGGAGCGAGTAAAAGTAACGACTACCAACTGACGGCGGGAGGATGAACGCTCATATTGACGGGCGATCGCGATCGCTGCTGCCGCTGCCATTCCGGTAGATTTGCCTGCACCAGGAACGGCTGAAATAGCCAAAGGGCCAGATTGCCAATCAGCCATTTGCTGCTGTCCAGGGCGGAGACTGTTGCGGATTGTGAGAATCTTCTCCTGCAAAGAAGGAATGAGCGATCGCTCAGATAATTCTGAGTCGAGTAATTCTTGAATCACAGGAGCAGTAAATTTAGAGTCGGACATATTAAATTATATATTTTAAATAGATATTGAATTTAATTCTCAAACCGCAGATATGAATATTTTCGGTGATTATTAATCCCAAATTACTAACAAAATACTCCACCTTTCTTTTCATTAACTCAACCGTGTTGAGGTTTTTGCTTTAGTTAGTTTAATTTTCAACGCTCCCAAACCTTATGGTTTGGGAGTGTTACGCAGTTAACTCGTCTAAAATTGAATTTATTCGTCAATCTGCCATGAATCCTTAGTTAATTCTTCATCCAAAATTTTCTTAGGACGCACAATGATAATAATTTGTCCTAGTAGAGGAATTTCTGGCTCAGTTTCAAACCATTGAAAATCTAATTCACCACCATTTTCAACGACAAAATAGCTGGAGGCATCCCATTCTCGTTGGGCACGATCTATGACAACTACCACTGGCCCTGTTTGGCTTTGGGTTTGGATGGGGAAGCGATCGCTATTCGCTAAAATCACCACTGGATCTTCTGCCGCCAATAGTACTTGCCAACCTGGTAAGGGTACCCAAGCTTGCTCTCCAGAAAACTTAACCAGGCGAAATGGTTCAATTTCTGTCAGTATGGGCACAGCTTGCAAGTCTTGGCGTGATAATGGCAACTCTCCTACTACAGGCAAGATTCGAGGTAACTGTTCTTCAAATTCCAGGCGGTAAAACGGTAAAATTGGCGCTGGACGCTGGGGAACGGTAGTAAAATCAGTCAGTAGTTGTTCGATTTTTTGCCTTGCACCTGGCGTGTGAGCAAAACGCAAACCTTTGGCGATTAGGCGCGATCGCTGTTGTAAATCTGCATTTTGGCGTGCCAGTTTCCAAACTTGGTGAGCAACAGCATCTCCTGGATGAGCAGAAAACCCTTCTGGTAAAGTGCGGAAATAGGAGAACTCTTTAAGTGCTTTGGCTATATCCCGTGCCTCATCAGCATCAACATTGTGGACGAAGATTAGTTCGGCGGCCGCAGCGCGTTCTTCTTGAGTAAGTAAACGCAGCTCGTATAAAACATCGCTGCCGCGTGCGGCATAGTGCGATCGCGTTTCTTCGGATACTCCAAACTTTTCTAAAGAATTGTAAACTTGAGAACCAACAACCACCTGATTTTGTTGAATCGGCTCAAATCCAGTCGCCTCAAAAATTTCTTGAGGGTTGTAACCACTTTTTAGCAACGAGGCGATCGCGGTTCCCCACTCCACCCAGTTGCCTTGTTTTTGCCTCAGCTTTCGGAGTAACTCTTGTGCTACATCATTGTTAGCATTGTCTTCGGGATTCTGAGTTTTGGGTGGTAGATCAGTCATAATCGGAGTGCGAGCTTCAACTTGAGAGGTTAATTAACACCTCATGAGCAAGTCTTATTCTAATCTATACCCAGACCTACACCTCATCCACAATCGAAACTGCCATAGTTTCGCTGATTTAGTTATTTTTTTTAGCGCAACATTTTTTAATTCAGATATTTCGGCAGACAAATTTCCTCTGTAGCGCTCACTATTAGCGTTCTCAAATATGCAAAATAACTCCGTATAAACCCTTGGCGATTTTCGGCTATTCTCAACTAAACTTGGTATGGAATATAACAAGAGAGTGAATATTTAAAGGAAAATCTTATGGATAAACCCAATCTCGAAATTGATAAAGTCCAATCTCAAGTTATGACTCTCGAACGACCAAAAAAGCTGAAAATCCTGGTAGTTGACGATGAGCCAGATAATCTCGATTTACTTTATCGCACATTTCGACGCGATTTTAATGTTCTGAAAGCTGATAGTGGGGTGAACGCTCTACAAGTTTTGGCAGCAGAAGGGGAGGTAGCGGTGATTATCTCCGATCAACGGATGCCAGAAATGAAAGGGACTGAGTTTCTCAGCAAGACTGTACCTCAGTTTCCCGATACAGTGAGAATAATTCTCACTGGATTTACTGATATAGAAGACTTGGTAGAAGCAATTAATGCCGGACAAGTCTACAAATATATCACCAAGCCTTGGGACCCAGGGGAACTGAAGGCAGTGGTGCAAAGAGCAGCCGAAACCTACGACTTGCTTAAGCAACGTACAGAAGAATTACGCCGCGCTCATGCTCAAATGGCGCTGCTGAGTGTTTTGGTACAGGTAACTCAAGCCGCTTCTAGCTTAGAAGAAACTCTCGCTCCCATTGCTAGGGCTGTGAGTGAAACTTTTGGGGCAGACGGCTGTATTTTACAACTTACAGATGGAAATACTCTGGTTGCAACTCAAGGAACTTACAGCGATACAGGTACAATAGAAAATTGGCTATCTCTTGACCCACTAACCAGGGAAGCGATCGCCACGGGGCAAATGCAAGTTTCCTTAAATGTACTTAAAGACACTAAATTAGTTGATGCGATTCACTACCAAAATACGGGTGTGCAAGCACACTTAGTGATCCCAATTAGCTATCGAAATCAACTTTTAGGTGTATTATCCCTACAGTGGAAACAACCTTGCACTTTGCGAGAAGATGAATTAGTGCTAATTAATTTATCAGCGCAATTGGTGGCGATCGCTCTTACTAGTAGTAGTCGCCATCAAACCACTGTGTAGTTGTCATTTGTCCTTTGTCATTTGTCCTTTATCATTGGCAAATGACAAATGACTTCTTGACCAATGACAAATGACTTCTTGACCAATGACTAACGAAATTCAGTCCATTTTTAACCGTATTGCTCCAGTTTATGACCAATTAAACGATTGGTTGAGTCTGGGACAGCATCGAATCTGGAAGGAAATGGCAGTAAAATGGAGTGCAGCTAAACCAGGAGATACTGCATTAGATTTGTGTTGCGGTAGCGGTGATTTAGCTTTGCGTTTGGCACGGCGTATCGGAGCAACAGGACAGGTGTATGGAGTAGATTTTTCCCAAAACCTGCTAGAAAAGGCTAAAGAACGCTCACATTGGCAGTACCCCCAACCTGCTATCAGCTGGGTAGAAGCTGATGTCCTCAATTTACCCTTTGACGATAACCAATTTGATGCCGCAACAATGGGCTATGGTTTAAGAAATGTTAAAGATATTTCTCGCAGTCTCCAAGAGTTATACCGGGTTTTGAAGCCGGGAGCTAAAGCCGCAATTTTAGACTTTCATCGACCGAGTAATCCTCAGCTACGTGCCTTTCAGCAGTTGTATCTGGACGGTTTCGTGGTGCCAGTTGCTAGTTATTTAGGCTTAAAAGAAGAATATGCTTACATCAGTCCCAGCTTAGATCGCTTTCCCATCGGCAAACAGCAAATAGAGTTAGCTCATCAAGTTGGTTTTGCAGTTGCCACACACTACCCCATTGCGAACGGTATGATGGGAGTGCTAGTGCTTAGTAAGTTAGGAGTTATTAGTTAAAAGTTATGAATTATGAGTAGTGATAAATTCTCATTTGAAATTTATCATTCCTAACTCCTAACTCTTGTACAGACGCGATTAATCGCATCTCTACTGTTAACTTCTAACTCTAAGCTCTAACCTCTTAACTTTTTTAATTCTTCCCTTGGACTGGTCTCATCTTTGGCTTTATGTGTCTCCCCCGGTACTGGGTGGAATTATTGGCTATTTCACAAATGATATAGCCATAAAAATGTTGTTCCGTCCTTACCGAGCAATTTACATTGCTGGACGAAGAGTACCCTTCACCCCTGGATTGATTCCCCGCAACCAGGAACGTTTGGCTTTGAATATTTCTAAGACAATCATGGGGTCACTTTTGACACCGCAAGAATTGCAAAATCTGGCGCGGCGTTTGTTGCAAACAGAACGCGTGCAATCAGCAATTCTTTGGTTGTTGCGATTAGCAATTGAACAAATCAAAACAGATAAAAACGAGAAAAGTGCGAAAATTGTTGCGGGAATTTTGCGGGATTTACTAGGGGAGTCTTTGCCACGATTGCTTAAGGTTTTAGCGCGGCGTGAAGATTTTTTAGAAGCGCAGATCAATCAAATTTTTGACCAGATATTGCTGGAATTTCAATTGAGTGAAGAACAAGCTACGCGGCTTGCTGATTGGTTGTTGCAAGTAGTTTTACCGCCGGATCTTTTACGCCAAACGATAGTTGATTTTTTGACAGATCGCACGATTCAAATTATCGATGAAGGCTTCCGCGAAAAAACCAGTGGAACTTATTGGGTAGTAGCAAACTTGTTTGGCTTACGTAATACTCTTACACGGCTACGAACTTTTTGTTTGGATGAAAAAGAGACAGCTAATACTCGCTTGCAGGAATTGACTCAAGATTTGCAGATACGCGATCGCATTCGGAAATTACTGCAAAATTTATCATTACAAAACTTGCCAATGGGTACGGTTCGCCAACTCCGAAAAACCACCCGCGAAAGTGTCCGCCATTACCTGCAAAATAGTGGCAGCGATTTTTTACAAGGATTAACTGATTCTGTTGATTGGGAAAATATTGCTGTAGTGCTGCTGAATCGTGTTAGTACTTCACCAGTTGTCAGTACTTCTTTAGAAGTCATGAGTCAAGAATTGGCTCTAATTTTAGAGAAGTATTTGGAAAAAGATTTAGAAGTAATTGTGGCACAAGCAATTCCGATTTTGTCAATAGATCAAGTAATAGTCGATCGTGTCAAATCAACTTCGCCTGCTGATTTAGAAGCTGCAATTGAGGGAATTGTCAAAAATGAATTACAGGCGATTGTGACTTTAGGTGGTGTTTTGGGTTTTGTTATCGGGTTATTGCAAACAGGATTTTTAGTATTAAGCCAATATTAATTTTTTCTGTAAATTTGTATTATCCCTGTTCTGTCACTCTCCGGGAGGGCAATCGCTAGAAGCTTCATGAGGCAATGAATACAAGCTATACTATTAGAAAAAAATGGGTCTTGTATTTGTTATTAGAAAAAATCGCGCGTAGGCGTAGCCCGTTGTAGACATCGCTTGCTATACAAAAGCTCTAGAATTCAGAAATGGTAAATGTTTTCGGAGAGTGACAGAAGAGGGTTAATATGCGTCGGGGTATCAAAATCTGGTTCTCCAGCGCTAAAACGTACAAACATCTGTATCCTTCCGCCTTCAGTGCCTTAGCCAAGGCTAAGATCGCTAAGGTTAATGAAAGTATGAAATTACGGGACAGACGGCTGTATCGTAGGCGATCGCTTCTTTCTCTGGATTCACAACAGATCCCTCTCAGATTGTTAGCACTCTGGTGGAAATCTACGATCCCAATCTGAAGACTTGGCAGACTATCGATGTCAAGAATCTTCCCAACAATCCGTTTGTAACTCAGATGAACGACGAGAGCTTCGGCTCTGACATCATAGACCTCTACGCCCGCATCCTACCCACCAAACAGAAAAACCGATTCTTAATCACTGGAGATGGTGGTGGTAAAAATGAACCCAAGATTGCACATGCAAGTACACATAGCTATTTCGTGACCTTCAATAAAGATCGAGAAGGCAAGTATTCCATTAGCTTCGAGCCAGGCCCTGACAGACTGGCGATCAACAAAGTTTATGGCACTGCTGTACTCGATCCGAGTTCTCCTAACGGGGATGTCCTCTTATTGGGTGGCATCATGGGCACCAATAACATTGGTATTGGCCCTGGAAAAGATGTCATCAAGGGAGCAAGCATCGCTGCTAGCTTAGAGCGTTGGAGAGCGCCACAAGACGCTAGCACTAAAGGTTCGTGGGAGATCGATAAGGACTTCTTGGCCAAAATCGATGAAGATATCTTGCTGAATACTGAAGACATCGTAAATGGCAAGGTGAAAAAATTTTCACTTAATTATAAGTATGTGAAACAGCCTTCAAGATTGGGTCGCTATGGCAAACGAGCTATGGAACAGGCGGTCATTCTACCCACCAAGGAAATTTTGGTGGTCAATGGAGGTAACTACGCCGAAACCCGTCCAGCTTACAACCCCACCCTGTTGATTTCCGATCGCAGCAAACTCGGCAACCAAGGCTTCCGCACCAAGCTGATGAACCCGGATATCGAACCCAGGCTTTATCACAATACCGCTTTGCTGTTACCGGATGCTCGCGTGTTAGTCATGGGTGGCAACAACTCTCGTAGCAGGAGCATACACTATGGGACGCTTCCAGAATGGAACACCAGTGGCGATCGCTCAGACATCAAGCGATAAAGAGTCTAACAATAACAACTTTAATTATCAACACGATCCGCAAGGTTTTAAGTGCCCCTTCCACGCCCACGCTCGCAAGGTTAATCCCCGTGGGGATACATCAGTCTTTGTATCAATCCCCCTAGAAGAGGAGAAGATGCATCGGATTGCCCGTCGAGCAATCAACTATGGCACTCTCCCCAGCGAAGAACCAGAAAACAACGCTGGATTGCTGTTTATGTGCTTCCAAGCCAATTTAGCAAATCAGTCAGCGAAAGCTGCCATTCAAGTTTTATCTGCTAAATCAAGTTGGATTGGGTGAATCTTCTGCCTACGATGAGAATATCAAAACTCTGTATCAATACATCAAAGATGTAATCAACCAGGAGACTGAGGCCTGCGAATATAAGATTGCTGAACTTGAGGAATACAAAGACCGGACATGGGCAATTGGTCTAAACGGAGATACCAGTGAGCCGGACGGATTTGTTAATTTCTTTGGCGAACGAGAACTGCCATTCAAGTTTTTTGTGCGAAGCCAACGTGTTTCATTGGGTGATGACTCTGCCTACGATGAGAATATCAAAACGCTGAACAACTACATTAGTTCTCTCAACCAGTGATTAACAATTCAAAATTCAAAATTTTGCTTTAGCGATACGCTCAGAGCAAGTGGGAATTGGGCATTGGGAAAGAGGAGACAGATCGCGCAACGTGTCGCAGACAAGGCAGAAGTTCTTTAATTTTGAATTTTGAATTGATTTCTCCCTCATCTCCCCACTCCCCACTCTCCACTCCCCACTCTCCACTCCTAAGCTATCGTTACATCCGGCGACAAGTAAACATCTTGAATAGCGTGAAATAGTTTCACACCTTCCTCAAAGGGACGTTGGAAGGTTTTTCGCCCAGAAATTAATCCTGAACCACCAGCGCGTTTGTTGATTACGGCGGTGCGTATTGCTTCGGCGAAATCATTTTTACCAGTCGCGCCACCAGAATTAATCAACCCCACACGCCCAGAGTAACAATTCAGTACTTGGTAACGAGTTAAATCAATTGGGTGATCGGTTGTCAGTTCTGTGTAAACCCGCTCATCGGTTTTGCCGTAACTTTTACCACTGGCTTTGGCAACTGCACCGTAACCATTGTTATTTTCTGGTAACTTTTGTTTGATGATGTCGGCTTCAATTGTTACACCCAAATGATTCGCCTGTCCGGTGAGGTCGGCTGCAAGGTGGTAATCTTTGTCTTGTTTAAAAGCGTTATTCCGCAGATAGCACCAGAGAATTGTCGCCATCCCTAATTCATGAGCGCGTTTAAAAGCTTTGCTGATTTCCTGAATTTGTCTGGTAGAATTCTCTGAGCCAAAGTAAATTGTCGCACCAACGGCAGCTGCCCCTAAATTCCAAGCTTGTTCTACATCAGCAAACAATACCTGGTCAAATTGATTGGGGAAAGTCAGCAATTCGTTGTGATTGATTTTGGCAATAAAAGGTATTTTGTGGGCATACTTGCGCGAAACGATACCTAATGTCCCCAAAGTTGTAGCAACAGCATTACAATCTGCGGCGATCGCTAGCTTGACAATATTTTCTGGATCGAAGTAAATCGGATTGGGCGCAAAAGACGCGCCAGCTGAGTGTTCAATCCCTTGGTCTACTGGTAAAATCGAGAGATAACCTGTATTTGCCAGACGACCTGTAGAATAAAGTAGATGGAGATTACGCAATACTTGAGGATTGCGATCGCTGTTGAGCCAGATGCGATCTACAAAGTCTGGCCCCGGCAAATGTATTAAATCACGAGAAACTTTTGCTTTGTGGGTAAGCAGGTCTTCTGCCTCTTTACCTAGCAATGACTCAATAGAATTAGCCTTTTTAAGCGTTGTAGTCATAGTATTATCCTCAAAAACTGAGCAAATGACCTTGCCTTTAAGATAGCATTTCTAATATTGCTAACTTAGTTGTACGGTCATTAATGATGTGTATTCTTTTTGAATATATAGCAATCTTCTTTTATAAATGAAAACCAAAAGGCTGAGATTTCCCACTTGTTTCAAGCAGTCGAGAATCTTGTGATGAAGGATTAAGTAAGGCTATACTACCGGAAGTATTAAATCAACTTTCGGGATTGATATTTTCAACTTCAGTTACCAACATTAAACAGTACAATTATACTATCTTGCGATCGTAACTGAAAATTGAAAACCCATCTTTCCCGGATTTTGGTAATAATTTTGAACAAAATAAATACAATTGTATGAGTAAGTTTCAAATCGATATCGACTTTAGCAATATAGATTTAGCTTCCCTTGAGACAGAAGAAGATTTTCAAAGAGAAGCAAAAATGTTACTCCCAAAGGCACTGGTCAAACTAGGTGAAAGTGTGGGTGAAAAGACTTGGGAAGAATTACAGCAAAAGCTGCAAGGAACTGGAGGTAAACTCAAATCTTCTCCCAGCGAGAAACGTCGGTTTATTCAAGAAACGGGAAGAACTTATCAACGAAATGCTAGTAACAGAGAAAAACAAGAACTGGAAGAATATATAGTAGAGCAATTACGCCAGCACAAGTAGTATTTGTCAGAAGTTAACTTACCGGACATGATTTAAATAAACCGGCGAAGAATCAACTCCACTTGGAAGCCATAGCCGTCGTCAACTTCCTCAATTAACTCCCGTTGCAACAGCAATTTGAAAGTAATATCAGCATGAGGGAACTGTTGCAATAAAGTTTGGCGGCTAACTATAGCTCCTTCCCCTTGAGCAGTGATAAAACGTAGAATAGCTTGTCCGGTGGCATCTACTTAGTTCTTTTGAATGTCAGCGAAGAAAAAACCCCCACTTTGCAAAGCTTCTAGTATCGCTGCTTCCACATCCGCTAAAGTTGCCAATCGCCGGATAGAGGGGTCTTGCTCGTTTTTGAGGATAATAATTTCTGCACAGAGTAGTTGTACTAAGAATGGGTGACAACGGGTGAGTTGCAGCACTCGCTCAACGGCGTTAGGTTCATAGCAGAGGGTAAAATCTTTGACGGGACATTCAATGTAGAAAGACAGTTACAACTGGATTGGACATACAGCCAAAACTTTCACCAACGTAGCACTATTGAAAATTTCGCTGAAGATTTTGTGGTTAGTTTGCGATCGCTGATTACTCATTGTTTATCTGCTGATGTATCTGAAAATCAGGCCATTCAAAGCCTCAATCAACAAATTAATAATTCCCAGCCTGCGCCCCTACATTTATTAGAACTGCCACAGGATATCTTGGAGTTACTGCCTGACGATACCGAATCGGCATATCCTCTTGCCAAAATGCAGGAATTTATGTTGCATCATTACTCGAATGACCATCAAAAAATGGGGGTTTACCACGGACAGGAATCATATTCTGACCAAGATTTACAACACCGAGACTGACAAGATGAAAACCTTAATCATTGATAACTATGACTCTTATACCTTTAATCTTTACCAATTAATTGCAGAAGTCAATGGAGAGTATCCCACTGTAATTTATAACGATCAATTTGCATGGAGTGAACTCAAACAGTGGGAATTTGACAACATTGTAATTTCACCAGGGCCCGGCCGTCCTGAGAACTTAAAAGATTTTGGAATTTGCCGTCCAGCTATTCAAAATGCCCAAGTACCGCTTCTAGGTGTTTGTCTTGGACATCAGGGGCTTGGTCATGGGTATGGAGGAAAAGTTATTCATGCACCTGAAGTTTGGCATGGTCGGCTCAGTAAAATTTATCACGCTGGCACTGATTTGTTTGTGGGAATTCCTTCTCCTTTCTCTGTTGTACGCTACCATTCCTTGCTAGTTGCAGATGACCTACCAGACTGTTTAGAAAAAGTAGCGTGGACAGATGACAACCTGATCATGGGAATGCGCCATCGATCTTTACCGCTATGGGGTGTACAGTTTCATCCAGAGTCAATCTGCACTGAATATGGACATACCTTATTGGAGAATTTTAAAGAGATTACCCTAAAATTTGCCCAAGAGCGCCGCAAAACTCCAAGAAAACAGTATTGGACAGGAGATAGCAAAGCTGCTCCAATACCTTCGAGTTCTTCTAGTCAAAAACAACAGCAGAAATTTGAACTTTGCACGCGCAAGCTGAATCTGAGTCCTGATACTGAGCAGATGTTTGTGCATTTGTTTGGCAAATCACCGAATGCATTCTGGCTAGACAGCAGTCGTGTTGAACTTGGTCTTTCTCGTTTCTCGTTTATGGGAGATAGCAGTGGCGACAACAGTCTGCTGATTCGTTATCAGACCCTAACGCAGGAACTCACGGTTACACAGTCTCACACCGTAAGCTTCAGGAAACAGCGGATTTTCGAGTATCTCAAGGGGGAACTGGAACAGCGACACTGCTCATCTGAGGAGCTACCCTTCGATTTCAACTGCGGGTTTGTGGGTTACTTTGGGTATGAATTAAAGGCAGAATGTGGATCTCAATTAAAACATCCTTCTAGTTTACCCGATGCCATGTTTTTGTTGGCCGATCGCATGATTGCAATTGACCACCAAGAGCAAACCCTGTATCTGCTTTGCCTAATTCAGCAGGGACAAACAACCTCAGCAAAAGCTTGGTTTGAATGGATCAAACAACAGATTGAGAACCTTCCTTCCCTATCGCCGATTGTTCCTGAGAAGAAAGAGACACCTGTAATCTTTCGATTAAGTAGGTCGGAAAAAACTTATCTGAATGATATTGAAAAATCTTTGCAGGAAATTCACGAGGGAGAAACTTATCAAGTTTGTTTGACAAACCAGATTCACACAGACACGACACCCGATCCACTCTTTTTCTATCGTACATTACGCCAGATAAATCCTGCGCCATACTCTGCATTTTTACGCTTTGGCGATGTGGCGATCGCTTGTTCATCTCCAGAGCGATTTCTACGCATCGATCGCCAAGGTTGGGTAGAAACAAAGCCCATCAAAGGAACTCTACCACGAGGAAAAACACCAGATGAAGATTTTATCCTGCGCGAAAGATTACGTAACAGCGAAAAAGATCGGGCGGAAAATCTGATGATTGTAGATTTGCTGCGCAACGATCTGGGACGGGTATGTGCAGTTGGTACTGTGCATGTTCCTAAATTGATGGATGTAGAAACCTATGCTACAGTGCATCAACTGGTGACGACGATTCGCGGTCAATTACGCGCTGGGATGAGCGCCACAGACTGTATTCGTAATGCTTTCCCCGGTGGTTCTATGACAGGCGCTCCCAAGCTCAGAACCCTTGAGATTATCAATCGATTAGAGCAGGAAGCACGGGGAGTTTATTCAGGAGCGATCGGCTTTTTGGGATTGAATGGTTCAGCTGATTTGAATATTGTTATTCGTACTGCTGTGCTGACAACCGAGCAAACCTCAATTGGTGTTGGCGGTGGTATTGTGGCGCTTTCCGATCCCCAGATGGAGTTTCAAGAAATACTGCTGAAAGCAAAGGCATTGATTCATGCCATGATACTCACAACTCATGGAGCTTTTGATGCCAATCAATATCACATCCAAGGAATAGAAACAGAAGTTTCTGATAGCTATCAAAAAGTGCAGGCATAGGTGCTTAACAATTTAAAATTCAAAATGAAATCTAATTCAAGTAACTCCGAAACTTCTTGGATTTTGTGAACAGTTGCCAATACTTTTGAATTTTACCAGTGCTAGTTTTTGGCAGAGTAGTAAATTCAATTGTCGTAGGGCATTTAAAAGCAGCAATTCGATCGCGGCAGAATTGGATTAAATTTTGTTCTGTAACTTGCGCGTTTTCTTTGAGGGTAACGAAAGCTTTTGGCACTTCACCACGCTTGGCATGAGGTACAGCAATAACTGCACATTCTAACACGGCTTCATGGCGGTAAAGACATTAGACTTTAGCATTACGTTGAATAAAAGTTAGAGGTGTGAGAAAGCTGCGCTCAACTGCTTCAGGGTTCATGGCTAATGCTAACAGTAATTATTTACGAAGGAGCATACCATACGGTCAGAAGGCGCTACATGATTGTTACGGTACTTAGTTACTGCGATCGCATTCAATTAGGCTAGACTCAGGAGCAGGCTCAGTCTACCTTGAGACTCCGGTTACTTGCAAATGGTAGGCACCTAAGAGGATGTTTGAAAAGTCCTCTTGTCGGTATCAAAAATTTTAGATCCCCCTAAATCCCCCTTAAAAAGGGGGACTTTGATTCCGGTTCCCCCCTTTTTAAGGGGGGTTAGGGGGGATCTAAAAGTGCCTAAAGTCACAGCGAAACACTTTTCAAACAACCTCTAAGGTTTATTCTCACAGAGATGCCAGTATTATTTTTACGATCGTGACTGCGTTTATTATGGCTTTGTTCCAGTGTTGATGATGAATTAAAAAATTTAAATTATACAAGTAACGTCCGGAAAACCAAGGTGAAGTTAGGAAAAATAGTGAAGATATAATTGTAAATTTCTTTGATTGAGTTAGTATAAAAGGCTTTCACAATGGTTACTACTCCTGTACACTATTTGCAAATTCTGGGCAATCCAAATATTGAAATTTCTCAAGATGAGTTGCGATCGCTTTTAGGAGAAATAGAAGTACAACTGCATCGTAGCCGAGTTTATCGACGTGCTTTAGCGATTGTGCAGAAGTTAATAGGTTCAGAAACAGATCAAGCTCAAGATTTATTAAAAGCCGTAGGTAGAGAAGCGATCGGTTTAGCATTTCGACAATTTGCCCAACAAAATCAAAAAGTTGAAATAGCTACAGATACGAAGCAAGCCACGGAAACAGTCAATTCTTCATCAGAGATACAGCAGGAGTGTTGCACTCAACAGGAGCAATCCTCTAAAAATACAGCAGAAAATTCGCTGTGGAAAAAACCACTGCAATTGCTGAATCATCAGAGAATTTCTCAAGCAGAACTTGCCTTGCAAGCAGACCAAAAACGCATGGTGTGCCTACGCCAAATCGGGCAACAACTCCAGAAAACCCGTTTATCCAAAGGGCTTTCTTTGGATCACATCCAGCTTTCTACTCATATCCGAACCGAGCTGATAGAGGCATTAGAAAACGGCAACTCGAAAGAATTGCCAGATGACATTTTTGTACGTGGATTTATACGACGTTATGGAGATGCTTTAGGGCTTAATGGTGTTGCTTTAGCTGCTTCTTTACCAGTACAAGCAGCTATACCAGTAACTCAGCCCCTTTCGTATCAATCTAAAAAAGGAATGGGATTGGAAATTCGTCCGACGCATTTATATGTAGGTTATACAGCTCTTCTTGCTGGTGCAATGGGAGGATTAGCTTTGATGTCCCAGCAACAAGCAAATACTAATATATCAACTGAGCAAGATAACTCTTCTTCTGTTTTACAATCGTTAAAACAACAATCCCCTACTGTTAAACCAGGAATTAAATCTACTAATACTGGTGTGGTTGTCGGATCTGATATTTCCCCACCAGAAGGATCGTATTAACGAACTGCACCACAATCCAATTACATCTTAATATTGACCTCAGTTCGGGAACAGTCAGGTTTATTCACCTCTAACTAACTGAAACGACACAACACGTTTATATATCCCAAAATCAAGCAACGGTGTAATGCAGAGTTTCAGCTTATCCCGAACTCAGGTTTTGTTCAATTTTATGCCGTCCTCGCCACTCCATTCCAATCATGAGTGGTGAGCATGGTCTGCGTAGGCACAAAATATTGTGTAAAAGCTAAAAAACTGTAGCTGGGAGTTGATTGTTCTGACTTTTCACGGTATCCGAAAAACCTCTCTCTAAATCTCTCTCCTAAAAGGAGAGAGACTTGGAAATTTCCCCCTTCCCGACGTGGGAAGGGGATTAGGGGGTTAGGTTTTTGGTGGACTTTTCCACATAACGTGAAAAGTCAGGTTAATTGATATATTGGAACCTTTATGAAAGTCAGGTTAAAATCGCAAGCAAAGTGTAAATCTGAAGTGAAACTATGAAAACTGCTGAAAAATTAGCTGCCGGTTGGCTACTAACACTCGGATTCATGTTTGTAACTCTATCAGCAACAGCGGCACTAGAAAAATTCGCTACACCTAAAGCCATCTCAATACCGACGGGTGAGTATGAGTTTAACGCACCGAATGCTACTTATGAAGATAATAATGCTGCTGTTGGTGGTCTAATTTTTGGTGTCCCGACCCTAACACTGGGCACGTGGTTAGCATTGGGATTGTACCGTCAAAGTCGGCAGGAGAAAAAGGCAATTAATCAACAAGTTAGCGATCGCCTACAATCGATTTTTTATGAGATGCTACAAGAAAATCACGGGCGCGTAACTGTTTTAGGCTTTGCCATCCAGTCACAACTACCCGCAGCCCACGCCAGACAATATTTAGATGAAAAAGCTAAAGAATTCAATGCAAATTTTAAGGTGAACGAAGAAGGGGCTGTATCATATCATTTTGATGTCTAATTGTCATTAGTCCTTTGTCATTTGTTACTTACTAATGACCAATGAGCAATGACGATCTTCAACTTACGGCTAGGTCTAATGACGCAGATTTTTTTGAGCGTAGCTGCCATTTTAGGCGGTTTGTCGGTTGCTGCTGGTGCTTTTGCTTCCCATGCTTTGCGGGAAAAGATTAGTGAGCGATCGCTAGAAATTTTTGAAACTGGCGCTCGTTACCAAATGTATCATGCTCTGGCACTGTTTCTAGTAGCCATACTAATTAGTCGTACCGAGTCGCCTCAACCCACACTCGTAGCCAGTGGATGGCTGTTTATCATTGGCATTGCTATTTTCTCAGGTAGCTTGTACGCCCTTAGCTTAACCGGTATTAAATCCTTGGGAGCGATCGCACCACTAGGCGGCACAGCCTTTCTTGCAGGTTGGGGTGCTTTAGCTTTTGCTGCTTGGAATTTGAAGTTGTAAACAAGTTAGGAGTTAGGAGTTTTTAACTCTTAACTTCATTTTTTACAGGCTCATTTATCTTGTCTTTACAGCATATTTTCAACAAAAATATTTTCCAACACATAAAATTGGCCAATTCATAAATCATAATTTAAACAAGGTGAATACAAATAAATTAGTACCGTTATCTATAAATAACGCAGAATTTTAAATTTCTCTTTTTTAAAAAAACTAGTAGTGAGGAGTTAAAAGGTTATAATTTATAGTTTTTTGCTCTCAGGCGTATTAACAAATTATCCAAATCTGCATTAGCTGAAGGTGCTTCAGGTAATGAGCTAGATTGATATGCCTCTTGTAACTTATTACGCAGACGTTCATATTCTCTTTGATAAAAAGCTACATTAATATCTGATAAAATAGATTTTTCTGTAGCTGTTAATTTTTGGGAGATTAAATCAGAAATATAGGGTAAATTAAAAACCTCATTTAGCTTAATTAAATTAGGCTCAACTACTCCTGTTTGCATCAGATAAATTCCAGTTAATAGGACTCGATAAACATAAAGTAATGGCTTAATTCGATACGTATGTTCTTTTTCAAAAAGTTTCCATTGTGTTGTGGCAAAACCAATATAATGGTAGCTATGATGACGAGTAATACAATTTTTAGCAATAATTTTCAATTCCTCATGTTCAGGTGAGGTTATTAATATTAAAGGAGAATACAATTGTTCTAAGACATAACCATTCTTTTTAAGTAGCATCAAAAAGAATTTTTTGACATCATGGGTTACTAGATCAATTTCTAAAGATTCGCGAACTCCTGAAACTTCAATAGTTTCATTTTTAGTCTGTAATCCCACTACTTCTTCAACTGGTAAAATATGCACACCACGCAAATCATAATCAGAATTGGCTGAGGGAAAGCCATATAAGTGGGAACCACTGATGATGGCGAATAAAAACGGGTAAGGTTGTTGCCCAATAATTGTGTTAATAGAATCCCCAGTGACTAGAACTTGTCATCGCGAATCTGAAAGTTAGATTGTTTGTTGAGAAATCCGGCGATCTGTTTAACCCAGTTGGCAAGCCTGTCAAACTTGTGCTTGACCATGCTTTCAATACCGTTAAGCCGATACTCAACAAAAAGTTTCTTCTCGTTGTACTCAGTTAGGTGTACATCTACTTTCCGTTCAACAGTGTACAACCTATCAACAAAGTTATCCTTGAGATGATCAACAGCTGCTAATACAGTATTTTCAACTCTGTTGATTTTGGCGTTGATATTTGCTTCTACCTGTGCCAATCGGTAAATAGCTCCTATCAAAGTAAGCAGCCCAAGAATGATAGTTAGGGCGTTATTAATATCAATTTTCATTTAAAGTAATCCTTCTAACTTCAGATTCCATTGAGCGAATGATGCTAGAGAATATTGATTAATTTTTCTATGAGAAAGAATGCAACCAACAGAGCAAGTAATAATATTTTATTCTCTAAACTCCTTTGGAACTTGAAACTCACGAATAATACTATCTTCAGAAACTGGAATGTAAGTTTTAAGAGACTTGCTATTGTCTGGATAGTAAAACTTAATATAACCACCACTTCTAATTTTTAGTTCGTTCCAATCTTGCTGGTTAACAATAGTAGTAGTAATTCTAAATGTTTCACTCAATGTAGAAACGGGGAACAATTGCCATTCATTTGAAACAGTAATTTCTCCTAGCTGTTCCCAATCTCCAAGACTATCGGTGATTATTGTCATACAAAAATAGGGGTGTTTTCACCCCTTTTGTTAGCTTTAAGGTTAACTAGTTAGAAGGTATCAATAACGAGCGAGGGTTGTGTATTGAGTGCCATATCCAGTAACTAGCTCAATGTAACCATTGGGGCCAAGCATACCAGTGCGTTTAGTCCCATTAGTTTCATTAAAGTACTCGTCAAACTTGCCAATGATTGTATTTAGGGTAAAAGCTCCAGAAGCAATCGAGAAGGGCAAAGTATAGTGTGATTGCTTGTTCTTAACGTCGTATTTTTTGACCCAACGAGTACCCCAAGGTGTAGTTACAGGAGTTGCAGTGGCGTCGCCGTAAAACCAACGTAATTTAACAATTGCAATCTTGCTGCCTTTAGTAATTTCAACAGCAGCCTCACTGTCAGGAAGGGTAGCAAGTAATCCAGCCGCAGCAACACCACCAACCTCTGATAAAGCAGCAGCTTTAACATTAATCTTGAGGAATTGACCTGATTTTATTGGGTCACGATAGTAAACAGTTGAAAAATCTTCCGCGGCTCGTGGCGTGTACGGTTTTGGATTGGCGGTTTTCCGTGCTTTCATTGCCGCTTCTCTAGCACGGGCTAATCTAGCTCTTTCTTCTAACTCTGCTGGGCTATAACGTCTTGACATAATTTGTTGTCTCCTTGTGTTTCAACGCTAGCCTAGCTTTCGGGTGTTTTTTTCTCCCGGACACTATATAGTGTCCTGATGTTTTGATAACTTGTTGATTGATGTCATCAATCAGAAAAATTATTAATTGAAACGGGATAACTCATATATCAAGAATTGCGCCTTTTGAGTATGTGGTATCTATCAAAAATACAGGTTTTGGTTTGCCTGGAATCTCTATGTATGCATACCTAAATTCTAGGGTTGCTACTGGTCGATAGCCAGGTTTTTTAGTGGATTTACCGTAAACTACATGAGTACCTTCTGACTGAGTTGAATTTTTGTCAGGAGTTAAAACCATCAATTTATTGGCATCAAAACTTTTATCAATAACTTTGTAAATTCTACTAAATACGTCAATAGCATCAGCTTTAGTTCTAACTAGGAACTTTCTTCTATAGTCAAATCCATGAGTTGGATCATTCATGTAAGAGGTGAGTTTACCTCTGTCAAACCTAACACCCTGACCACTAACAAGAAAATTAGTTTTGATTTCCCTCGCTAACTCAATTGCTTTGATAGAGGTGAAAGTTTCAGAAGTTTCATTAAGCAGCCGAAAACTAAATTCACTTTCTAATTTTTTATCATTGTCAGGAACCGCAGATAAATCTTGAGAGAAAAATAAGAAAACTTTTGGTCTACCTTCAATTGGTGGTGCAACATTCTCCTTGCTGCCGTGATAAACAATTAAGTCATTTTTTCCGTATCCGAGAGTGTCGTACAGTAGCCTCATTCTGAGATTAGTCACAATGATAGAATCATTGTCTTTATGAGTGCAAGCTACTCGCAAACTTCCTCTTGATGTGCTTGTTTCCGGTTCCCAAGTTTCACCGAGGTCTTTGAAGTAAAGTGCAAGTTTTTTATTTTCTTGCTGACGAATTACGGCTTGTAGATGCTCAACATCATTAAAGTCAGATGTTAATGTCATAGTTTTTAATCATTCGCATTAACTGTATCAGCAGTTTGAATATTAGGAGTAGCACTATTAGCTTTACTTGCATCCTCTTTCTGCTTCTGCTTTTGAGCGTCTGTCAGATCCATTCCCTTTGATGTCTCTTCTTTTAGGCTTGTTGCTAATGCAGCAGTACTATTGTTAAATTCAGTTGCAGCTTGGGTAACATCAATTGGAACCTGAGAAACCTGAAGCAAAAAGTTAGCCGCATCATCAAGGTTATTTAATTTATCAAAAAATCCACCTGTTTTAAAGTTGGGATTGGGGTTAAAGACTTGATAAGCTTTTTCACCAACTGCACCCCATGCTCTTAACCCGTTGCCAATTTTAGCGTTTTGGCTTCCTACAACTTCTAGTCCATTGATAACTGAATTAGTTAAGCCAGCGACAGAATTAGCGACATTTGCAGTACTTCTGTAAATTGTTGAAGCTCTTTTCCATTGCAATACCATTTCGGCGTAATTATCCGCACCAATAGCATCTTTGATGACTCCTTCTACTTGTTTACCAAGTATTTCGTTTAAATCTATTGCTGAACCGTCCGCATCTTTGACTCCAAAAATTGTCAATCCATTTTCAACAACGGTTAGTAAAGTATCTCCAACTTGGGCGCTTAACATTGTTGCGTTATGAATAGTTACCCAAAGAGTTAAAAGATTCGTGATTCTATCAATTTGCAACCACTTAAACCCTCTTCCCAGAAAACCTGAGATGCCACCGGGAACCTGATCGCCTAGTTTATTGTTGATAACGCCAAGTAAAGCTAAATCTGCCCCTTGTCCTACGGCATTAACAGCGCCAAGTATATTTGCAGCATTGCTGTTGTTGTTGTTGGTGATGTCGGCTGCATTGTCTTTTAGTGCTTTGTTCATACAGCCACCCGGTTGAGTAGTTCTGCACGTCCCCGTCGCAGCCGCAGCTTCTATCTGGGGAATTGTTGGAATATCGGGTCTAATTGCCGCCGCTGCACGAGCGGGGATGAAGGGTAATATTCCCAAGATTTGGTCTAATTTCGGCAGTGCTAACCCATTCACTCTCTCTTGTTCCTTTACTTTTTCGTCAACTTTTGCAATTTCTTTTTTGTTAATTTCAACATCGTTTTTTAAACCGGGAATGCCTTGATTGCTAATTTGAGTAATAGCTGTTGCATTGCTTTCAATATCATTTTTAAGCTTGGGGATATCTGCTTTAATCAAATTTAAATCCTTAGTTAATTCAGCTGTTGCAGATTTGTAGTTACTTGAAGATGTAACACTTTCCACTTGCCCAACTCTTCCTTGAACTTTGCTTAAATCCGCGTTCCATTTCGCGGCTTGAGCTTCATAGGATTGCTGATATGTCTGACTTAGCCCCGCTGTAGTGCCTTCAATTGTCGTAACCTTTGCTTCAATACGTGGGACTACCACTCGTTCTACATAAGTTATTGTTTTTGCCATTTCTGCGGTTGTTCCCGTACTTTGGGTAACTGTTGCTTCAATCCGTGGCACTAACACCCGTTCTACATAGGTTATTGTCTTTGCCATTTCTGCGGTTATTCCCGTGCTTTTAGTAACCGTTGCTTCAATACGTGGAACTAGCACTCTATCAACATACTTTCTAGTACTTTCTGTTTCGGTCTTGATGTCAGATTGAATTTTTGAGATGGCAGTGGTAACAGATTTTTGAACAGTATCAAATACACTATTACTAACTTTTGACACTTAAAAACTAACTGTTTGAATTTTGGTATCAACAAATTGAATTTTGGTATCAACAAAAGCTCTTAATCCAACTATTTGCCCATTGAACTTTTGACTATTCTGACGTGTTTCATACAAAGCATCGTTTCCTAGTTTTCTCGCGGCTTCTGCTAGTCCAGTTACGATTCTCCTGCCTTCCCGCGTTTCATACAGCGCATCGTTGCTCTTTTTGGCGATAACTTCAGTTTGTTTGTTTAGCTGATAAAAATCTTTAGCATTAGCGTTTAACTCCTTTTCAAACTTCTGTATTTTGGTGTCAAAAGATTTAAGTTTTAATCCATTATTTACTGCAATTGTGTTAGTTTTAGTGAGTTCAAGTCCGATCTGGCTAAGGTCGTCAAACGTTCTGTTGGTGAGAAATTCTTGGAATTTTACTAAGACAACTACGCCAATTGCTGCAAAAATTCCAAGGATACCACCAACACGTGATGCTTTATCCAAGACAGCACTTCCAGGGACATTTTTAAGAAGTACATTTTGGATTTTGGTAGAAAGATCGGAAGCTTTTTTGGTAGCATCTGCAACTTTCTTGGCATTAGCAGCAGTGCTTTTGAGAGCTTTCATTCTTTTAGCCGCTTCTTTAGCGCCACTTTTGGACATGAATTGAGATGTTACGCGCTTAACCTTTTTAGCTTCGAGTAACATCTTTC
>NZ_JBWQXL010000030.1:0-68517 GCF_056620565.1 Nostoc sp. LEGE 12454
AGCAGTCTGGACAAAGTAGGTCTTTACCTAAAAGTTTGAGGTCGGAGTACTTGCCGCACTTGAAGCAAGTGCCTTCTAGGTGAATTGTTCCAACTTTAATTTTTGCTTTCATGTCGTGCGGGGATTCACTGTAAAGTCCATCATTTGCGATGCCGGTCTGCGGTGCAGCTAGTCGTAGCGCCTCTACCATTGCCGCGACTTGGGCATCAGAAACCTTTTGTTGTGCTTGAGCTAACAATGATGACAGTCCAAAGCTGACAATCACTCCGCTAAGTAGTAATGCTATCGGGTTTCTCCTCATGATTTTGGACTTATTTTTAGATACCAATATGTAGGATACTACGTTTTTACACTTAGCAATTATCAAAGATTAGAGTGAATTGGGCATTGGGCATAAAAGGCAGAGGGGCAGAGGGGGAGAGGTGCGGAGGGGCAGAGGGGCAGAGGGGCGGAGGGGAAAAACTTACTGCAACTTCTCCTGCGTAACAGAGCGTAGCCGTTCGCGCAGCGTCTCGTAGAGAAGTGTTGCTCCCCTGCTCCCCTGCTCCCCCGCTCCCCTGCCCCAAATTGTTAAGCTGGGTTCCAAGTGCCGTGGAAGCTGTGGGGAATGACGCTAGGTAATCCTAGTTTGCAAACTGGTTCTGCATCCAGACGATCGCTATCAAATACCCAAACTTCACTACTATGAGTATTAGCATCGTATACAACGGTTAACACCCAGCCTTGCTCAGGGTTTTGGACATCTTGGGCGTGGATGGGTTCTGAAGGATAGCGGTTTTCTCCTAAGTCTGCTTCGGTGAGGGTTTCAGTTTTATAGTCAAAGCGGGCGATCGCACCGAACCATTCTTTGTCTATATCCCTTCTTTGGGGCATTAATGATACATAAGTATAGCGGCAAGGTTGCCCAACTTGCGATCGCTGCACTACAGGAAATTCACACTTGCGGTTGACAACTTCCTGCATTTCTATAACTTTACCAGTTTGAGGATTGAGGCGGACTTGCCACAATGTTCCTTGAGTTACTGTGTGCGTCTCACCACTTGCGAATTCTCTGAGATACTCGTTAGTTTGGTGAAAATCTGCATATCGCACCATGTCCAAAACCACGGAACCGTCTTTATCTTCATAGCCGTTACCAAAATGCCAATTGAACCAAGGATCGGTTTCGCCACGACTAACTAAGGATAAGTTTTCGCGATCGAAGATTAACACCTGGGTTGCTAACTGAGGTTCCCACAACAGAGATTCACTAAAGGTAGTCAAACCTAGCAAAAGTGACAGCATTTTCATCCGCAACGGTGGCATGAAAAACACCAGATACCTTTGAGTTAAAACAAAATCATGCATTATCGAGTAGCGATCTAGCTTAAAAGCAGTTTTTTGGATAATTTTGCCAGTGGCATCGCTTTTGTAGAGATTTAGTTGTACAGAACTTCCGATACTGATTCCAAAGTTAAAAATCTCGCCTGTGTCTGGATCGCGCTTGTAATGAGCAGAATAAGGTAATCCATTATCCAAAGCGCCTAAATCATCCAATCCCTTCGTTTCTAAAGTTTGCAAATCAAGGGCGTAGGGATTGGTTGCTTCCCATAAAGCCAACAGTTTATTAGGTAAAGCCAACACTGAAGTATTCGCTGCATTCTTGATCTGTTGGCCCCAGCGCTTCCAGATGGGGCCTGGCGGATGCATCCCATAGACACCATAAAGAAACCTATCTGCTTCAGTTTCAGCTATATATTCTGCTGTTTGCACATAGCGATAGACTCCGCTAGCTCCGGCATCTGTGAAATGGACGCCGAGAATTGCCCCATCTCCGTCAAACCAGTGTCCGACACGAGCGCCACCGCGTTCTAGCCGTGCGGGGCCATTGCGATAAAGTGTGCCACGCAAGCCATCTGGGATTTTGCCAGAAATAATTGACAGTTGAGTAAGGGGAAATTCTTTTGCTGGTTCTGCGATCGCACCAGCCCAAGATTTATTTATTGACTTTTTGGTAATAGTCTGCATATTAAAATATTACCTGAATTGATGTAGACCGATGTATTCTCACATTGTTGCAATTTTTGGGATTGCAGAGAAAGCGGAATGATTTAGCACCTTACAAAATTCCTCCCCTGCATCCTTTGCTGGTTATATATGAGGCAATCCGCCTCGGATAAGCATTTTGAACTCAGAATTACCTTTGGGGAAAAGGTTACTGGGTTTGGGTTAAAGGTTTTTTCTCCCTCTTTCCCTTTCCCCTTTAACCTTTCCCCAGACCAAAAGAGAGATTGTCGGGTTTATCCGAAAAGTATTGGCATAACTCCCGATACCAATCTTTCTGGAATCACGGCAACCACGAAACCCAAAATAGCTCCAAAAGTTCTGCCAACCTGCAAAAGGTGTGAGGAGCAATTCGATTACGATAATTGCCAGACCAATTTTTAATGCCAGTTCTTTACTGATTGCACCAGACAATTTTATCTCTAGCGATGTCTGCGGCAGCAAGCTACGGAATATTGAAAGCGTCCGAGCAAATCCTTAGCGTAACTTTTTTAAATAACCGCTTATTTCACCTCTATTATCAGGTTTTCATAATGCTAATATATAATTTAAATATTGTAGTACTTTGTAACCGCCAAACAATACTAAATTACTAATTGAAAATTAATAAATCAGTCTTTTGATATAAGCTATATTTGTTTTTACATGCTGTGTATAAGGAACTTGTACACAGTTTTGTTTGTAAATTCACTGTTTTACACAAAAACTCAAAGCATATCAACTAGACGAGCAAATTGTTATATAAAACATCCTCCTTTAGTATTATATTTGTGCATTTTGCTCTGATATTGACATCGTGAAAACGCTAGGAAAAAAAATAAAAAAGTGGGTTTTAAAAGTAGGAAAAGCAGGAAAAGTAGGAAAGGTAGGATCTTTTTTAAAAACGGTTGACAAGCTTTTAGATAAATTGATATTTATAAGTACATCAAAGGCACAAATGCCTACGTACTTTTTGGAGAAAATTATGACTAACGTTAATGAATTGACACAACCCAACAATCAAGAAGCTATTTTGGAAGAAATTAATGAGGAAGAATTAGAAGGAGTAACGGGAGGAGTTTTCGGAGGTTTACTCGGATCAGTGGGCAGTTTACTTGGAAACGTGGGTACATCTCTTGATCTATTTTTTGGAGATCTTTCAGGGCCTCTCTAAGGTAATTGATCTGCCAAATTCGACGAAAGTAAAGTGTAAGAAATTTAATTTCTAATACATGAGGCGAATTTGAGCGAACCAACATCATAAAACAACTCAAGGTGATTTTTGAGAGGTAAATAAAGGCAGGGAAGCAACTATCATAAAAATATTAGCCCGTAAAGGTTGTAATTTTTATGAAAGTTTGTTGACGAAGACAATGCTACAAATTAATCTTCGTTTTTGCTCAACCAATACCTAGTATAACACCAATTATACACTCCTCATTGTTTAGTAAAATAGCCAGAAGTCAGAATATTCTGACTTCTGAATTTTCTCATGTCACTTCTGCGTTCATAAAGAACTATTTGTGCCAGAAGTTTGAATTGAGATTGAAAATTTGAGATTTTAGCGGTTCAGTGCCGTAATAAAGATGCGTGATGCTGCCAACTTCAACAGTAGTTTGGCAAGTATCGAATGAATATTTTCACCACAGCTTTTATTGATAGTTCACTTTTGTCGGATGGCAAAGACTAGCCGACAATCTTTTTTCATGAAAAATCGTAGTTTTAAGTTTGTATATCGAAGAAAAATTAATAATACAAGTTGGGAAATTTAGAGAAGTAAAAACTAAAAAATGAGAGAAGTTAGTTAGTTAGTAAAAGTAGGATATTTTTTATAATCTGTTGACAAATTATTAAATAAACTGCTATTTGTAAATACATCTCAGACAAAAATTGTCTGTATACTTCTGGAGGAATTTATGACTAATATCAATCAAGTGAGTTTCAAATCTACCTGGAATCGAAAAGTTCTTGTCGAGGAACTGATAGATAGTGAATTAAAAGGAATAGTGGGGGGTATTGTTTTGGATTTTTCATCACAGATAACTGCGCTTTCAACTGATGGTACTGATGCTGTTGTTCAAGACTCAAATCAGGACGTTGTGAATACGAAGATTAAACAAAGAACACGCACAAGAAGAAGATTTACGTTTATAAATGGAGTTGTACAAACAATAGATTCAACAGTGACTTCACCTATTTAGCATTCATGGTAATACCATTTATTTGTGAGGTTGCGCCAAATTTTCTTTCTTCCTTTGTGTACTTCTCTGACGAGATGCTGCGCGTAGCTTGCTTCTCCGTAGAAGTATGCGCCCTACCCTGCGGGAAGCCGCGAATGCGTCTATGCAGTTCGTTTCTTATATAGTTTGGCGCATCTTCATACAGAATTGGTATAACTAAAATTCAACTCACGGTTTATGTACCCAATTGAAGGTGCGTATCCCCAACTTCTTTAGAAGTTGGGGATATTATTTTTATGAATAATTTAATATGTTAGCCGTTGCTTATTCGGCAAGGTTTTGTAATACCTATAGTAACTTTTAAAAAATTTATTTTTAGATATAGTATCGACTTATCGTACCTTTATTAAATTGAATTAATGCCAATATTTGATATTTCTTAAAATACTAATCTTTAAAAAACTCTTTGCTAACTTCATCATTTCTTTATATAAAAATCTTTCAAAAAACTGTATTGTTTAAACATAGTGAAATTGCAAAACAAACCAAAAACAAATGTCGTTGCGCACATTAATTTAGTGTGCTTAAACAACAACTTTGATAATAAAAATCGTCAGATATTTATCATTTTTAAGCGTCTAAAGATTTTTATTATTTGGTTAACTAAAAGAAAGATTTCACTATTCCAAAACCATTTTGTACAAGGAAGGAATTTTTATGTCAGTTGTAACATTTGAACAAGAAACCCTCGTAGTCATGACCGAATTAGCTGATGAAGAAATCAGTGGAATTGTCGGCGGTGGACGCGGTATAGATATCGATAACAAGACTAAAGTTGGCGTTAGTGCCAGAGGTAAGAACGTACAAGTATCCAATCAAGTTGGTAACGGAACAGCAATTGGTGGAGGCGATGCTAAGGTTTATCAAAATTCAAATCAAGAGATTGATAACAGCAGAGACCGTGTGTACTTTTAGTACTAATAGGTACTAGGTTATCTCCATAGTAGGCTCATGTTGAGTTACTATTTCACTGTTCCAAAACCATTTTGTACAAGGAAGGAATTTTTATGTCAGTTGTAACACTTGAACAAGAAACACTCGCTGTAATGACCGAATTAGCTGATGAAGAAATCAGTGGAATTGTCGGAGGAGGACGCGGTATAGATATTGATAACAGAACCAAAGTTGGCGTTAATGCCAAAGGTAAGAACGTACAAGTATCCAATCAAGTTGGTAACGGAACAGCAATTGGTGGAGGCGATGCTAAGGTTTATCAAAATTCAAATCAAGTGATTGATAACAGCAGAGACCGTGTGTACTTCTAGTACTAATAGGTACTAGGTTATCTCCATAGTAGGCTCATGTTGAGTTACTATTTCACTGTTCCAAAACCATTTTGTACCAGGAAGGAATTTTTATGTCAGTTGTAACATTTGAACAAGAAACACTCGCAGTCATGACAGAGTTAGCTGATGAAGAAATCAGTGGAATTGTCGGAGGACGCGGAGGTGTAGATATCGATACCAAGGCTAAAATTGACGTTAAAGCCAAAGGTGGAAACGTACAAGTATCCAATCAAATTGGTGTTGCAATAGCAATTGGTGGAGGAGATGCTAAGGTTATTCAAAAATCAAATCAAGGGATTGATAATAGCAGAGACCGCGTGCGCTTCTAGTACCAATAGATACTAGCTTATCTGCATAGTACGCTATTGTTGAGTTATCACCTCAACCAAAAGTCACTCTAAGGTGTTTGTATTGTCAAAAATTTCTATATGTATGATTTGTATCATCCCTACAAATCAAAACAACACTAAGCTAGCAAGCATGTAAGTTATGCATTATTTCGTTAAGAGAGTTATTAAAGAGTAATCCTTTGCCAATTGCTACGAACAACTGACAAAGGACTACAAAGGACCCTTACGAATAAGCTACAGACATCTTATAACATAGTGGTCTGGCTATTATTGGCATCACAACCCTTTACAACGTTACACGAACATTGGCGGGTGTAAGCCGGATAATAACGAAAGGTCAAAAGGTAAGCGACCAATCATTATTATCCCTTACTTCTTACCCACCCGTCAATGTTTTCATATAAAAATTACAAAATCGTTACTTTAACAGAAGTTACTCTTCGTCTACACAAAATCGCAAAATTTAAAAATAAAAAATTTGATTTTCTCAGCTTTCGACCTTTCATCAGATGGTAGGTTGATTTTTGCATCTGAATATTAGTATGCCAAAGCAAACAAAACATATCCGCCTTCCGCTGAAGACAGAAGGTAATTTTTTATTCAGTTGTCAGCCTAATACCCAATTCCTTCTGAATGCAATGCAAATTGGGATGATTTATAGTGATTAATCAAAAAAGCGACCTATTTCGCAAAGAAGCTTTAGAGCGTGCTTCTTCGCCTGAAGAACTAGATCAAATTATGCAGGTAGTCAGCCCGAAAAAGTGGCTACCTCTAGTTGCTGTTGGTTCGTTGGTGGCAACGGGGCTGACTTGGAGTTTTTTAGGTCGAATCCCAATTACAGTAACGGGTACTGGAATAATAGTCTATCCCAGTACAATTACTTCATTCCAGTCACCGATCGCAGGCAAATTGCGAACAATCAACGTCCGAGTTGGCGACTATGTAAATAGAGGAGATGTGCTGGCGACGCTAGACCAAAGCGAACTGATGAAACAGCTACAACTAGTCCGCTCTAAATTAGGGCAACTACAAACAGAAGATAGCGCTGCTAGCTTAGTGCAAGTACAGCGACAAAACGCAGACAAAGAAGCGATTAAACAGCAACGCCAATCTTTGCAGCAAAACCTCCAAGCAGTACAGAAACTCACCCCAATTTTAAGAGATAAAGGGCTAAATTCGATTCAACGCGATCGCGCCAATCAAACCCAAAGCTTACAAGCACTGCGGGATCTCTTACCTACCTTCAAACAGAGATTGACCAACCGCCAGGAGCTATTGAAGGAGGGAGCAATTTCTGGCGATACAGTCCTACAGTCACAGCAAGACTACCTAAATGCTGTCACCCAAATTAATGAAGCCGAATCGCAACTCAAGCAACTGGATGTCAAGGAAGCAGATGCCCAACGACAATACCTAGAGAATTTGAACTCAATTAAAGATTTGCAAGCGCAGTTAAAGCAACTAGATAGCAAAGAAGCGACTGCGGCGCAACAAGATTTAGAAACCGTAACTACCCGCAAAAAAGAAATTCAGGAAGTCCAGCGGAATATTGTTCAATTAGCACTGCAACTATCAAGCAACAGCTTAGTCAAGAGCAGTTACTCTGGACGAATTTTAGAAATCTCCGCAAGTCCGGGACAGGTTGTTTTACAGGGTACACCCATAGGAGCGATCGCCGCACAAAAGCGATCGGCTCAACCTGTGAGTGTGGCATTTTTTCCCATTGGCGATGGCAAGCAAATTCAACCAGGGATGAAGTTACAAGTCACACCTAGTACAGTGCAACGCGAACGCTTTGGTGGCATCATCGGTGCTGTCACAGAAGTCTCAGCCTTTCCTGTGACTAAAGAAGGTGCATTAAGTGTAGTCGGCAATTCCGAATTTGTGGAAGCTTTGATGTCACAAGGGCCACAGATGCTAATTACTGCGCGACTGCAACCAGACAATTCCACCTTCAGCGACTACAAATGGTCTTCTTCCCAAGGGCCACACATGAAAGTCACTTCTGGAACTACCACCTCAGTACAAGTCACTGTGGAAGAACGCGCCCCGATTACTTTTGTCCTGCCGATTCTAAGATCCTGGAGTGGCATTTCGTGATATTGGGGACGAGGGGAATGAGGAAGTAATTATTAAAAATTTTACCGATCGAATCAACCTTGACGCTGTACTAAAGTGCAGAAATTACTTAAATAAGAATGTATTTTGGGGTACTGAGAAAACAATGTATCTAATTATTTGCGGAAAACACTAAAATGAATACGCGATCTACTGAAATGAGAAAGCAATATGCCTTTTTGCTTGCTGAATCTACTGAAATGAGTACGCGATCTACTGAAATGAGAAAGCAATATGCCTTTTTGCTTGCTGAATCTACTGAAATGAGAAAGCATTTAAGCAAAATGAGAAAGTAATATGCCTTTTTGCTTGCTAAATCTACTGAAATAAGAAAGCATTTAAGCAAAATGAGAAAGCAATATACCTTTTTACTTATTAATTTGGCTTAATTAATGCAATCAAGACTTCCGAAGGGAACATTAGTCTAATACAGCAATTTTAGTCATGTTGAAAAATAGCTAAATATTTATGTTTAAACGCTTAAGTTAAGCCAAAGTCCAAGTTTTAAAAAATATTTTTATGTTCTGGCGAAATCTGCAAAATATATTAGGGCGCTTGCGTAAAAACAAGCGGTGTCATACTCCTACTCTGCTGCAAATGGAGGTAGTAGAATGCGGCGCTGCTGCTTTGGGAATTATTCTCGGTTATTACAATCGCATTGTCCCACTCACAGAACTGAGGCAAGCGTGCGGTGTCTCGCGAGATGGAGTTAGTGCCTTAAATATCTTGAAGGCTGCCAGAAATTATCGACTCAGCGCTAAAAGCTTTAAAACCAACTTAGCTGGCTTGTTGCAGTTAAAATTTCCCTACATTGTATTTTGGAACTTTAATCATTTTTTAGTAGTAGAAGGAATCACCAAACAGCGAGTTTATCTCAATGACCCTGCGACTGGACGGCGCATCGTCTCCTTAGAAGAATTTAGCGGTGCTTACACGGGTGTAGTGCTAGTTCTAGAGCCTGGTTCAGAGTTTCAACGCGGAGGACGCAAGCCCAGTACAATCTTAGCTTTGTGGTCGCGGTTGCGAGGCTCCATTGGCGCATTACTTTACTGCGTGCTGGCAGGATTTTTGTTAGTAATTCCTGGACTGGCGCTACCTGCATTCTCCCAGGTATTTGTAGATAACGTATTGATTGAGCATCGGTATGAATGGTTGCGTCCCCTAATTTTAGGCATGATCTTCACAGCCGGACTCAGTGGATTTTTGACGCTGCTACAGTTGCAGTTTTTGCGTCAAATGAAAATTAAGTTGTCCGTGGGTATGAAGAGTCGGTATCTGTGGCACATTTTACGCCTACCCGTCAGTTTTTACGATCAGCGTTATGCTGGGGAAATCAGTAGCCGGATGCAACTCAACGACAGCATCGCCGATATGCTTTCGGGTGAATTAGCGACTACAGTAATTGCAGCAGCGTCAGTATTTATATATGTAGTAGTGATGCTGCAATATGATGTTGTACTAACTTTAATTGCGATCGCCTTTGTCATTATCAACCTTGCCGCTCTACAGTGGGTGAGAGGGCGGCGCGTAGATGCCAATATCAAACTCATCCAAGAAGAGGGAAAAGTTCGCGGCGTAGAAATTTCTGGTCTTCAGAGTATGGAGACATTGAAAGCATCTGGATTAGAGTCAGATTTTTTCTCCCGCTGGGCGGGTCACTATGCCAAAGCCATCAACACCCAGCAGGAATTAGAGGAAACAAACCAGACAATAGGTGTTTTACCATCTTTTCTGTCAGCGATCGCTTCCATGCTGCTTTTAGCTGTAGGCGGTTTGCGAGTCATGGATGGAGCCTTGAGCATCGGCATGTTAATAGCCTTTCTCGGCATGATGCAAAGGTTTTTCGCCCCAGTAAGTAATCTCATCAGTCTGGGAAGCGAACTCCAAGAGATGGAAGGTAATCTGACTCGCCTCGATGATGTCTTACGTAATCCCATTGATTCGCAGTTGCAGGAAAGAGGCAGGGGAGCAGGGGAGCAGGGGGGCAGGGGGGCAGGGGGAGCAGAGGGAGCAGGGGAAGCAGGGGAAGAAAATATTTCCTTGTCGTCCTTGTCTCTCTTATCTCCTTACACTCTGCCCAAACTTCAGGGCTATGTTGAATTACGCAATGTGACATTTGGCTATAGCCAAATTGCCGCGCCGCTAATTGAAAATTTTAATCTTTTGCTCAAGCCAGGGCAGCGAGTTGCCTTGGTGGGTGGGAGTGGTTCTGGTAAGTCTACTGTTGCCAAACTTTTATGTGGACTTTACGAATCGTGGCAGGGAGAAATTCGATTCGACGGCAAACCCAGAGAGCAAATTTCTCGCCAGGTACTAGCCAATTCTATTTCTGTCGTAGAGCAAGAGATTTTGTTATTTGCTGGCAGCGTCAGAGACAACTTGACGCTTTGGGATACTACCATACCTGAGAGTCATCTCGTCCGAGCTTGTCAAGACGCAGCGCTTCACGATGTCATCCTTTCACTACCTGGAGGCTATCATGCTGACCTTTTGGAAGGTGCTACTAATTTGAGTGGTGGTCAGAGGCAGCGTCTAGAAATTGCCCGTGCTTTGGTGAATAATCCCAGTATCCTGATCATGGATGAAGCTACCAGCGCTTTGGATGCCGAAACAGAAAAGAACGTCAGTCGTAATCTGCGGTTGCGCGGTTGCACTTGCATCATCGTGGCGCATCGACTCTCGACTATCCGAGATTGCGATCAAATTATTGTCCTCGATCGCGGCAAGATAGTCCAATGCGGAAGCCATGAAGAATTGCAGCAAGTTGAAGGGCCATATTTACAATTAATTCGCAGTGAAGAAGCAGGGGAGGAGGCAAGGGAGCAGAGGAGCAGGGGAGCAGCACTTCGGCTACGCTTAGTGACCAGGGAGCAGGGGAGCAGAGGAGTAGGGGAAGAAATTACTCCCTTGTCTCCCTCATCCCTCTTATCCTTCGCAAATCTCAAAGGACAACACTATCGTTTTCAATGCAATGAATCACTACTACTAGATGACCCTGAGTCAATTTGGCTAGTAAAATCTGGTTACTTGGCGCTATTTGCGATCGCAGTTAATGATGGCATTCCCGAAGGCACTCGTCGCTATTTATTTAGTAGCACAGCCGGACAGGCGATGTTTGCGATCGCACCAAGTTTAGAAGGCAAGCAGCAAGAGGTTTTAGCAGTGTCACTGGAGGAGACAGAAATTCTCAAAGTATCCAGAGCAGACTTTAACCAGTTGTTTGCTGACGCTAATAAAGAAGTAGTAACTCTGATAGAACGCTGGATTTATCAATTAGGTTCGGTACTTGCTGGTATCACTACGCCAACGACACCAACATCACTGCCAAAAATCCGCCAGTTCTCCTTAGTCGAAGACCAAATCTTCCAGCCGCATCAAATATTGTGGGTGCAAATTTTCCAAGGGCGCGCTAGATGGATGGGGTTTGCAGAACTGCCGTTAACTTCTGCCTCTGGAATGTTGCCTTTGGCTGAAAATATGTGGTTACAAGCAGATAACACTGTGGAGTTGAAAAGTGTTAACACCGCAGACATAGAAGATATCGATTCCTTATTAGGTGGTTTGTCCCAACTACAAACTTACTTCCTCCACTGCATTAATCTGCTGCAACGGCAGGAGATGGATGCAGAATTATTGAGATTTCAAGCCAGAGAACGTCTTGAGAGCCAAGTGATGCAAGAGACGTTAGCAGAATTAGCATCTGTATTACCACAGCCAAAGTCAGACGGACTAAATAATATAGGATTCAGTAGTAATCTTGATGCAACTGACCCAAACCAAGCCTTACTAATTGCTGCTGGTGCTGTGGGACGAGCATTGGGAATTAAGATTTGTCCGCCAGCTGCTTCAGAAGATTCTAATCGAGTCCAAGATCCTGTAGAAGCGATCGCCCGTGCTTCGCGTATCCGCTTGCGACGAATTCAGTTGCGGGACAACTGGTGGCAAAAGGATTGCGGGCCGATGTTGGCATTTACGCTTGCCGATAAACTGCCAGTGGCACTATTACCAGTGTCTGATACACGTTACAAACTCTACGTTCCTGGGGAACGAACGCCTATCTCTGTCGATGCCAACATAGCAGCAGCCTTAGCTAAGACTGCCTACGCATTCTATCGACCCTTACCCGATAAAAAGCTGAAAACTCTTGATTTACTTCAGTTTGCTCTCCAAGGACATTACAAAGAACTAATTATAGTTTTAGTAATGGGAATTACCATCAGTCTGTTAGGAATGCTGACACCTCAAGCTACAGCTATCCTGATCGACAAAGCGATCCCAGATGCTAATCGAGGCTTGTTGAGCCAAATTGCTGTTGGTTTGGTGGCTGCTGCCTTTGGCGGAACGCTGTTTCAACTAGCCCTTGGGTTTGCCACGATTAGGCTGGAAACTTTTGCCGATTCCTCCACCCAAGCCGCAGTGTGGGATCGATTGTTAAACTTGAAGGTTTCCTTTTTTCGCTCTTTCTCAGTTGGTGACTTGGATTCTAGAGTCACGGCTATTACTCAAATTCGCCAGCGACTGGGTAACACAGTCTTAAAAACAATCTTCTCCAGTTTGTTCTCACTCCTGAATCTGGGATTGTTATTTTACTACAATGTTTCTTTAGCTCTTATCGCTTGTGCAGTGGCACTGGTAAATATTGCCGTCACTATCATCTCTGGTACTCTTATTGTCCGTAAAGTTCGCCCATTACTAGAGCTGCAAGGACAAATCTTTGGTGTGATGGTGCAGTTAATTAATGGAGTTGCCAAACTCCGAATCGCCAAAGCTGAAACCCGCGCCTTCGCCTACTGGGGTAAACAGTATACGCATCAACTGAAATTAATGCTGAGTACCCAAGGCATTGAAGACAGCCTCGCGGTAATCAATCAAGTATTACCTGTGTTAACCACTGCTGCCCTCTTCTGGTTTGCGACTAGCTTAATTGGGCAATCTCAAACTCCTGGAGGAGGAGGTTTATCCACTGGCACTTTCTTAGCATTCAACGTTGCTTTTGGCACGTTTATTAACGGAGCCACTAGCTTAAGCAGCACAGTTGTGGAAGTTTTGCAAGTTTTACCCTTGTGGCAACGGGCCCAACCAATTTTGCAAGCTGAACCGGAAATTAGTTCCGCTCAAGCAGATCCGGGTAGGTTATCGGGCAAATTAGTTGTAGATCGGGTAACTTTCCGCTATCGCGACGATGGCCCCTTGACGTTAGATGATGTCAACATTCGCGCTGAACCAGGAGAATTTATTGCCATTGTTGGGCCTTCTGGCAGTGGGAAATCAACTTTATTAAGGTTACTGTTGGGGTTTGAATTACCGAAATCTGGCACAATTTACTACGATGGGCAAGACTTAACTTCTTTGGATGTCCATGCTGTACGCCGTCAATTGGGTGTGGTACTGCAAAATAGTCGGTTGATGTCAGCCTCTATTTTCGAGAATATTGCCAGTGGTGCCTTAGTGACGATGGACGAAGCTTGGTCAGCAGCCCAGATGGCAGGTTTTGCAGATGATGTTGCAGCAATGCCGATGCAGATGCATACAATCGTCAGTGAGGGAGGTAGTAATCTTTCTGGTGGACAACGACAACGGCTGTTGATTGCTAGAGCGTTGGTGTTGAAACCCCGGATTTTGCTATTCGATGAGGCGACTAGCGCTTTAGATAACAGAACCCAAGCAATTGTCAGTGAAAGTTTACAACAATTAAAGGTAACTAGGGTTGCGATCGCTCATCGCCTTAGTACTATTCAAAACGCTGACCGAATTTACGTACTTGCAAATGGCAAAGTAGTGCAGCAGGGTAGTTTTGTTGAACTAGGAAATCAATCAGGGCTATTTGCACAACTCATGATGCAACAGTTGCTTTAACTGTGTATTGGGAAGATAGTAGGTAACTGAATTAATTTCGCTCGTATTTAAGCTTGCTCTCTTAATTTTTTTGAGTAATTTATTCTTTGCAAGTCCCCTACTCTGGTAAAAAATGCTGAAACTATTAAGATTAGAAGCATCTGCCTACTGAATACTTACTAAACCTTCCCAGCCATGCCTCTGTCACGCATAGTAACGCTGATTGTCGGTCTGATCGTCATTTTGGGGCTAGCCCTATGGCTAATTGATTCCCTGTCACGCCTCTATTGGCAATTATCCTATTCGCCGTTGCTAGGCAATTTGCTACTGTTGCTGCTGATTATCCTGATTGGAGCTTTGGTTGCCGCTTTTGTCTATTATGTATTGGTGATTAGATCCGGGGAAAAGCGATCGCGTCGCAACCCAAAGCGAGCGACTGCGGCACAAATTCCGGCTGCTAAATCTGACGCAGCTTCTACAACTCTCCAGGCTGTGCGGCAACAGGTAGCGCAAATTCAAGATGAAGTCACACGTCAAGCTTTATTAAGTCGATCGCGAGAGATTGAAGCCAACCTCGCACGAGGTGAAATTCAAGTAGTAGTATTTGGTACGGGGAGTGCTGGCAAAACTTCCCTAGTTAATGCGATTATGGGACGCATGGTTGGTCAAGTAGATGCACCGATGGGTACAACTCAGGTTGGAGAAACCTATTGTCTGCGGTTGAAGGGATTAGAACGCAAGATTTTAATTACAGATACGCCGGGGATTTTAGAAGCAGGAGTGGCAGGAACGGAACGGGAACAGATGGCGCGAGAACTGGCGACAGAAGCAGATTTACTGTTGTTTGTGGTAGATAATGACTTACGCCGCTCAGAATATGAGCCGTTGCGGGGGTTGGCAGAAATTGGGAAGCGATCGCTCCTAGTTCTCAACAAAACTGATTTATATACAGATGAAGATAAAGAATCCATCCTTGCGAGATTGCGTCAACGGGTACGGGGATTTATTGCTACTAATGATGTGGTAGCGATCGCTGCCAATCCCCAACCCGCACAACTCGAAACTGGCGAAACCTTCCAGCCGGAATCGGATATTGTCCCTTTGCTGCGGCGCACGGCTGCTGTTTTACGCGCCGAAGGTGAAGATTTGGTGGCGGATAATATTCTTTTGCAATCTCTGCGATTGGGAGACGAAGCGCGAAAACTTATTGATGGCCAGCGTCGCCGTCAAGCTGACAAAATCGTAGAACGGTTTCAATGGATTGGTGCTGGTGTGGTATCAGTCACGCCGATACCAGTTGTAGATTTATTGGCGACAGCCGCAGTTAATGCTCAAATGGTTGTGGAAATTGGCAGAGTGTATGGCTGTGAATTGAATATGGAACGGGGACGAGAATTAGCTCTTTCTTTAGCGAAAACCATCGCTAGTTTAGGCATTGTTAAAGGAGCAATTCAATTATTATCTACAGCTTTGCAACTTAACGTTGCCACCTTTATTATTGGTAGAGCGATTCAAGGCGTGACAGCAGCTTATTTAACGCGAATTGCAGGTAAAAGTTTCATTGAATATTTTCGTCATGACCAAGATTGGGGTGATGGTGGAATGACGGAAGTTGTACAGCGACAGTTTCAAATTAATCGCCGAGATGAATTTATTAAAGCTTTTATTCAGGAAGCGATCGCACGGGTAGTGAAGCCATTACAAGATAAATCCGAGGTGGTTGAACATGATGAAGAAGTCAATAGTTAAATATTGAAAAGCCTTTGTTTTTAATTGTTAGTTTTATGACCACAAACGATATCATCTGTGTGTAGTGTTATACGCTCACTAGAAATCAGGAGTGCAATGAAACTTCAGCAACTAGTAATTGTCAGTGCAGTATTTGTTTGGGCGGCTGTGCCAAAAATTGCGCTTGCAGATGAAGTGTGGAATAGCGGCTATGGCAAAGTAGTCTATCAAAGCGATCGCGGTAAAACTGCTATATGGACTTATCCAGGAGGAACTATCTTCATTGAAGGGCTAGCTGGAATAACGAGCAATCGTGGAATTTATCATGGCTATTGGGTTGGTAACTCCAATGTCAAATGTGACACGTCACGAGAAGATGGCTCAGGCAAGTTGAGCAACACCTGGGGACGATTTTCAATCCGCTTTCAGGTTCCTAATTTTCCCATGCCCTGGGAAGCAAGATGGAGTTATTGCGAGGGCGAACCTACTTTCTCTTGGAACGGAACCCCGCTAAAACAAGCTTCAGTTCAACGCTAAAGTTTATTGACTTTTGTGGCTAAAATTCCCCAAACCTGACTGCAACCGTCTGAGTTGATGGCTGAAGTATTCGCCACTAGTCTTTGGAGGGAGCTGTTTTGTAAGCGATCGCACCGAGAACCAGCCGTAAATCCGTGCAAAAACGGTTCGTCATCGTGCAGGTTTCGACGCTTGCTTGGCGTATTCTTCTATCAAGAGAGCATAGTCTTCGTAATTGGGCAGGGTCTCGAAGCTATGAACCGCAGAGGTCATCGCCCATAGCAGCTTTTCCCTCGTCCAAGTTTCGATGAAAGGTGTGAACCATGACGCATCGTCCAGCATTGTCGCACGAAGGTTGACGAACTCGTCTATTCCTTCCGGGCGAGTAAACATCCAACTCATGCAGTGCGGGCAGAAGTAGTGGCGGGTCGCGCCGTGCAAACCGCCAATAGTCGGCTGACCTTTCAGTATTGAGAACCCAACGCTTGGGATCGCGACGCTTAAAGAAAAAGCGCTGGCGGTCATTCGCTGACAACCCGTGCAGTGGCAAGCCATCGTTAGCAGAGGCGGGGCACTCACCTGAAACCGTATCTGTCCGCAACGGCATCCACCTTCCCAGGGTAAATTCCAGTCGTTCACGATCTGCCGCCTCCGTTCGCTATTCATGTTCCATTCATAACTAATAATAATATTTTATGGATTATCTGCAAGTAGAAGAAAGAAGAATGAAAAACGAACCGCAAAGGACGCAAAGGACACAAAGAAAGAAATAAAAAAAGTAAAGAAAGAAGTTAAAAGGGTTTGGCGCAGCCTCACAAAGAAATGGTATTAGCCAACCCCACAGGCAGAAAACAACTAATTCTTTAGATAGAAGCCTCCGGTAAATATCAGTTTTAGCATGAAAGCTAATTATCCTAATTAATTTTCGGAAAACAATAGTGGGTAGCGCATTGGATCTTAACGCTCTTTTATTACTCTCGTTAGATTAAATTTGAAACCCTATTTTGGCGTTAGTCCGCGCAGGCGGACTTTGGTTATGTAGCCGCGATTTCTAATCGCTGAAGAGCTTTAATTACTGGGCTTTTGAATCATGGCTAGGATGTGTTTTATTGATTTGTGCAAGCAGGGCAATCTGTTTGTCATAAAAATTAGGAGATGATGAAAATGACAATTAATCATGGGATCTTATCGCAACTAGGTGATGGTGATAGTTATTCAGTAGCAGGCGATGTAGCCACCTTTAAAGCTACGAGTGAACAAACAGATGGCAAGTATGCACTGTTTGAAGTAGTACTTGCACCCCAACTAGGCCCGCCGCCACACATTCATAGTCGAGAAGATGAAGCATTCTACATTCTTGAAGGTTCGATTGAGTTTTATCTTGATGAACAAACAGTTGTAGCAACCCCCGGAACATTCTTGCATTCTCCTAAAGGTCAACTCCATAGTTTTAAAAATATTGGTTCTACACCAGCTAAAATGCTGATTTGGGCTACTCCAGGTGGACTAGAAAAGTTTTTTGCACAAGTTGGAACTAAAGTAGATAATTCATCGGTTCCACCGTTACCTGTAACTCAAGAAGTGATTGACAGGATATTAGCAACTGCTCCACAATATGGAATTACAATTGTCCTTCCTGAAACTGATAGTTCTCCATAAAATTAGAGCTTTGATTCCGAAAAAACTTTAGGTTTAAGGATTATTTAGTTAATCTGATATTCGGTATGGTTTATATCAAGGGGAAGCATTAACCCTACCTGTTTCATTACACTACCACAAACTCCCGACTATCCAACGCTGGCTCATACTTGAATGGCACGCTTGAAAAACTCTAAGCTATGGTGAATAAGACTATAGCTTTTAATGAGCATCAAGCAGTAATGGTATGAGTCAGCGTTGGCTGTAAGGTATTTTTTCTACAAGACAACTATTATAAACATCAATCTCCCAGTTAAGAATGTAGCATCACCAATACTTCGCATGTTGTTTGCAAAGTATTTGTTTTTCTAAAAAAATTATTTTTTCTACGCAAAAATACTTAAAAAAAATTAACTTATATTTAAAGTGTCAAAATTCTGGTTATTTATTTCTAAAGTATTCCGGAAACAGGAGGGAATGTCAGAAAAACTAAACAAAAGGACTTACTGAGTAACCAGGTCATGACCCACCACATAATCGGTAAATTACTACAAGGGCGTTACCAAGTTGTCCAAAGCCTCGGTGCAGGGGTGTTTGGGCAAACATACATTGCTGTAGATGTAGATTATCCAGAGAATCCCAAATGCGTTATTAAGCAGATTAAAGTTAGCAGTTCTGAATCCGGCTACTTGGAGATGCTGAGGTTACTGTTTCTGACTGAAACTGAAACCCTGAAGCTTCTGGGAAGCCATGACCAAATTCCTGAATTCATCGCCTGCTTTGAAGAAAACGAGCGATTTTATTTAGTGCAAGAGTGTATTGAAGGACATGCGCTGACTGCGGAATTGCCCATCGATCAATATTTTGGGTGTCTGTGGAGTGAAAGCGAAGTTGTACAATTTTTGATAGATGTCTTAGGTATTCTAGAATTTGTCCACTCTCAAGGCGTGATCCATTGCGATATCAAGCCGGAAAACTTGATCAGGCGCGATCGCGATCGCAAGTTAGTTATGATTGACTTTGGCTCAATCCAGTCGATCGATTTTGGCATAGGTGCAGAATTGCCCATTTATAGAATTCCCGTCACTTCATTGGGATACATACCGCCAGAGCAATTTATTGGTCAAACACAGCCCAATAGTGATATTTATGCTTTGGGTATGATTGCTATCCAGGCTTTAACAGGGCTAGAACCACTACAATTAAAAACCGATCCTTCTACTAATGAAATTTTTTGGCGTTCTCAAAACACGCCAGTTAACGATTATTTAGCTGCTGTTCTCAGCCAAATGATCCGTTATAATCACCAAGACCGCTTTCAGTCTGCGGGTGAAGTACTGCGGGTACTCAAACAAATAATCTGGGAACCTCAGCCATCAGAAACATTACAGGAAGATTCTCAATTTTCTCTAGAAGTAGCAAAAAATCCTGCGTCTGGGAAATTATCCCCATTATTCACAGGAATGAAAGTAGGGCTAGCAGCTAATTCTTTATTGATGGGATTTGGTGTATATTCTTTAGTTAATACTGCACCTGCATATTCAGAAACAGATACTTTATTTAAAGCAAAAAAAGAATATCAAGCCGGAGATTTAGAAGAAGCGATCGCACTTGCTAAATCAATTCCCTCCCACAGCAATGTTTATCCAGAAGCACAAGCCACAATTGAAGAATGGCAAGAGCAATGGCAAGTAGCTGCACAGCAATACGAAATAGCACAACTAGCTTTTCAGGAGGACAGATGGTCAGATGTTCTTCATGCTGCTGCGAAAGTTCCCAAGATTGCATATTGGCAATCTAAAACAGACAAAATAGTTCAAAAAGCATCTGTCAACATTGAAGCACAAACGCAAGATTTATTAGCAAAAGCTTACGAAAAAGCTGCTGACAAAGATTTTTCTGCCGCCTTACAATATCTGCGTCAAATTCCTCAAGAAAGTCATGCAGGTGCTTTAGTTCAAGACAAGTTAGCTGAGTACAATCGAAAGCGGCAGATCAGAGCAGCCTACTTTTTACAGAAAGCCTATAAAAAAGCATCTATTGGTGATTTCAATCGTGCCGTAAAATTTCTCAGAAATATTCCCCAAGATACTTTAGTTTATGCTCAAGCTCAAGTCAAATTGAATGAGTATACTCAAAAACAACGCGTACTGACTGACAATCAAAAGATAGCTTCTGCAAAAAGAACAAATTTATTCGTCCCTAAAAACTCAGTTACTAAAGTTGAATATCTTCAAGGAGTAAATTACCTTCAAGAAGTTAATATTCGGTAAATTTAGTAATTTCGCGATCGTGCTCTCTAGGAGATGCTGCACGTAGCTTGCGATCGGACAAGGGGAATAACCCGTGCCCAATGCTTTCTACTTTTTACCAAGGAACCACACCGTTTTCATCAAAAAATCCTCCGCTAGAACCATCATTAGGTAGAGTAGCGAGTCTTACTGCTGCGATCGCACCCTGCTCAACAGTGCGATATCCTTGATATTGATTAATGTCAGTTGCTGTAAAACCAGGATCGGCAGCATTGATTTTAATTGGGGTATCTTTAAGTTCGGCAGCTAATAAAACTGTGATTGCATTCACTGCTGTCTTGGATGAGTTATAAGCAAGAAGCTTAGAATTAGCAAATTCATAATTTGGATCGGAGTTTTGAGTCAGAGAACCTAAACCACTTGATAAATTCACTATTCGCCCTGCTTCTGACTTCTTTAAAAGTGGCAACAACGCTTTTGTAACTGCAAACACTCCAAATACATTCGTTTCATAAGTATGTCGTAGTGTTTCAATATCAACTTGACTAGGTGGAAGGCGATCGCCATCACTTGCTATTCCAGCATTGTTCACAAGAATATCAAGTTTTCCGAATTCACCCTCGATTTGTTTAGCCGCAGAGTCGATTGTTTTTTGGTCGCTCACATCAAGTTGAATTGTTCGGGCATCGATCTGGCTAAGACGAAGTTTATTCGCCGCTTCTTCACCACGTCCTATATCTCTTGAACCAACAATAACAGTAGCACCTCTAGAACCTAATTGGCGGGCAATCTCATACCCAATACCTTTGTTTGCGCCTGTAATCAGCGCAACTTTGCCTTTTAAATCTTCTGACATTTTACTTCTCTATTTTGATCGACACTGACAAATGTTACTATCTTTGAGCAAGTTTAGTATATAAGTAGTGTGTATCAACACAATATTCAAGAGTGATTACTGTCGTGTTTGCACCAGTAGTAATTCACACTTTAGATAGCTGTTGAAAGAATATTTGCAGCATAAAGTAGCAATTGACTCAAAAATTCTTGAAGAAAGTAGATATGCAAACCAAACAGCTTGGAAATTCGGAGCTTAACATCACTCCAATCGGCTTTGGTGCTTGGGCGATTGGTGGAGGTGAATGGGCTTTTGGTTGGGGAGAGCAAGATGACCAGGAATCGATCGCAGCGATCAATCGCGCTCTCGATCTTGGTGTTAATTGGATTGACACCGCAGCTATTTATGGTTTAGGGCATTCTGAAGAGGTTGTTGCTAAGGCACTCAAAGGTCGATCTAGTCGCCCTTACATTTTCACGAAATGCTCAATGATCTGGGATGAAAAGGGCGAAATTAGTCGCAGTCTCAAAGCAGATTCTGTGCGGCGGGAGGTTGAAGCCAGTTTGCGCCGACTCGACATTGAAACCATCGACCTTTACCAAATCCACTGGCCCAACCCTGACTCAGAAATCGAAGAAGGCTGGACAACTTTGGCCAAGCTCAAGGATGAGGGTAAGGTTCGCTATATCGGAGTTTCCAATTTCAATGTCGAACAGTTGAAACGTATCCAAGAGATTGCACCAGTTACGTCATTGCAACCGCCTTATTCGCTGGTGAAGCCCGATGTCGAAAAGGAAATTCTGCCTTTTTGTAAAGAAAATAACATAGGTGTGATTGTGTATTCACCCATGCAATCTGGCTTGCTCACAGGAAAGATGACACCTGAGCGGGTTGCTAATTTCCCAGATAATGATTGGCGCAAAAACAGTAGTGAATTCCAGGAGCCACGTCTATCTCGTAACCTGAAGTTAGTCGAGGTGTTGCAACACATTGGTCAACAACACGATCGCTCCCCAGGTGAAGTAGCGATCGCTTGGACTTTAAATAATCCGGCGGTGACTGCGGCGATCGTTGGCGGACGCAATCCTAAGCAGGTGGAAGGAATCATTGGTGCTGGAGAATTCCGCCTCAATCAGCAGGAACTAAATGATATTGATACTTTCCTGCGCGAGAATCCATAAAATCTCTGGTGGAAAACCTCATAAACCCCACGACTTTAGCCGGGGGTTTATTCATACTTTTATTTTGTCGCTACGCCGATAATATGAGGACTAACAATTGGCAATTGTGCATCAAATCGCTCATAATTGATGCTACTAAAACCAGCTTTTCCTAATGCTATCCAAATTTCTCTATCTGGATGGCAACCATCACCTATTACTTTCCCAATTGGACTAACTGTGTTTTGTAATTGTCGCAATAAACTTCCTTTAGGTGCGGCAACATGTTCAATAAATAAGAAGCGTCCACCTGGTTTAAGTACTCTTAAAATTGCCTGCAATGTATAATCTATATTTGGCACAGAGCATAAAACTAATGTACTAACAACAGTATCTATACTATTATCTTCGGCATCTAACCATTCAGCATTACCAATGCGGAGATCGATATTTAAACCCAGTTTTTCTGCTTGTTTTTGAAGAGAAGAATGCGTCTGTAAATTTGGCTCGATTCCGATCCAATGGATATCTTTAGGATAGTAGGGTAAGTTAGCGCCTGTTCTGGGACCAATTTCTAAAACTTTACCTTGGAGATTAGCAAAAATAGAACGTTTGCGATCGCTGACAATTTTATCATATTTACTAGTACTTGAAGCCATCATCCAGGCAAAAAAATTTTTACCAAGGTTTGCAAAAATATTATTTTTTGAATCTCCAATAATTTGGTTTACAGTCATTATCTACTTCCTAATTTTTGAGCCGAGAAATTGGGGTACTACACAACCATTTGATAGCCTCAAGGTACAATACTTCGTGTTCGTTGTACCTCACCCATTAGACTCACCTGATAGGATGAATTTAATTAACGTATTAGGCGTAGCGACTGACCGTAAGATATCACAGAAAGGACAAAAGGATAGAGGCGTATATATATACGACGATGAGCGATGCCTACAGCGGGCTTTGCCTACGCTATGGTTATACAAGTTTGGGTAATTATAGCCAGAGATTTTTGAATAGCCGCTTTGGTTTCATTACCTAACGCAAAGTATCCCCGTCCCAAATCAGAAGTGGCGGATCTTTGACAACAGTATGGGCGATCCTTGGGGTTTTTCCTAGCCTACGCAATTTGCTGTGGCTGACTTCCAGAAAATTTCTGACCCCATTTGCCAACAAGTTAAAGAGATAACTACTTTCTATTTTAAGTATTCGTGAGAAAAGTTAATATAACTGCGGATGTTATAATCCAAAGTGGGTTTTGCAAAACAGCGTTTATTGAACTCCAATCGCTCTAATGAAGTACGAGATACCAAATTGGCAGCGGTAGTAACTTGAATTATACGACGAATAGTGACATAAAAATCAACTGAACACAATTGTTTCATTCAATAAAAACTATGAGCTTTAAACTTCAAGCTTTGCAACTTCCGACTCTCCAGAAAAAATCCGAAGGGCCAATTGTAATTGCTTGGCAGAAATTTCTTTTAGATTATGACTTCCCTATTGCTGTCGTTGATGGAGATTTTGGGAATATTACAGCTCAAGCAACTCGTGATTATCAGACTAGTAATGCTTTAACAGTAACGGGAATTGTCGATACTGCTACTTATAAAAAAGCGCTAGAGCAAGGTTTTGCAATTTATTTCGCTATCTATACCAATGGCGGTAAAAAATTATTAACCTATCTTAACTTTGGAGATAATGAGGTCAAGGACTTACAAAAAAGTTTAACAGCGATCGGTCGTTTGAATCCGCCGTTAGTAGCTGATGGAGACTTTGGCCCCAACAGTACAAAAGGACTAGCCGAAACTTATAAAATCAGAGATATCAATTTTCGAGCCGAATTAGCTCAACAGCTTTCTAATACAACAAAAACCAAGCTTGGCATTGATTTGGAGTTGGCTTTAGACAACATAACTGAATACGCTAAAAAATTAAGACAACGATTGAGTGGAAAAGCTTGGGTTAATGTTTTCCCCGACAGCGACTTAATTGATGATTTAGCTTCTCCCTTCCGTCAAAAAGTACAAGCTTTTGAGCAAGCCTTAAAAAATGCCGGAGCTAACATCAGTGTGGCTTCAGTATTCCGACCCTCGGAACGAGCTTATTTAATGCACTATGCTTTCCGAATTAGCAATAATGAAATTGCTGCCAAAGATGTTCCACCTATGCCTAATGTAGATATTAATTGGCTACATTACACCAATGCTGGTTCTGTCCAAGCTGCTAAAGAAATGGTGGCTGCTTATAATATTGCTTTTCGACCTGTTCTTACCTCTCGTCATACCCAAAGATTAGCAATTGATTGGGAAATTACTTGGTCAGGAACCTTAAATATCAAAAACGCTAACGGAACGACAGTTAATATTAATCAGCCACGAACCAGTTATGAAAATTCTACTTTATGGCAGGTTGGGCGTTCTTACGGTGTGATTAAATTATCTAGCGATCGCCCCCACTGGTCAAATGATGGACATTAATGCCTTGGAGGAACCGCATATATGGAAAACGCGGTTCCAAAGTTAAAAGTGAAATTATTGAAGAATTCAGGAGTGGAGCAAGGAAAGCTCCGCTAAAACTTCAAAATAACTCTTCGTGGGGGATTTCTTTTTGCGTCTCCCAATCTCTGCATATTTTTTGAGTACGGTAAACCGTATTGGCTCGTTAGTTCACAAAGATTCATTAAATTGTTAAGTTTAGTTACATAAATAAGTAAAAAAAAGCTGCAAACGTTGTTAAATGGGAAAAATTATGAGAAACGGTAGTATACTTGAAGATCGAGAGAAGCTGAACAACTTTGCCTTACCGTTAGCGAGTCTTCTCCCAAACATAGATGCAAGGGCTAACGAGCATCATGAGCCTTACAGCCCGTTGTAGACATTGCTCAGATGCGAATATACCAGCATTTTTGACTAGTCTTTAATCAAGTTTCTCAAAGCGTTAAGGGAAATAAGGAACAGGGGAAGCATGGGAAAAGCAATGCTCAATGCCCACTTGCCCATATCCTATGCCCAATTTTCAAGTTAGTTTTCATCATTTAAGGATTGGTAACATTTATGGGAATTAAAGAACAGCCTAAGTCACCTCGGTTTCGGATCGTTGCTAATGTATTACTGGCAGTATCAGGGCTATTCCTGCTCTTAAATTTATTTTTGCCTAATTTATTTGCTTCTGGCCCTACTGGTGTTCCCTATAGTCTATTTATTCATCAAGTACAGGAAGGGGAAGTCAGCCGCGTTTCCGTTGGTCAAAACCAGATTATCTACCAATTAAAAGCAGAAAATGCCGAGCCGGCTCAAGTGTTTGCAACGACACCAATCTTTGATTTAGAGTTACCCAAACTTCTAGAAGAAAAGGGAGTTGAGTTTGCTGCTACACCGCCACCCAAAAATACTTGGTTTACAACCCTCTTAAGTTGGGTGATTCCACCACTGATTTTTATTGGTATTTGGCAGTTCTTTCTTGCTCGTGGTGGTGGTGGCGGTGGCCCCCAAGGTGCGCTTTCCATTGGTAAGAGCAAAGCTAAGGTTTACGTTGAAGGCGAATCCGCGAAAATCACCTTTGCAGATGTGGCTGGGGTAGAAGAAGCAAAAACTGAGTTAGTAGAAATTGTAGATTTCCTCAAGACTCCGGCACGGTTTACGCAAATTGGCGCTAGGATTCCCAAAGGTGTGTTGTTAGTTGGCCCTCCTGGTACTGGTAAGACACTTTTAGCGAAAGCCGTAGCAGGAGAAGCAGGAGTTCCATTCTTCAGCATCTCTGGTTCCGAGTTTGTCGAATTGTTTGTCGGTGTAGGTTCTTCTAGAGTCCGGGATTTGTTTGAACAGGCTAAAAAACAAGCTCCCTGTATTGTATTCATTGATGAATTAGATGCAATTGGTAAGTCTCGTAGCAGTAACGGCTTCTACGGTGGTAACGATGAGCGAGAACAAACCCTCAACCAATTACTAACTGAGATGGATGGGTTTGCAGCTGGTGATGCAACGGTGATTGTGCTAGCAGCGACCAACCGCCCCGAAACCCTAGACCCTGCTTTATTGCGTCCAGGCCGCTTTGACCGCCAAGTGTTGGTAGACCGTCCCGATTTATCTGGTCGTGAAGCAATTCTCAAGATTCACGCTCAAAAGGTAAAATTAGGAGATGATGTAGATTTAAAAGCGATCGCTACTCGTACCCCCGGTTTTGCTGGCGCAGATTTGGCAAACTTGGTGAACGAAGCCGCATTATTGGCAGCGCGCAATCTGCGTGAAAGGGTTGCTCAAGAAGACTTTGCCGAAGCAATTGAGCGGGTAGTTGCCGGTTTAGAGAAGAAGAGTCGCGTGATGAACGAGACTGAGAAAAAGATTGTTGCATACCATGAAGTTGGTCACGCAATGGTTGGGGCGCTGACAACCGGAAACGGTCGTGTAGAAAAGATTTCGATTATTCCTCGTGGGATGGCAGCTTTGGGCTACACTCTGCAATTACCAACTGAAGACCGCTTTTTGATGAATGAAGCAGAACTGCGGGGTCAGATTGCAACTTTGTTGGGTGGACGTTCCGCCGAAGAGATTGTGTTTAACAGTATTACTACAGGTGCTTCCAACGATTTGCAACGAGCAACTGACTTGGCAGAACGGATGGTAACAGCTTATGGTATGAGCAAAGTCTTAGGGCCATTGGCTTACCAACAAGGACAACAAGCGATGTTCCTGGGTAATGGTGGTGCTAATCCCCGGCGGGCGGTAAGTGAAGACACATCCAAAGCCATTGATAGCGAAGTCAAGGAAATCGTGGAAACAGCCCACGAACAAGCCCTAGAGATTCTCAGACAGAATCGAGACTTGCTAGAAGCGATCGCTACTCAACTCTTAGAAACAGAGGTCATTGAAGGCGAAAAACTGCACGATTTGTTGAGTCAAGTGAAACCTGTAACTAATTCGTAATTCGTAATTCGTAATTCGTAATGGGCTTTGTCCCGCTACGCTAACGTAATTCCTAGACAGAGGTACGCAGAGAATAACTTTGCGTACCTTTGCGTTAAACCTCTGCGTTACTTTGCGTTTCAGAAATTCCACTCACCGCAATGCAAACACCAGCCAGGAAAAATGCCAATCCACCCCCAACAGCACCAATAAAAGGTGTTATCTGTTGCAGTTGGGAAAATATAACGCCAAACAAACTCATGGCTAAAGCAAACCCACCAAAATACATCCCAATTCCTAATCCTGCCCACCGCTGGGGTACTAGCCCCAAAGCAAAAGGAATTGCCCCGTTGACAACTAAACTAAAGCCAGCAACGATTAAAACAATTATCGGAATTTGTGCGCCCACAGATATCATTATCAATAATGCAGGAATGATTGCACAGATCCCACAAAGCATTGCTTGACTATTACCAATTTTAACGGCGAAGATTCCTGCTGGTATGCTGGCAATAGCGATCGCTATTCCAATCCAAACCATCGGCACATCAACATTATCCGTATTCAGTTGGGTCTTGAGTACTTTACCCAAGACATCCATGAGAAAACGGATACCCCACGCAACACCGAAACCAGTTCCTAAAATCAACGCCAATTTCTCTAAGGGCAACTTTACTGTTTCTGCTTGGTGTCTATCCACTGGTGTTTCTGGGGGATTGACTAAGCGAAACACGGCTGCCGCCCCCAGCATCACAAAAGAACCGATCGCAAAGGTATAAACTGGGCCTAAACTCAGAATAAACTTGTAGCTTATTGGTTTAAAAGCTCCAATCACACCGCCTGCCAAAGTTACAAAACTTACTGCTAAAGGTAACTGGGCTGGTGTCGAATACATACCTAATAGGCACATAGCTGGAGAGCGAAATATTGTCATTGCCAATGCCCAGGCTACTAATACTATAGGTAAGAGCGATCGCATCACGGTAGTAGGCGGGATCAAACTTACAACACATGGTATGGCAATGAACAAAGCCGATGCGAGAATCATACCTACTGAGATGAAAGGAAACCGAGTTCCTACCCAGCGCCTAGCTTGGTCTGAAAGTCCGCCCATCACTGGTTCCAACACCGCACCCAAAGCATTTTCGACTAGCACCAAACCAACTGCCAATGAAGCAGGAAAACCAAACTGAGTCAAAAGTTGCGGTAAATAGATATTATAAATTAACCACGAGAGGGTAATTGCTCCCTGCACAGCTGCCAACACCCAAACTTGCACCCATAAAATATTCAGATGAGATTTCGAGGTAGTCAAGTCGCTTCGCTCCAATTAAAAATTAAAAATTAAAAATTATTAATTAAAAATTTCAAGACGCTCTCTACGAGACGCTGCGCCTAGCTTGCTTCTTTGCAGGAGTACGTGGCCTCGCTAACACTACGCTATTTATCATTGTTAGCTCTGTACCAAAATTAATTAATTAAAAATAGAATAATTTTTAATTTTTAACTTTTAATTTTTAATTCCAAAAAGGTCATCAGGAGATGGCAAGTGGGGACTTAAACCGCAAACTCGCTCTGCTGAAGGCAGAAAACAGAGGCTAGTATTCCTCCTGCCTGCTGCCTCCTGCCTCTCTTGTTAATACTCAGGAACTGAAGGATCGATTTCTCGACTCCAAGCGGTAATTCCGCCTTTAACATTCGTCCCCACAATTCCGGCTTCCTTGAGAATAGCTAGGGCTTTTGCCGATCGCCCGCCCATCTTACAATGAGCAATTAAGCGGTGGCCGTTCAATATTTCCTTCACCTTAGCAACACCATTCCCATTTTCAATGTCGGGTAAGGGCACCAACACCGAACCAGGAATCTTGGCAATGTCGTACTCATGGGGGTTGCGGACATCCAACAGTACAAAATCCTTTGCACCGCTATCTAGCAACTCTTTCAAATCCTTGACAGTCATTTCTTGACTTTCCATCTGCTGTTTTGCCTCCTCTGCCTTAGCTTGTGGAATCCCGCAGAATTCTTCGTAATCTATCAGCTTTTCAATCACTGGGCGAATCGGGTTAGGACGCAGTTTTAACTCCCGAAATTTCATATCCAAGGCGTTGTATAGCAGCAATCGCCCACTGAGAGTGTTGCCTTGTCCCAGAATAATTTTAACAGTTTCGGTTGCTTGGATTAAACCAATAATTCCTGGCAAAATTCCCAATACGCCACCTTCTGCACAAGAAGGAACCATTCCTGGTGGTGGTGGTTCTGGGAAAAGGTCACGATAATTAGGGCCACCTTCGTAATTAAATACACTAGCTTGCCCTTCAAAGCGTAAAATTGAACCGTAGACGTTAGGCTTATTCAGCAATACGCAGGCGTCGTTAACTAGATATCTGGTGGGGAAGTTATCAGTACCATCCACTACGATATCGTAAGGTTGAATCAGCTCCAGCGCGTTTTCGGAAGTCAGACGAGTTTCGTATAAATCAACCTGACAATAGGGATTAATCTCGTGAATGCGGTTTTTTGCCGATTCAATTTTGGGTTTACCCACCCAGGATGTCCCGTGAATTACTTGGCGTTGCAGATTAGAAGTATCGACAACATCAAAATCGACAATCCCGATGCGTCCAACACCCGCCGCCGCCAAATATAAAAGTAGTGGTGCACCGAGTCCACCTGTACCGATACACATTACACTAGCGGCTTTCAGGCGCTTCTGTCCTTCTAGTCCTACTTCCGGTAAAATCAGGTGTCGGGAGTAGCGTTCGTAATCGTCTTTGGTCAGCTGGATTTCGTCCAGATTGGGATTGAGCATAGCAGTTATGATGTGGGAAAGCGGAATATTAATCCTATCGAAAAACTGGATCTTATTAGGAGTAGGAAAGACGAATTTTCATTTGTGATAGCGGCAAAAACCGCTATGAGTGAGTGTCTTTAAACTAAGGCGTTAAATTATATTTTCAATTTCCTCTGCTTGAAACTGATGAGTATCATCAAGGCTCCAACTTTTGAGTTCTCCAGCTTTGCCGTTTTGGACGGAAACTATTATATACGAGTATCCCTGCCAAGCGTATAGGCGATCGCATTCTGAAGGGATAGCAGGATGATCTGGGTGGGAGTGAAAAATGCCGATAATGTTCAGTGAGCGATCGCGTGCTTCCCTTTGTGTTTTTAGCATAACTTCGGGTGCGATCGTATATTGCCGTCTTTTACTTTCTGTTGTGCGTTCACCTGGAAACTCAGCAGCCGCTTCTGTATTCCAAGCATTTTCTGTTGGCATGACTTCTACCACAGTTTTGCCCTCATTAGCCAGATAGCCCAAAATTATACCACAGCACTCATCTGGGTAGGTGCTTTCGGCATGGGTGCGGATGGTTTGCAAGTGTTCTTGGCTAAGTTGGATCATGTCTGCGTTTGTAATTTTAGCAACTTCTAACAATTCTTGCTTAAATACAATACATTGACACGCGTAGGCTAGTAAAAACCACAGGCGATTTTAGCTCGACTTTATCCATTTTTTTCGCAACGCGATCGCTTAAGCTGAAACCTTTGTAGGACAGTGGTTTTACTTTTTTAACTTCATCTATAATTTGTGACGTGGAAAAAGTATTTGCCAAAAAGCTAGGGTTTTTGCTGGATAAAGAAAGCGAGTTCTTAATTTTGGATAAAGTCGAGCTTAGAGAAAGATTACTTTTCTTCAAGAGGGAAGAAATGAAAGTATGCCAAAAATGTCAAACTTCGCTAAATTCTTTGTACCCTAAAAATGTACAAACCGTAGGTTTAGAACTGAAAGTTACTGAAAAAATCGATTTAGATAGGTAGAAAGTTATGGCAAATATCAATGGCACTAACGGTAATGATACTCTCTATGGGACAACGAGTGATGACCTGATTAATGGTTTAGCAGGTGACGATAAACTATATGGTAAGAGAAGCTACGACATCCTTAACGGCGATCCTGGTAACGATTACTTGAATGTTGACTATTCATCAGGCAATACTACCCTCAACGGTGGCACTGGTGATGATACTTTGAATGCTGAACATTCATCAGGCAATAACTTGCTCTTTGGAGGCGATGGCAATGATACTTTCTTGACCTCTAACGATATTGTCTCAACCTCTAACTCCTATATCTTCTATGGTAATAACACCCTTAACGGTGGCAATGGGAATGACACCTTTTATTATGATAAGGTAATTAGTTATGTTAATGACTTGACAACTGGTGGCGGCGGCAAGGATAAATTTGTTTACGCTGGCGGCAAGGGCGCTTCTGGTACCATTACCATCACTGATTTCGGTGGCATTGGTAAAAACTCAAACCCATCAGCATCGGTAATTGCTGAAGCAGATACCATGCAATTTACAGGAGATGAGCAATTCACTGCCAGAAATTTGCAATTAACTCAAAATGGTAAAAATTTAGAAATCACCTTTGAAGGGAAAGGTGGTGTCAAAGTAGTCTTGCAGAACTTTGCCTTGGAAAACCTAGACAATTTAGCCCAGGTTGGCAATATCGTGTTTGATGGGCAAACTAGTATCACAGACAGCTTTGATGTCTTCAATGCCGACTCTACCCAAAGCACTATCTTTAACAAGAACACAGTCACCTTCCTTAACGACCTCGACAACAATGTCAACGGCTTTGACAACTCAGATGATGTGATTAATGGTCAAGGAGGTGATGACATTATTGACGGTAAAGGTGGCAATGACATTTTGAGGGGTGGTGTAGCAGGAAATGATACTCTCATTGGTAGTGCTGGTGACGATACCTTAAGTGGTAGCGATTCATCAGGCGATAAGCTACTGAATGGGGGCGATGGCAATGATTTTCTCTCCGTCTCTAGCTCCTCTCCCGATCAGCAATACTCCTTCCCGCAACAAGACTCGGCTGACAAAAACACCCTTAACGGTGGTACTGGTGAAGATACCTTGGATGCTAGCAATTCACCAGCTGATAACCTGCTATTTGGGGGCGATGGCAATGATTCTCTTTCTGTTTCTGGCGCTTTTGGTAATAATACCCTCAACGGTGGTAATGGCGGTGATATCCTCATAGATGGCAATGGCAAAAATATCTTCACAGGTGGCGGTGGTAAAGATAAATTTGTTTACAACTCTTTCCTTTACAACAATAGTAAGATTGCTGATTTCGGTGCCGTAGGTAAAGGGACAAACCCGACAGCAGGAGTCATTGCGGAAGTAGACACCCTAACATTTCAAGGTGTAGGCTTGACTGCCAAAAATCTGCTGTTGACTCAGAATGGCAACAATCTGGAAATCACCTTTTCTGGGGTGTTTGGTAGTCGCAAACTCATCCTGGAAAACTTAGCTCTGGAAAACCTGGATAACCTAAGCTTATCTACAGGAGCCACTGTAGACGTGGGCAATATTCTTTTTTATGGGCAAACTACCATCACAGATAGCTTTGATGTCTTCAATGCCGACTCCACCCAAAGCACTATCTTCAACTTGAATACAGCCACTTTTCTAAATGACCTCGACAATAATGTTAACGGCTTTGACAACTCAGATGATGTGATTAATGGTCAAGGGGGTGATGACATCATTGATGGCAAAAGTGGCAACGATCTTTTGAGGGGTGGTGCGGGCAATAATACTCTCAATGGTGGTGCTGGTAATGATACCTTGAATGTTGACTATTCACTAGGCGATAATTTGCTCTTTGGGAGCGATGGCAATGATTTTCTCTTTGCCTCTGGCTACCAGTACAACTCCGGCCCCTTATACGCATACGACCTTCTCTTGTTAGGTAATAATACCCTCAACGGTGGTGCTGGTAACGATACCTTGAGTGCTAGGGGTTCAAAGGGCGATAACCTGCTCTCTGGAGGCGATGGTAATGATTATCTTGACATCTCTGGCTATGAGTCTGGAAATGGCGGCGTGTACTACTACACCTCCACTAACTCTGTCTCATCTGGCAATAACACCCTCAACGGTGGCGCTGGTAACGATACCTTGGGTGCTAGCGGTTCAAGAGGCGATAATCTGCTCTCTGGGGGCGATGGCAATGATTTTCTTAACATCTCTGGCAACCAGAGTGGAAGTGGCGACACCTCCACTAACTCTGTCTCATCTGGCAATAACACCCTTAACGGTGGCGCTGGTGATGATACCTTAGATGCTAGCGGTTCGACAGGCGATAATCTGCTCTTCGGGGGCGATGGTGATGATTCTTTCTATCTAAGATTCCCATCCGTAGATTATTATATCCCCTCTGATTTAGTGACACAAACGGTAGATGGGGGTAAGGGTGACGATGTTTTGTCAGTCAATTTTGGCGATCCTACTAGAGGAATCACAACAACATTCAATGCCACTACTAACATTAGATCGATTACGGCAGGCAAGTATAGCGTTAGCTACAAGAATATCGAACGATTAAATATCTCAGCTACAAAGTTCGATGATTTTATTGTGGGGAACGATGGCAACGATACGCTCTCTACAGGCGATGGTGGCAAAGATACGATAGATGGGGGAGCAGGTGACGATTTGTTGTTGTCCGTCGATTACTACTATAATGCTACAGGGGCGATTACAACAACATTCAATGCCAGTACTAACGTTGGCTTAATTACGGCGGGCACGAATAGCGTTAGCTACAAGAATATCGAACGATTAAATATTTCAGGTACACAGTACGATGATTTTATTGTGGGGAACGATGGCAACGATACGCTTTCTACAGGCGGTAGTGGCAATGATACGATAGATGGGGGCAAGGGTGACGATGTATTGTCTGGCAATTATAGGTTTGCTAGCGCAGGAATTACAACGACATTCAATGCCACTACTAACATTGGCTCAATTACGGCGGGCACGAATAGCGTTAGCTACAAGAATATCGAACGATTGTATATCGCAGGTACAGAGTACGATGATTTTATTGTGGGGAACGATGGCAACGATACTCTCTCCGGCAACAATGATGATGGAAATTATGGTAGGAGTGGCAATGATACAATAGATGGGGGTAAGGGTGACGATTTATTGTCCGTCTATTTTTATGGTACACCGGGAATCACAACCACATTCAATGCCAGTACTAACATTGGCTTAATGACGGCGGGCACGAATAGCGTTAGCTACAAGAATATCGAACGATTATATATCTCAGGTACAGAGTACGATGACAACATTGTAGGGAGCAATGGCAACGATACGCTCTCTGGCAATAGAGGCAATGATACAATAGATGGGGGTGCAGGTAATGATAGCTTGAGTGCTGCTGTCTATTCAGGCAATAACCTACTCTCTGGGGATGATGGCAATGATATCCTCACAGGTGGCCAGGGTAATGATAGTCTTTATGGAGGAACTGGTACTGATACCTTTGTTTTCAATAGTTACTATGGAAGTGTTGATACTATTTATGACTTCAACGCCACCGATGACTTAATTCAGATATCGGCTGCTGGTTTTGAGAACGAGGTATCGCAGTCATCGTTATCATTAAGATACGGTAGTCCGTTTATACTCGAAACATCTCCAAGGTTCTCAATAGGTTCACTTTTCGCTAATCAATTTACAATCGGAACATCTGCAACGACAATTAATCAACGATTTATCTATGACAATATTACGGGTGCATTGTACTTTGATGCCGATGGCAGTGCAGATGAATTTAGTCAGGTAAAATTTGCACAACTTTTGGGTAGTGTGACAATAACCGAAAACAACTTTGTGGTCGTTTAATCGTGATTACCGCTTTGCTATCATTCTAAGTACAGGTTGTGAAATGCCCAAAAGGGCATTTCACATTCGATTAGTTTGCAGTATTCTTGGTGAAGTTGATTTATGTCTGCGTTGATAATTTTTATAACCTATAGCGATTCTTGCACGGATATATATTGGCAGGCGATCGCTCTCGATCGTAGTAGAAGTTAACCAAGGCATAGGCTAGCAAAATCGCAGGCGATCGCAGCCTTTAAAAAAATATGTATTTTTTATCACTCTTTAAAAGATTTGCCTACTAGGTTCTACTTTATTATTGCCTAGACACGAGAAGAAGATGAAGAATATACAAAGCTCAATACTTGTGTATACATTTTTCAGCCAGTAATGTGAAGAGTATGCAAAGATGAGTATTTAAGTATAAACATCTAAGTATGATATTGACTGTGTAGTTCTTTTGAGGCTCTTGAGATGTTCTCTATTTTCAACCTAGACACCCACGGATAACAGGCTACAAGGAAGGCATCAAAATCTTTTTCCCGATTAAAAGTCAATTGTTGATTATTTTTATCTTCTAGTAAGACTTAGGCGCTGGCAAAAGAATAAATATTAAGGATGAATTTTAGGCATTGAAGCTGAATTTTTTGGTACTTAAAAGAGTAATTGTTACTCAAAAAGGATGATAAAAAACCTGAAATGACCAGTTCTCGCAAATTCACACGCTAATTAATTTGTACAGTGTTTAAGACTTAAATAGTTTGAGATAAAAAAGTATACGTAAAAACCTTGAAATTGGGGAAATTTTTGATAAATTTACTGTTTTTCAAGGGTGACGTATAAAGTATGTAGATTTCGGTGGATTTTTGCGCCCTTAAATACCACAATCTGCAAATTGACAACTGAAATTACTGAAAAAAATGATTTAGAAAGGTAAAAATTATGGCAAATATCATTGGAACTAACGGTGATAATATCCTAGAGGGTACTTATAATGAAGCGGATACCATTAAGGGTCTTGCAGGCAACGATACCATATATCCTAACGGTGGTAAAGACACTTTAAGTGGGGGAAGCGGCAATGATAAATTCGTCTACTACTACTACAACTACAACTACAACAATAACAATACTGCGATCGTCACCGATTTTGGTGGTGTAGGTAAAGGGACAAACCCGACAGCAGCAGTCATTGCCGAAGTGGATACCCTAGAATTCCAGGGCACTGGTGCCATAGCCCAAAATTTGTTGTTGACCCAAAAAGGCAACAATTTGGAAATCAGCTTTGCAGGGGATGCTTATATAACGAGGTTTTTTGATCCCCCAGTTATCCTGCAAAACTTTGCTTTGGAAAACCTGGATAACCTCAGCAAATCTACAGGTGCTACTGTAGACTTGGGCAATATCTTATTTGATGGAGAAACTAGCACTATAGATAGCTTTGATGTCTTCAATGCTAACTCCACTCAAAGCACTATCTTCAACTTGAATACAGTCACTTTTCTTAACGACCTCAACAATAATGTTAGCGGCTTTGATAACTCAAATGATGTCATCAATGGTCAGGGCGGGGATGACCTCATTGACGGCTTAAGTGGCAACGACATACTCAGAGGTGGTGCGGGTAATGACTTCCTCGTTGGTGGTGTGGGGAATGATACTCTCGTTGGTGGTGTGGGGAATGACTCCCTCACAGGCAATGATACTCTCGTTGGTGGTGCGGGCAATGATATCTTGAATGTCGAATTTTCAACAGGTGATAACACCCTCAACGGTGGCGTTGGTGACGATGTTTTGAATGCTGGGGCAACATCTGGCAATAACTTACTCTCTGGGGGCGATGGCAATGATTATCTCTCTACCTCTAACGTTTATAGTAGCGTCAGCGGATACATTTATTACCCCTCCTCAAGTAATAACACCCTCAATGGTGGCGCTGGTGACGATACCTTGAATGCTGATTCTCCATCAGGCAATAACTTGCTCTCTGGAGACGATGGCAATGATTATCTCTCCACCTCCGGCATTTATACTTATAGGTCGGAGCCTAATTTTAGTTCATCAGGCAATAATACCCTTGATGGTGGTACTGGTGACGATACATTACGTGCTGAGATTTCGACAGGGAATAACTTACTCTCTGGGGGAGATGGCAATGATTTTCTTGACATTTCTGGCTATGTCACTCCCTTCGACAATTTTTTAACCTCCTCAGGCAATAACACCCTCAATGGTGGTGGTGGTGACGATACATTGCGTGCTGAGTATTCAACAAGCAATAACTTCTTCTCTGGGGGCGATGGCAATGATTCTTTCTATTTAAAGACGACATCCCCAGAGACTGCTTCCTCTGATTTAACAACTCAAACGGTAGATGGAGGTATAGGTGACGATTTGTTATCTGTCGATTATACGTTAGCTACAGAAGGGATTACAACGACATTCAATGCTACTACTAACATTGGAGAAGTTACAGCGGGTACTTATCGGGTTAGCTACAAGGATATAGAAGGATTAAATATCTCAGGTACTATCTACGATGACAACATTGTGGGGAGCAATGGGAATGATACCCTCTCTGGGGGGTATGGTGGCAAAGATACAATCGATGGGGGAGCAGGTGACGATCTGTTGTCCGTTGATTACACCTACAGCAATCCTACAGGGGGGATCGCAACAACATTCAATGCCACTACAAACAAGGGAGTAATTACGGCAGGCACAAATCAGGTTAACTACAAGAATATCGAACGATTAAATATCTCAGGTACAGTTTACGACGACAAGATTGTTGGCAATAGTGGCAACGATACACTCTCAACAGGCAATAGTGGCAAAGATACGATAGATGGGGGTGAGGGTGACGATGTATTGTCTGTTGATTACATCTCCAATGTCAATATTACCAAGGGGATCGCAACGACATTCAATGCCGCTACTAACACTGGCTCAATTACGGTGGCCACAAATCGGGTTAACTACAAGAACATCGAACGATTAAATATCTTAGGCACAGCTTACGACGATAACATTCTGGGGAACAGTGGGAACGATACGCTCTCCGGGAGCAATGGCAAAGATACGATTATTGGCGGTGCAGGTAATGATATCTTGGCAGGTGGGAGTGGTGAGGACACCCTAACTGGTGGCACGGGCAATGATAAATTTGTTTATGACTTGAGCAACAGCTACGATGACGGCACTAATACTGATATTATCACCGATTTCGGTGGCGTAGGTAAAGGTTCAAATCCCTCAGCAACCGTGGTTGACTCCTTAGACACCTTGCAATTTACAGGTCGTATCTTCTTCACTGCTCCAAATCTGCAATTAACTCAAAATGGTAACAACTTAGAAATTACCTTTGAAGGTTTCGGTAATGACAGCAAAGTTCTTTTGCAAAACTTCAAGTTAGAAAACCTGGATAATCTGCCAGCAACTTCTTCACGACCAGCTATTGGCAATATCCTGTTTAATGGACAAACCAGCATCAGCGACAGTTTTGATGTGTTTGATGCTGATTCCACTCAAACTACTGTGTTCAACAGGAACACTGTTACTTTCCTGAATGACCTGGATAACAACATTACGGGTTTTGACAACTCTAATGATGTCATCAATGGTCAGGGGGGTGACGACATCATCGACGGCTTGAGTGGTAATGACCTGCTCAGAGGTGGTGCGGGAAATAACACCTTAGAAGGAGGTATTGGTGACGATAGCTTGAGTGCTATCAGTTCAACAGGCGATAACCTGCTCTTTGGGGGCGATGGTAATGATTCTCTTGATATCTCTGGCAGCATATTCAGCGACACAGTTAATAACAGATTCGGCAATTTCGACTCTCGCTCATTAGGCAATAACACTCTCAATGGAGGTACAGGTAACGATACTTTGAGTGCTAGCGGTTCAAAAGGTGATAACCTACTCTCTGGGGGCGATGGTAATGATTCCCTTGATATTTCTGGCAGCTACAGCAACAATTATGGCTACGCCTCCGACTCTCGCTCATTAGGCAATAATACTCTCAACGGAGGTGTCGGTAACGATGCATTGCGTGCTGGTGGTTCAAAAGGTAATAACCTGCTCTTTGGGGGTGATGGCAATGATTCTCTTGACATATTTGGCAACTACAGCAACAATTCTGGCCAGTACTCCGACTCTCGCTCATTAGGCAATAACACTCTTAATGGAGGTGTAGGTGACGACACCTTGAGTGCTGGTGGTTCAACAGGTGATAACTTGCTCTCTGGAGGTGATGGCAATGATTCGCTTGACATTTCTGGCGACTACTCCTATTATGCCTCCTCCGACTACTCCGACTCTCGCCCGTCTGGTAATAATACTTTAGAAGGAGGCGCTGGTGACGATCGCTTGAGCTTTAGCAATTCAACAGGCGATAACCTTCTGTCTGGGGGCGATGGCAATGATTCCTTCAATCTAATCACTAATTCCGTAGATACTGACCTGTCTGATTTAGTGACTCAAACGGTAGATGGGGGTAATGGTGACGATTCGTTGTTCACCATTTACAACTATAGTGCTGGGGGAATTACTTCGACGTTCAATGCCACTACTAATAATGGCTCAATTACGGTGGGCTTGTATCGAGTTAATTACAACAATATCGAACAATTAAATATCTCAGGTACGAGCTATGATGACAATATTGTTGGCAGCAATGGTAATGATATCCTTTTTGGTGCAGACGGTAATGACAGCCTAATTGGAGGTGATGGGACTGATACCTTTGGTTTCTATAATTACAATGGGGGTGTTGACACTATTTATGACTTCAACGCCACTAATGAATTAATTCAGGTATATGCTCCTGGTTTTAGTGGCGGGTTATCAAAAGGTTCACTTGAGACAAGTCAGTTTACCATTGGAACATCTGCAACGACAACCAATCAACGATTTATCTACGATTTTGATACAGGTGCATTGTTCTTTGACCAGGACGGCAGTGCATCTGGGTTTACTCAGGTAAAATTTACACAACTATCTGCTGGCCTGTCACTAACTGAAAAGAATTTTGTGCTTGTTTAATTGTAATTAGATTCTCTAATCGTTAAGCGAGACGGGTTGCGAGGTGCTTACAAAAGCACCTTGCAAACGATAGTGCTCAATGCAATTACTGTTAACAAAGAGTAGATGTTGGGTTTTGTTTCTCAACTTTCGATATGAGTCTGGATGGTTTGCAGGTGTTATTGGCTAAATTGGATTATGTCTGCGTTTTTAATTTTAATCGCATATAGTGAATACCGTCATGGGTAGGCTAGCAAAAACCGCAGACATCGTAACTGATTAACCTTAAAGTAGTAACAACAACTTTTTGTGGAATTGCGATCGCAAGACGATGAATGTTCTAATCAATTTACTGCTTTTTCTTCTGCCGATTCTGAGTAGCCTGTGGATTGCCCAAACTTTCAACCCTCTATCTTCTTATCAGCCTCTCCAAACTGTAGACGGTGCAGCTTTATATAAAAAACAATTAACGAATGGTAACGAAGCATATTTACAAGTTATTAATATCCGCAAAATGCATATAGACCAAATTACCGGAGAGATAGATAATATGGGTCTAAATGAAGGTAAGTATTATAAAGGAGAAGGTGGACATTACAGCCCTTTTTTCCAAAATAAGTTGTTTTCTGAAGTTACGGATGAATATAAAAAACTTTACGCAAGCAACGTTTTTTCGATGATTAATTGTTCTTTTTTTGAGCAATATCAATCTAGTACTCAATTATCCTTTCCAATTAAACTCAATGGTGTAGTCATCACTGGTGGCAGTAGTCCTTATGGCCCAATCAAGGAACCAAAAGATAAATATTATCGTAATATTCGCCTCAAGACTTTAGTCTGGGATGATAAACAGGCATATATTACCGATTACAACCAAGCTAGCGGTGCGCCTCTTAACCAAAAAGCAGTGAAGAATGCGATTGTCACTTACCGATATAGCGATCATCCGGCGAGAGTATTAGCCCAAAACCAAGCGAATAAATATCAAGTCATCGGTACTCTAAACAAGGATGGTGTTAAAGGTGACGAGTTGTTATTGATTATGACGGTGAACCAAGCAACTCTGGATGAGGCAGCCGATTTATTACGTAAATTAGGAGTCAAAAGCGATATCATTACCGTTGACGGCGGCAGATCGACTTATTTGTTCAATTCCCAAAAGGGAAACATTATTGTTCCCCAACTGTCTAATCTGCAAGAAAATCCTACTTTCCGACACCTACCTCATTATCTGGGATTCCGTAAGAAAAGCACAAATCAGATTGCGCCAAAAATCTCGATCGCTCAACCAGATGGTAAAGTACTTCCAAAGAAAGATCAGCCTTTTTTAATATTGTGGCGGGATAATTTTGACGGCGATGTCTCGATTAAGTTGTACGATGGGAACAAACTTATCCAAAACATTTCTTCCCGTACTGCTAGCGATGGAGTTTATGAGTGGACACCACGTATTTCCGTAACAGAAGGCTATTTTATTCGTATCTCTAGCTGGAAAGACCGGAATATTTTCGGGCAGTTGCAATTGTATTGAAGGAGGCAGGAGGCAGGAGGTAGGAAAAACCCAGACGCAATGCGTGGGATTGAAGCAAGGATGCTTTGTATGTATCGGGATTTTCCGTTAAATACAATTCTTCTTTTTAAACTGCGGCTCTAGATCCAGGACTGAATTTTTGATTCATAATTCTTTCCTCCTGCCTCCTGCCTCCTGCCCTCTGCCTCCTCTGATTTTAGCGGTGCGGAATGGGAAAATGAAATGGATAACTAGCTAAACGCAAACCTCTCAACAAGGTTGACGGTGTGGCCGCGATCGCAATTGTTATCGTTTCTCACAGTAAACAACTAGCTTTGGGTGTGCGGGAACTCGCCGCGCAAATGGTTCAAGGCCAAGTTTCCATTGCTGTTGCAGCAGGTATTGAAGATCCGGAAAATCCATTGGGTACAGATCCGATTCAGGTTTATGAGGCGATCGCTTCTGTTTTTTCTGATGATGGTGTCTTGGTGTTAATGGATTTGGGTAGTGCTTTGCTGAGTGCGGAAATGGCAATCGAGTTTTTGCCAGAAGCACAGCAGGAGAAAGTGTATTTGTGTGAAGCACCTCTAGTAGAAGGCGCGATCGCTGCTGTAGTCGCGGCGGCAGCTGGTAGAGATATTCACCAAGTGATGGCGGAAGCACGCGGCGCACTCTTAGCAAAAGCAACTCAATTGGGTGTAGTTAGTAGGGCGTTGTCAGTTGTCACCCCAACAACAACCAATATAGAATCGCCAACGCGAGAAATCCGGCTGATTGTGAGCAATCGCTTAGGATTACACGCCCGCCCCGCCGCCCAGTTTGTAGCAACGGCAACCCGGTTTCAATCCCAAATTCTGGTACGGAATTTAACGAGAAATACTGAGCTAGTTAGGGGTGACAGTATTAACCAAGTCACAACTTTGGGGGTGCGTCAAGGACACGAACTGCTGATCGCTGCCACTGGTTCTGATGCAGATGAGGCGCTAGCGGCATTACAGGCATTATTCGCCAATAACTTTGGTGAAGATAATGTTGCCTTGAATTCTCCACCAGCATTTCACCATGAAGTTACACCAACAACTCACGGCGAACTTTCGGGGATTGCAGCTTCTCCAGGAGTAGCGATCGCACCTGTTGTTCGTTATCAACCCACTCACATCCAAATTACGGAATACCACGTAGACGATCCTGATGCAGAGTGGCAGCGATTACAAGCAGCGATTAATACTGCCCGACAAGAAATTCAAGCCGTTTTCTCACAAGCATCTCTGCAAATTGGTGATGCTGAAGCCGCCATCTTTGATGCCCAATTACTATTTTTAGAAGATCCAGTACTGTTGTCAGCGGCTCATCAGCGCATTTTAGATAACCATATAAATGCTGAAGCCGCTTGGCAAGCTGTAGTCGATGAAGTAGCGACTTCCTACCGCGCACTTGAGGATTCTTATCTGCAAGAGCGAGTTGACGATGTTGTAGATGTCGGGCGAAGAGTGCTGCGATTACTCGCTGGGAATGCTGCGGCTAACTTGCATCTGGAGTCACCAGCGATTTTGGTGGCGACTGATTTAACCCCCTCAGATACGGCTGGACTAGATCCGACAAAGGTGTTGGGTATTTGTACAACTTCTGGTAGTGCAACTTCCCACAGTGCCATTATCGCCCGGACATTGGGTATTCCGGCAGTTTTGGGAGTGGATGCCCAGGTGTTGCACTTGGCAGATGGCACAATGATGGCACTTGATGGTGAAAGTGGCAGAGCTTGGGTAGAACCAGAATCAGACATCTTGGATTTACTCGCAGCAAAGCAAGAAGCTTGGCAAACTGCCCAACAGGAAGCACGAGCTACGGCACATCAGCCAGCGATTACTCGTGATGGTCGGCAAATTAGCGTCTTCGCCAATATTGGTAGTATAAATGATGTGCAAGTTGCTGTGGCTAGCGGTGCAGAAGGTGTGGGACTACTCCGCACTGAATTTCTGTATTTAGACCGAACTAGCGCCCCGACTGAAGAAGAACAATTATTAGTGTATCAGGCGATCGCTCAAGTTTTAGATAATCGTCCGCTAATTATTCGTACTCTCGATGTCGGTGGTGATAAGCCACTTCCCTATATTAAAGTAGGCTTCCCAGAAGCTAACCCTTTTTTAGGTTGGCGGGGAATTCGTTTCTGTTTAGATCGTCCAGAACTCTTCAAAACTCAGTTACGGGCAATTTTGAGAGCTAGTGTCCGACACCAAATTAAAATCATGTTGCCGATGATTGCTACTGTAACTGAAGTACGCGCAGCTAAGGTAATTTTGGGCGAAGCGCAGGCTGAACTAAATCAAGCTGGTATTGCATTTGATCCAGCGATGAAAGTAGGAATTATGGTAGAGGTTCCCTCAGCAGTAGCGATCGCCGATCGGTTAGCTGCTGAAGTAGACTTCTTTAGTATCGGGACTAACGATCTGAGTCAGTATGTCATGGCTAGCGATCGCACTAATCCCCGCGTGGCAAATTTGGTTGATGCACTACATCCAGCCGTGTTGCGAATGGTGCAGGAAACTGTCCAAGCTGCGCATAGGGCGGGGATTTCGGTAGGATTATGTGGAGAATTGGCAGCAGATACTTTAGCAACACCAATTTTATTGGGTTTAGGGCTGGATGAGTTGAGCGTAAATCCTCAAAGTATACCTGGAGTGAAGCAGGCGATCGCTAGGTTTTGTATAGTTGAAAGTGAAGCGATCGCGGCATCAGCATTACAACAAGATTCCGCAGAGCATGTTAGAGAACTAATCTCAACTTCAATTACTCCCCCTGCATAATTAGTTATGCTAACCACAGTCAAGTCGCTTCGCTCCAATTAAAAATTAAAAAAAAGGTCAATACACCCTACCCCCAGCCCCTGCTGAAGAGCCTACGGTGTACATACAAGTACCTAAAAACCTAGCTTGATGAGGCTTAACTCATTCTTATACAAAGCATGAGAACGAGAGAAATACCATTGTTAGTCGATGCAATGCCATTGTTAGTCGATGCGATGCCATTGTTAGTCGATGCAATACCATTGTCAGTCGATGCGATGCCATTGTTAGTCGATGCAATACCATTGTCAGTCGATGCGATGCCATTGTTAGTCGATGCGATGCCATTGTCAGTCAATGCAATACCATTGTCAGTCTATACAATGCCATTGCAGGTCACAAGAAACTTGTGTGTACACCGTAGCCCGAAGAGCGGGGAGGGGAGACAAAGCATAGCTTTGGCGGGGGTGGGGTTCTTCAGGTTTAATATCATGTCCGACTAATTAGTTATAATTCCTAAATCTATGCAGAAAGCCCAAAAACTCCTCCCCTCTGCACCTCTGCTCCTCTGCGCCTCTGCGGTCTTAATGATAAGTCTTTAACCGGACATGATATTAAGTTAAAATCTTATTCCCAGTTGCCCGTTAAAGCCACGAATAGTATTGTAACCAGCACCAACAAAAACGTTATTAGTAGCACTTACCTGAACGCCACCTGAAACTGCAACGCCTTTATCCTCCGAATAAAGTCCAATTCCTACATAAGGTGAAATTACTGGCAAATTGATAAATTTTAAAACATCTACTCCCGTAGCACCATCAGCGCCAGTTCCCACTTCAACCCCGAAATTCAAAGCCCTAGCTCCGACAGCATAAGTTACATCGCCATCTTTTCCACCGACTGAAACCCAAGGTTGCGGTATCAGTTGAGCCGATGCTTGACTTGGAGCAAACAAAGTTAACAAACCTATAGATGTAATTAATGTTTTAGCAATAATCGCTATTTTCACGATGTTCTCCGATTAATTGTTTTTAGGACTGATACCAATCCTTTATGAGGACGCATAAAAAGAATCCCAGTGCCGTAACATCTCCTTTTGGTAATACCATTTGCAAAAAAACCTACAGATGCAAAGCTGGAAATCCAGATTAAATATAACCCCTCTTAATTACGAATTACTAATTACGTAGGTTACTTCTTACCTTTGGCCAGTATTGCGAATTACAAATTGGTATTATTATCTCAACAATTTGCTAAAAACAATTTGAGTATTGGGAATTTGGAGGGGTTGCAGAGTGGCTGATGAACGCATAGTCAATACACAACAGATTTATCCAAAGGATTTTTCCTGGGGATTATGGCCTGTTGTGCCACTCTACCCCTACGGTAGACGGCAGACAATTCGTCAAGAAGTGCTTAAGGACACAATCTGGAATTTTGACCAGATTCAAGGCATTTTCTACGTTGTTGTCCCGATTCGCATGACTGTTGTGAAGTTGGAAACCGGGGGCCTTCTCGTCTATGCGCCTGTTGCACCAACGCCCGAATGTATGAGACTTGTGAATGAGTTGGTGGCGAAATATGGCAGCATTAAGTACATCATTCTGCCAACTATCTCTGGTATAGAACACAAAGTTTTCGTTGGCCCCTTCGCCAGATACTTTCCGACTGCACAGGTGTTTGTGGCTCCCCATCAGTGGAGTTTCCCGCTAAATCTTCCCCTTAGCTGGCTTGGCTTACCCCCAAAACGAACTCAAGTACTTCCAGAAGATAGTAGCAAAACACCCTTTGCTGACGAGTTTGATTATGCAATGCTGGGCCCCATCGGTCTTGGCCCTGGTAGGTTTGCGGAAGTTGCTTTTTTCCACAAGCGATCGCATACTCTTTTAGTAACGGATTCTGTACTTTCGATTCCAGAAGATCCACCTGCGATCGTTCTATTAGATTCATATCCCTTATTATTTCATGCCAAGGATTATGCTTCTGATATTGTTGCAGATAGTCAGGTAAATCGCCGTAAGGGTTGGCAGCGCATCTGTCTGTTTGCTTTGTACTTTCAACCAAAGGCATTGGATATACGCCGATGGGGTCAGGTATTGCAAGATGCCTTGAAAGCACCAGAACGCTCAAGAAAAGCTTATTTTGGATTGTATCCCTTTAAATGGCAGTCAGATTGGCAGCGATCGTTTAATGCCCTACGAGGTGATGGGCGTTTATTTATCGCACCAATTTTACAAACACTAATTCTCAACCGCGCACCGAAGGAAACCATTGACTGGGCTGATAAAGTTGCAAGTTGGGACTTTGAGTGGATAATTCCCTGCCACTTTGATTCGCCGATTAAAGCTAAACCGCATCAGTTTCGCCAAGCTTTCTCTTTTTTGGAAAAGCAGCCTACTTTCAGCGGGGGTTTGTTCAGTAGTAGCAGCTATCCTTTACCGGAGGAAGATTTTAAAACACTTAGGGAAATCGATGCAGGTTTAAATAAGTTTGGCATTGTGCCAGCAGCAAAGGAGAAAGTGTAGGAGAGACGATATAGCGCAATACAGTTGAGAATGAGCAACAAAACCCTGATGATGTAGAGACGCGATTTATCGCATCTTGAAAGACTGAACCGTATTGCAATATAGCACTCTCCTTTGGATGCAGGTAACACAGCTAGCTAGCTGTGCTACCAAAGCTATGTATCTGTATCAGATGTTTCGTGGAATGGTATAAGTGCTGGAAATATGATTAGCTAACCGATAGTCCTGCGGTCAATCAAAGAAGATGCACTCGAACCGTCGCCTTTGCCTTCTGTTTGTCCAACTTTTGGCGTACCATGCAGTCGGGGATCGGGCTGAGGTGGTTCCGGTTCTGGGCCTAGTGGTTGGGGATTTTTCACATACTCGAATTCGCCTTTGCCATCCATTGAGGGGCCTTTTGCCCAACGACCTTCGGCGCTTTCGGTTCCTTCTGAGTGATTCCAGAACTGATAAGAGAACTCGCGTTTCTCCAAATCCAACGGGAAGGAACTGGGAACCGGAGTGGTTTCCATTCCAGAACTTTCTAAATCTTCAATGGTTGCTAGCCACAGGTTTTGGTGCATCGTATCACGAGCGATCATAAAGCTCAAGGTATCTTTCACTCCTGGATCGTCCGTCATCTCATACAGTCGCACTGCTTGCAAACGTCCCTGACTTTCTGCGTGGAGATTAGACCGGAAATCTGCCAACAGGTTGCCACTGGAGACAATAAAACGACCATTCCAAGGATAGCCGACGCTATCAGATGGTGTTGCACCCAAACCAGAGACAATGGCGTGTTGGGGGTTCATCGCTGCCGCCATAATTACATCCCGTGGGTTACTACCGCCCATCACAGCACCCACAACCGCATCTTTGACGCTTTCTTCTTGCATTTTGAGCGGCGCTTTATCTAGAAGATGGGCAATCATCGTTGCCAACATCTCAATATGACCGATTTCTTCAGTCCCAACATCTAGCAGCATATCCCGGTACTTGGCAGGGCCTCGACAGTTCCAGCCCTGAAACAGATACTGCATCATCACGGTCATTTCACCAAAAGTGCCGCCGATGAGTTCTTGAATTTTCATTGCATAAACCGCATCTGGTTTTTCTGGCGGCTTAAAATACTGGAGTTTCTTAGTGTGATAAAACATTTGAATTCCTCGTTAATTGCAGAGACTGCTTACACAAAATCAAAGAGTCGCCAAACTTTTATCCGATATTTGTGTAGCCTCTCCTTATCTAGGAAACTAGTCAAATGTTTTATCTTCATCAGCCTCTAGTCGGATAAAAAAAATACTTTTAAATAAGTATTTCGACTAGTTTTTTTTATTTATAGTTATGTCTAGGAATGGATTCATATTAAGTCCACTTGCTTACAATCACTCAACGCATCACCCCACCCTAACCCTGCCCGTATGTATTGGCTACGGTGTACACACAAGTCTGAAATAGCTGATTAACCAAGGTTTTACCCCACCCTAACTCTCCCCTTATAAAGGCTACCGTGTATACACAAATCTTTTAAAGTTGCTGCGTAACGTTGGGTGGGTTAATTTTTGTAGGGCGATGCAACAAACGTGCGGGGCGATGCAACAAACGTGCGGGGCGATGCAACAAACGTGCAGGGCGATGTAACAAACGTGCGGGGCGATACAACAAACGTGCAGGGCGATGCAACAAACGTGCGGGGCGATACAACAAACGTGCAGATGAAGCGACTTGTGTATACACCGTAGCCTTATAAAGGGGAGGTTGTTTCCCCCCAATATATCGGGGGGATTAAGGGGGGTAAGAGATAAGAGAACTGCTGTATTTATATTTAATTTCACCAGATGTCTAATAGCGTTTAATTCCCTTAAACCGTTCTTGCGCTGCTTTAAATGCTTCTTGCATCACCAATTGAATTTTTTGGGGATCGGGTTTCTTACCTCCCATTAGATCGCCAAAGTAAACGCAGGCTGCTTCGCCTAGTGCCCAAGTATAGGCGGCTGCCCAAGAAGCGGCGATCGCACTCCCAAAACCTGGTATAAATTTAATTAACTCTCGGGCAATTGCCTGTGCAAAAAAACCACCTGCGATCGCACTCACAACGCCTCCTGCCTGAGATGGAGTAACTGTTTGCCCATATAATTTACCTAACAGTCCCACCATTGATCCTTGCAAAGCAGTGAGTACGGGCATTGTGGCAAATGGTAGAGGTACGGCAGCAAGAGTTGCAGACATGATCGCAAATGGCAAAATATAACGGCGTGCAGTATCTCGGTAAAGGTTGCCAATTTGCTTCCCAACTTCTTCTCGATCTAATAGCTGATAAATCGCTTGGGCTTCTGCTTGTGGGAGTAGTTCTGCTAAGGAATCTCGCAGTGCTTCTAAGCCATAAAATACTTGAGTGTAGCCATCTTCTTCTAAGGTAAAGTCAATCAGTACAGAGCGATCGCTTATTCCTGCAAAGGCTTGTTGGATTGCGACAAATGCGCGGTTGACTTCCTGATAATCTGGCGGATAGGTGGGATGATCGACGGTATCGCCAGGATAAACTTCGTGTAAGCAGGTAACTACCAGCAGACAGGGAATGTCTGGATACTTCTGGCGCAGTTGTTGAGCAATTTGTCGTAGGGTATCAGTTGCAAAATCATTAATTTTAACCGTCAAAAGTAGGATTCTGGCGGAACGAGTTTCCTGTTGTAAATCGCCAACTAACTCCTGAATAATTTTTTGAGTATCTTGTTTGACATCACCCAGTCCCACTGTATCAGTAAAAATTAGTAGCGGCAGGTCATTGGAAGGATAGGCATAGCGCTGGGTGTGTTGCGTGTGTGGGCGAAATCCTTGACCGACAATTTCACCAGAAACTCCCGTCAATCCCCGCACAATAGAACTTTTTCCGGCTTGGGGTTTACCAATTAAGAGGGCTTCTGTGGTTGGCAGTTCGGCTCGGATTTTCTCTAAAATCTCTGCAACCTGAGTATCGCTCACACTAAACCATTCCACAACTGTCTGTGCCAGTTGTTCTACGGGTAGGTGTTGTGTTAGACGTGTTGTTGCTTTGTTCCACGCACCAGCAATCTGATTTTTCCAGGAATTATCGGCCGACTTGGTAATCGTTTTGTCGGCCGGTTCGCTCAATTGCTGAGAATCAGTTGATGGTAAATCAGCATCACGTTGCTCAGTCATTTTCATCCAAACCTAGAAGACCCTTTTTGTCATCTTATAGCGATTTTCAAAGGGATAACTAGTACCTTTAGTAGTGTTCCTGAGTATGAGCGATCGCGTTTTGGCTGACAATGCGATTGTTTCGACTGATAATGCGATTGCATCGGCTGACAATGCCATTGTTTTGGCTAACAATGCGATTGTTCCGACTAACAATGCGATTGCATCGACTAACAATGCGATTGTTTCGACTGACAATGCGATTGTTTCGACTAACAATGGCATTGTTTTGGCTGACAATGCGATTGACCTCTCAAGACGCGATAAATCGCGTCTCTACAATCTGGATTTTGTTGCTCATTCTGAACTGTATTGTCGCAAAATTTGCCCTCATCCCCCAACCCATTCTCCGTATTCACTCAATGCTGCTGGATGTAAAGACGTATTTCATTACTCCAAAAGTTGTCTTACTCTAGCTAACGCTTTCTCTCCAGAAATGGGTGAAACTGCACCGCTACGAACTTCATCTCTACACTTTTTGGCTTCATCTGTCCACAGTATTTGAAGTGTTTCGTCTACATCAAATTCAAGACTTTCAACCAGCTTTTCTGCCAACAATGTTCTCGCTGCACTGGGCAAAGTTAAGGCTTCTTTCACGATCTGCTCAACAGAAGTTTTTCTCCAACCAAACACTCCGTATGTACCAAAAAACAATGACTAATGACCAATGACCAATGACTAATGACTACTTTATCAAATCAGCGATCGCCTTTACCAATACATCTGGATCTACTGGTTTGGAGATATGCATTTGAAATCCTGCGGCTAATGCTTGCTGCTGATTCATTTCCCCTGCATAAGCTGTCAGAGCGATCGCTGGTACGTTTCCTCCTTGTTCAGGGGATCGCGATCGCACTTCACGCATCAGCATATAACCGTCTGTTTTTGGCATTCCAATATCGCTAATTAAAACATCTGGTATCGACTCAGATAGCGCTTCTAGTGCTTCCTGTGCTGATGACACGGCGGTTACTTCTACACCGTAGTCTTGCAAAATAAAGGTAACTAAATCGCGGATATCTGGTTCATCGTCCACTACCAAAACTTGAGTGTCCGCAAGCAGCGAGGATTCCGGCTCCGAATATGAAGACTGATTCTCATCACCCCAAACGTGTTCGCTTCTAAGCAAAAGCGGTAACTCGACAGTGAAGCTTGCACCCAATCCTTCTCCAAGGCTTTCGGCTTGAACATTTCCCCCATGCATTTCTACAACCTTACGCACGATCGCTAGTCCTAAACCTAGTCCACCAAATGTGCGTGTACTTGTGCCATCAGCTTGACGAAAGTAATCGAACACATAAGGCAAAAAGTCTAGGCTAATTCCCTTACCTGTATCGCTGACCTGAATTTGAGCCTGATTACCAACTTCCATGAGTCGAACTTCTACCCGTCCTCCTGTTGGTGTAAATTTTACTGCATTAGAAAGCAAGTTCCACACAATTTGTTGCAGCCGATTTGGGTCGCCCATCACTTGTCCCAAACTGGCATCAAATACGGTCTGAATTTGAATTGATTTGGCTTGTGCTGCTAGTTTTACTGTTTCTAGCGCTGCTTCAACTACCATTACCAAGCTGACAGGACAGATATTCAAGTTTAATTTTCCTTGGAGAATGCGCGATACATCCAACAAATCTTCAATTAGCTGGGTTTGTAACTTGGCGTTGCGTTCAATGGTTTCTAAGGCGTGATGAGTAGTTTTTTCATCAAACTTGCGAGTCCGCAGCATTTTCGACCATCCCAGAATAGAGTTGAGTGGGGTTCGCAGTTCATGGGAGAGAACCGCCAGAAATTCATCTTTAATTTTGTTGGCGATTTCTGCTTGTTGTCGTGCTGTCCTTTCGCAGCCGAGTAGGCGATGGCATTCTTTTTCAGCCAATTTGCGCTTGGTGATGTCGAGTACAAAAGCAACACCATGTTCTTGGGAATCATTTAGCAAAGCTATCCCCAAAACAATCGCTACTCGCTTGCCGTTGCGCTGGATGTACTCTTTCTCATAAATTTTGGAAACTCCAGTGGTTTGCACCTCCAAAAGGGCGCGATCGTCTAAATCCTGATACTCAACAGGAGTAAGTTCTTTCCAATTAATTCTGCCTAAAGTAGCAAACTCATCACGAGTGTAGCCAGCTAGTTGGAGAAAGGCATCATTGGCATCAATCACAAAGCCATGCACATTCCAAAAAGCAACCCCAATCAAGTTAGATTCAAACAAACGCCGAAACCGTGCTTCACTTTCACGTAAAATTTTTTCTGCCCGTTTGTGTTCGGTAATATCGCGAGAAACAGTAATTACGCCTTCAATAGTTTGGTCAACATTCCGTAATGGTGTGAGAATATATTCATAATAATGTAGGCTATCACGATTAATATATTTACACTCATCTTTAATCGGTTGCCCAGTTTTCATCACAGCAAGTCGTTGATTCTCTATCTGGGTTATTAGGTCGGTGGGTAAATCCATTTCTGGCAAACTTTTGCCGATAATATCTTGGGGATTTAAATCTAGTATAGTTGCTCCATCACGGCTGACATACTGATAACAACCTTGGCGATTAAAGATGTAAATATGATCGACTGAGGCGGTGAGGATGGCATTTAAAACATTTGCCTGTTCTTGAACTTGTGTTGTGAGTTCGCGAGTACTTTCTTTTGCCTGCTTACACACAGTAGTTTCCATACAAACGCCGATCATTCGCACCGCTTGCCCTTGAGCGTTATAGATAAATTTTCCGTTAGCAGAAATCCAATGTGTACTTTGGTCTGAGCGAACTATGCGAAATTCATCATTGTAGTCAGTCTTTTGTGCTAAAGCGTGGGCGATCGCTTGCATTACCGATTGGCTATCTTCAGGATGAACGCATTTTTTAAACGTCTCATAAGGGCTGTCAAAACTACTTGGGAGTAGACCAAAAAGCAGTTCATAATTTTCAGACCAAATGACTTTATTGGTAACAATATTCCAATCCCACAAGCCCATCTGGGATACTTCTAGAGTTAACCTCAGCCGTTCTTCACTCTCCTTGAGAAATACTTCTAGCTGCTGTCGCGCCGCAATTTCTTGTTGGAGTTGCTCTAAAATTACTGCTACCTCTGTAGGCAGATTGGCATATACAGATGTTTCCTTAATTTCAATAGAAGGATTTTCTGCTTCTACTGGCAGCTTTCTTTTTAGTTCTGTTAATTGTTCTTCAAGTGCTGCTTGCCTTTGTTGATAAAATATCTCTGATTGCTCTAACTCAGCTAACCGCTGCCGCAAAACTGCTAATTCATCAGTAAGTTTAAAGTTAATTTTCTCAACATTTTGCATATTGTACACCGCTAATATTTAACAATATCGGCTTGAAGAGGAGGTATTTTCTAGTACCGCAAGGTGGAATTAAAAATTAAAAATTAAAAATTAATCCAGCGTAAAGTTCGATTAATTATGCTTTATTAAGCAAAAACAATTTATGTATTTCAGCCAAAAGGTATATATGAGTTTCGATAACTGTAGGGTAAGCACTGCCAAAAATATCAAAATTGGGCTTTGTGACATCAATCAGTTAATAGTACCCACCCTACAAATAATAGCCAGATAGTTAAATTAAAATTTATTTCTTCAATCGGATGAAAGCTGCACCAATTAATAGTGCCACAACCTGCCCTAAGAAGACAACACCCGATTGATTTACGCCAACAGGAGGAATATTTAAACTGCCGATACCATAAAATAATTGTTGTACAAACCACCAAAATATACAGAAAAAGGCTGGTAGTTGGATAGGAATATATAAGATTATTAGCGGCAAAACAGTGTCAATTTTAGCTTTAGGAAACTTCATAACGTATACTCCTAAAATAGCTGCGATCGCACCATTTGACCCAATTAATGGAACTGTCAAACTCGGTTCAAGCAGAATTTGTATTACACCTGTCACTACACCAGCAGCCAGATAAAATCCTAGATAGCGTCTGTGTCCTAGAAGATTTTCTACAGTTTTCCCAAAAACCCACAAAAATAGTAGATTTCCTAATATTTGACTAAAACTGCCGTGCAGAAATATGCTAAAAAATAGGGTAAATACCCGCCAAATGACAACTATCCAAGCAGCAGAGTTGAAAAAGAGAGCATTGGTAACTGCTCCACTAATCTGCGCTGGAATCATACCCCAAGTATTGACAAAATAACCTAATTGACCGCTAAACTCTAGTTGAAGTTCCCATAAAAATACAGCCAGGTTAATGGCAATCAACCAGTAATTAATAATTGGTTTTTTTCGACAAGGAATGTTATCACTAATAGGAATCATATATATTTGTCATTAGTCATTTGTCATTGGTCGTTAGTTATTAGTTTTCTATTTCTGCTCCTCTGCTCCTCTGCCCCTCTGCCCCTCTGCTCCCCACTCCTTCACTCCATCACTCCTTCTTAACCTGTGGCAAGATTGAAATCAGATCGCATTGCACTTAACTAGGCAAACAAGATGCTAGGAAACACACTTGTAGGAAGATACCAAATTATTAGTAACTTGGGAGGTGGGGGTTTTGGTGAAACTTTTGTGGCTTGCGATACCCAATTACCTGGTTCACCTCTATGTGTTGTTAAGAAACTCAAACCCCAAGCAAGCGATCCGGTAACTTTGGAAACAGCTAGGCGTTTATTTGATACGGAAGCACAAGTTCTGTATAAATTAGGAACTCACGATCGCATTCCCCAACTTTTAGCTTACTTTGAGGAAAATGCCGAATTCTATCTTGTACAGGAATTGATCGAAGGTCATGACCTGAGTAAAGAATTAACATCAGGTAAAATCCTCAGTCAAGAAGAAGTCATTTCACTTTTACAAGAACTTTTGACAATCTTAGAATTTGTCCATCAACAGAATGTAATTCATCGTGATGTCAATCCCCACAATATTCTGAGACGCCAACCAGATGGCAAACTAATTTTAATTGATTTTGGTGCAGTTAAACAAATTGCAACTCAAGTTATTACTCCCCAAGGTCAAACTTTAGCAACAGTAGCTATCGGTACGCCTGGATATATTCCTGGCGAACAAGCTCATGGTACGCCAAAATTAAGCAGTGATATCTATGCTGCGGGAATAATTGCTATTCAAGCTCTCACTGGATTATCACCAGAAGAAATAGTAAAAGATGCTGATACTAATGAAATTATCTGGCACGATAAAGCCACGGTAACACCAGAATTTTCTCAATTCTTAGATAGAATGGTGTGCTACGACTTTCGGCAACGCTATCCTTCGGCAACGGTGGCATTACAAGCGCTGAAAGAGTTAAGACAACCACCTGTTCAGACAATAGCGTTAACTCCTCCTTCTTCACCAAAAAATATCAACAAACCTGAACCAAAAAAAGGTATTTTAGGTAAAATTTTACTAACAATATTTTTCTTTGCTGTTGGCGGAGTAGCATCAATATTTATTTGGAATTACATTAATTCAAATAATGCTATAGAATTATCTAAACAAGGAAATACATTTTTTGATTTGCAACGCTATCCAGACGCGCTAGAAGTATATGAAAAAGCCGTTAATCTTAGACCAGATTATGCTCAAGCTTGGAATGGTCAAGGTAAAACGCTAAATAAATTAAGAAAATACAAAGACGCATTAGTGGCGTATGACAAAGCAATTCAAATTCAGCCAGATTATTTAGATGCTTGGATTGGACGTGGTACTGTCTTAGGAAATTTACAGCGATATCAAGAAGCGATCGCCTCTTTTGACAAAGCCTTAGAATTAAAGAATGACAACTCAGAAGTCTGGAATGCTAGGGGTGAAGCTTTCAGTAATTTAAACCAATATGACCAGGCAATTAAGTCTTATGAAAAGGCAATTGAACTCAAACCAGATAATTACGAAGCTTGGTATAAAAAAGGATTAGCTTTGCAGAATTCTAGGCAATATGAAGAAGCGATCGCAGCCTATCAAAAAGTCGTTGATTTAAAACCAGATTACGAGCAAGCCTGGTATAATTTAGGGAATGCATTAGTTAATTTAAAACGCTATCAAGATGCATTTGCAGCTTATGATAAATCGGTGCAATATCAGCCAAATTATTACCAAGCTTGGTTATCTAGAGGTAATATATTACTGAATTTACAGCGTTATCCAGAAGCGATTGAATCTTTTAATCAAGTAATTAAATACAACCCCAGAAGCTATCAAGCATGGTATAATTTGGGATGGTCGCTGCATCAAAACCAACGCTATGAAGAAGCAATAAAGGCTTATAGTAAAGCGGCGACAATTAAGCAAAATAACTATCAACTTTGGTATAATTTGGGGAATTCACAATACATATTGCAGAAATACGAAGATGCGATCGCGTCTTATAATAAGGCAGTTCGTTATAAAGTAGACCATTCCGAAAGCTGGTATAGTAGAGGCAATGCTCTATTAAATTTAAAACGATATCAAGATGCGATCGCTTCTTACGATCGAGCAATAAAATACAAGCCTAATTACCAACAAGCAATAGACGGCCGCAATCAAGCCCAAATTCAACTGCAAGGCGCAAAAGCAAAGCCTGTAATCGTACCAATCCTTCCATTTCCTAATTCCACTAATCCACCGCAGACGACACCCTAAACTGAACATCAAGGGAGATATCCTATAAGAGTTAAAAAGAATGGAGAGATGTAGCACTGCTACATCTCTCCAAGGATTATGGATAATGCATATTTAATTTAACCAGATGTTTAATCAATCCTGCGACTAGGTAACTTAGTCCCGCATCTCTGACAAAATCCAGCATTTACATCATGGAAAGCTAAACCACAACCTGAACAAACTATTTCTACCTGATTAGCAGTTTTCACCACTTGTTTAATTAAATCCCCCACTTGCCAAGGAATCAGTGCGATTCCGGTAAAAATCATCAATACTGTTAGCAAGCGCCCTAATTCCGAAATTGGAATAACATCACCAAATCCTACAGTTGTCATTGTGACAACAGAGAAGTAAAATGCATCCAAAAATGTACCGTAATTTTCTGGATTAACCGGATGCTCGACTTGATAAATTAAGCCAGAGTAAATAAAAACAATTGCAAATAATGTAAATAATATTCGCGCAAAAATCATTCCATCTTCACTGCTGATACTAGCGAATAAAAACTTTCTATCTATAAATCTAATTAATCGTAAAATCCGAAACCATCGTAATAGGCGGATAAAGCTAATATCTACCATACCTAGAAAAAACGGCAGAATCGCCATTAAGTCAATAATCGAATAAAAGCTAAAAATATACTTAATTTTGTTTTCCGCACTCCACAGGCGAAGCAAATATTCCACAGCGAAGATGATGACGATCGCAGTATCAGCTACATTTAACTGAAACCGCATATAATCAGGAATATTATATGTTTCTGCCACAAAAATTCCTGATGATATTAGCACCAAAGAGGCAAGGGTTAAATTTATCGCTTTACCTATTGGTGTTTCTAGGTCTTCTAAGTAAAATTCTGTTTCTTGTCTGCTCAGTAACATATTCGACCATTAATACATCTTAATTCCCAGTTATAACATTAGAAATACGATATTATTAACCATTATCCTTATGTTAACCTCAGCTTATATGAACCCAGAATCTTTTATGCATTTAGCATTGGCAGAAGCAAAAAAAGGCGATGCACCCTACGGTGCAGTGATTGTTAAAGAGAACGAAGTCGTTGCCGTAGCTCATAATACTGTGAGGAAAGACAACGATCCATCAGCTCATGCAGAAATCAATGCTATTCGTAGTTTAACAGCTAAACTGAAAAACCCCTCTTTAGAAGGCTATAGCATATATACAACTGGCGAACCTTGTCCAATGTGTGCAACTGCTTGTGTTTGGAGTGGTTTATCAGAGATTGTATATGGTGCTTCAATTCAAGATTTAATTTCAGTAAATCAATCACAAATTAATATATCTTGCGAAGAGGTAATCGATAAGTCATTTAGGAAAATAAAAGTCGCAAAAAACGTTTTAAGAAATGAATGTTTGGAATTATTTAAATAAGCTATCAAAAAAATTATTTTTAGAGTGTCCCTTTCAAAGGAACTCGAAAAATCTCGTTCTTTCTATTTGTGCCACAGACACTTTGCTCAAGTCGGAAAACTTTCCCAAGCAAGTATCATTTTCTGTGCATCTGCGGTTTAAAAGTAATTTATCTAATGAATATTTATTTATTTATGTCAATGCGTAATTCCTAAAATATTCGCATATATCTCATAGTTTTCTGGATCGTAGCAGCAAAAAATTATTCTTTGTGGACGACCATTCTTTTGTAGCTGTTCATCGCATATTTTCACTGCTACCTCAGCCGCTAAAGCTTTAGGATATTTATAAATGCCAGTACTAATGCAAGGAAATGCCAAACTATTAAACTCTTTATCTGCGGCAATTTGCATACATTTATAGTAACACTGAGCTAGAAGTTCTGGTTCTCCGTGATTACCTCCTCGCCATACTGGGCCTACGGTATGAATGATGAAGCTTGCAGGTAAGCGATATCCTTTGGTTAGTTTAGCATCGCCAATATTACATCCTCCAAGCGACCTACACTCATCAATTAGGCGCGATCCAGATGCCTTGTGTATCGCTCCATCTACGCCACTACCCCCAAGCAGACTAGTATTTGCAGCATTGACGATCGCATCAACTTCTAACTTTGTGATATCACCCAAAATCACTTCCATAAAACAATTAAGCCTAATCAAGACTAATCTAGATATTACAATTGTAATATGTAAATGTCCACCATAGAATTTTAGCTTTAAGATTAACGATCGGTAAACTTAAAGTGATGAGCGATCGCCTGCTTTTTTGTAATTTATTCAATCATTTCTTGTCTACTTTATTAATATGTAAGTTATGATTTTTTCATTTATATAAGTAGTTCAGTAAAGAATTACGAATTATTTAAATTGGATCGTTCAAATACGATAAATATGTATTTGCCCAAATCGCCGCTTGAGTGCGATCGCGCAAATTCAACCTGTTTAAAATATTCGTAACATGATTTTTTACTGTCCCCTCAGAAATGTAGAGTCCGTGAGCAATTTCTCGGTTACTAGCGCCTGTAGCAATTAATCGCAAAACCTCTTTTTCTCTGGGAGTGAGTTCAGCTAAACTAGATGGTACAGGTGGTGACTGGGTTGGCGCAGCATGAGAAAACTTAGTCAACAGCTTTTTAACTATACCAGGGCCTAAGTGAGTATATCCTTTATGAACGGCACGAATAGCAACAGCTAATTCTTCTGATGGTGTATCTTTCAATAAATAACCCATAGCCCCATTTTTTAAAGCTGCTGACACATATTCATCATCATCAAAAGTCGTTAGTACTAAAATTTTAGTTTTGGCAAAACGTTTTTGAATCTCCTTTGTGGCTGCAACTCCATCCATAATCGGCATTCTGATATCTAGCAAGATTACATCTGGCTGAAATTCTGCAACAAAATTAATCGCTTGTTCGCCGTTTTCTGCTTCTCCAACTATTTCTAAATCTGGTTCTAATTCCAATAATGCTCTTAATCCTTGACGAATTAAACTTTGGTCATCTACCAGCAATACTTTAATCATTATGTTAACCATGTTAATGGAATATTAACTGTAATTTTGCAACCAGAGCCAAGAGTACTATTAATATTAAACTGACCCCCAAGTGCTAAAGTGCGATCGCGCATACTATGAAGTCCAAAACCAGTAGTATTTTGCTCTACGTCAAAACCTTTACCATTATCCTGAATTATCAATCGCAAATTGCTTTTATTCGTAGTAAGTTCCAATTTTACCTCTGTAGCATAGGCATATTTAGATATATTAGTTAAAGATTCTTGAGTAATCCGGTAAATAGCAGTATTTATTTCAGGTGGCAGAGAATATTCCAGATTGATTTGATAAATTGGTAATATCCCATTAAAGCGATGAAAATTTTCTGAAAGACTAGCGATCGCATCTTCTAAAGATTGTTCTTGTAAGGGGTTAGAACGCATAGTAGAAACAGATTGACGGACATCTTTTAGTGCTTTTGAACCTAATTCCTTTGCAGTTGCGAGAAATGTTTCAGCCCTACCTGGATTAGATTGCCATAGTTTTAAAGCAGTTTCTAATTGCAGATTTAAAGCAGTCAGAGAATGTCCTAATGAATCATGAATTTCACGAGCAATGCGGTTACGTTCTTCTAAGGTAGCTTGATTTTCAATTTGCATGGCATACTGACGGAGTTTGTCGTTAGCAAGAGCTAGCTTTTCTCGACTTTGCCGTTCCGACAAAACTGCATTCATCATCAACAACACAAAAACCAAACTTAAGCCAAATACTAGCGACGAATTCAAAATCAAAAATCGATATCGCTCTTGTGCCTGCGGCGATGCTTGAAAATTGAATAACTGATATTTTAGTTGTGTAGTAACTAAAAATAAGGCAAATGACAAAGCTGTAACAAACAAGCGCCCATTTAACTGAAAAATCAGACAACTGCGAGTCACTAAAATTATATAGAGAAAAGGGAAAAGGCGAGAAAATCTTTCCCCAAAAAGCCCAACTATTAAAATTAATAAAAATTCAATAGCTGTATATATTACCTTATTTGTCTGGTTATTTCTGGGTAATTTTAAGCCCATTAACGCAAAAATAATCAGACTATAAATTGATAGTTCTGGCAATATGCTACAAACTGACAAGTCTGGAAATGCACTACAAATTGATAGTTCTGGAGGCTTGGGACGAAATCGCCGTAACGGAGGTGGTATAACAGCTGTCAATGCGGTGATTGCCAGTAATGTCCACTCTAGATAAAGCAGAGACGGAAAAGGATGTTTCTTAATTTCAATTAGACGACTCATTAGTCGCATTGCTCCAGTTAGAAGTTATAAGTGAGAAATTAGAAGTTAAGAATTCCGAAAAATTGAGCAAATGGTTTCACTGCTGAATTTTTTCGCGCTGAGTGAGAAAGAAAAACTGAATTAAAAGAACAAAACAGTTAGTTAATCAGCTAAATAATGACTTATGAAATCATCATAATCAAAATTTTCAGAATTTATAACTCCTAACTCCTAACTTCTAACTCTTAACTATCTATTGTCAATCATGACTTTAGTCATGGGTATAACCATGACTTTCTCCTCATGTAACTGTTGAAGATAAGTTCTTATGATGGTGGCATCCAACCAGGAAAAACCCACCAAACAAGTAATGAAACTCAAAGCATTATCGCTAGTTGCTTCTGCGATCGCTCTCACTTTAACTGCAACCTCCTTTGCTGTTCATGCTCAAACAGCCTCTCCTTCACCCCTGTTACTTGCACAAACTCCACAAAAAGAAAGAGGCCCTTGGAAAGAGTTGGGTTTAACAGATGCCCAAAAAGCCCAAATTCAGACGATTCGCCGCGATAGCCGCGCCAAATTTGAAGCAGTTTTGACCCCAGAACAAAAAGCAAAATTAGAGGCAGCGAAACAAGCACGTCGGGCTGAGTGGCAAGCACGTAAGGCTCAGGGGCAAACAGGTCAAGGTCAACGCCAACCCGGTCAACGTCGAGGAAAGGGTGGTTTTGGTGACTTAAATCTAACTGAAGCCCAAAAAACCCAAATGCGACAAATCCGCGAGTCTGAAAAACAACAGATTCAAGCAGTCTTAACCCCGGAACAGCGTCAAAAATTAGAGCAATTCCGTCAAAATGCTCCTTCACGCCGTCAACAAGGTAATCCTCAATAATCATCTTTCAAAAAAGAATAATTCTGGGGTGGGCAATACTCGCCCATCTCAATCCCAAAATAGATAGATTATGATGCAACCCTGTGCCGCTTCCCCAAATCCCGCTCCTCGTCTGGAACAAGTTTTAGATGTACTCGATCGCATCGCACAAGCGCAGGGGCGGGATGTTCCCCAAATTGTGGAAATAGAGAAATTGCGTTTCCTCCCTACTGGCACTTTTGGTAGAACTTGGGCAGACTTCCTCAATGAAAACAATTTAAAACCCTTTACTATAGGTAGCCGCCGTAAACAACTCCATGACGGGGTTCACGTTATCACAGGCTATGGCACAGACTTCATTGGTGAAGCAGAAGTACAGGCATTTTTATTAGGAACAAAATTTAGCATAACTAACTTGATGCTGGGACTAGGACTGTTGCGAGTCATCCATAAAAACTTAAATTCTCGACAACAATTCACCTGGGACAGACTTTGGCAAGCATATCAACGCGGTTGTCACTCCCAGCTTGACCCAGATACTTGGCAACCAGAATTACTTTGGCACTTACCCTTGACTGATGTCCAGGTATTGTTTTCCATAGTTAAAAATTAACAGGCTTCTTGCAGAAGATGCGGAAAGGGGAAAAACTTTATCCCCTTTCCCTTTCCCTATTTTGAGTGCTGAGTTTTGAGTTTTGAGTGCTGAGTTCTGAGTGGAGAATCTCATTTATTTACTCAGCACGGGCTAAAACCTAGCAAACCGCTAACGAAAGTATTTTGCCTAATGCCCAATTTAGTAGACTTTCAAGCTAGTTTTGAGTTATGAGTTAATTCAAAACTCCTAGCTTGATTAAGATGTCCAAAGAATTCGCAATTGGTAGTAAAGTCCGTGTTGTGGCGCTACCTGCCTACGTCAAAACTGCTGAACCTATGCCCATGCTGCGCCCTCCCAATGTAATTCATATTGGTGAAGAAGGTATAGTCATTGACCGCAGACCCGGTGGATATTGGGGTATTCGCTTTGCTAGGGGGGCTTTTCTCCTAGATAGTCAATATATCGAAAGCATAGATACCCCTGCCGAATCTCACTTAGAATAAGATTTCTCGCAACCAAGAATTGTAAACTTGTGTAAAGTTGTGATTCTGGTTTACACCATGATTTCCCGCCGCACTTTTTTAAGCATATTATTTGCCAGCTGTATTTCTGTCATCAGCTGGCTGAATTTTACCCCTACTGCTGATGCTATGGGTGGTAAACTTCCGGAAATTAATCAACCCGCACCTGAGTTTACTTTGCCAACCAATACAGGTGATGGCAAAATTTCCCTCTCTGACTTGCGCGGTAAATGGCTAGTCCTGTATTTTTATCCTAAAGACTTCACCTCTGGTTGTACTATAGAGGCTCGTCGTTTTCAGCAAGACTTACCCCAATATCTCGAAAAAAATACCCAGATTATTGGTGTTAGTGCTGATGACATTGATTCCCACGCCAAATTTTGTGATTCAGAAGGACTAAAATTTCCCCTGTTGGCTGACACTGATGGTTCAGTGAGTAAAGCTTACGGTTCGTGGCTTGGCTTTTTATCTATGCGCCACAGTTTCATCATCGATCCTCAAGGCGTCTTGCGCGAGACTTTTGTTAAAGTCAACCCAACTATTCACAGTTCAGAAGTGCTGGGACGACTAGAAAAATTACAGTCCACAGCTTCTTAAACTTCAATTAATCAGATAAGGGGCGTAAGCCCCTTGTTTTAACTCACAATAAACCCATATTTTCTGAGTACAGTTTTGGCTTCACTGCCAGATAAAAACTGGACAAATTCTTTGGCAGCAGAAGTATTTTTACTGCTTTTAATTATTGCTACCGGATAGACAATTGGGGAATGAAATTTATCATCAGCAGTAACTACGACTTTTACCTTATTGGAAATTTTAGCATCAGTGGCATAAACTAAACCTGCTTCGGCGTTACCACTTTCTACTGCTGCTAAAACTTGACGCACATTGTTAGCAAAGACCAATTTCGACTTGAGGCGATCGTAAAGTTTCAATTTCTTCAAGACTTGCTCGCCATATTGACCGGCGGGTACGCTTCTAGGTTCACCGATCGCAATTTTTTTAATCTTACTATCTGTTAAATTGTAGAAGCTATTGATGCCGACAACATCCTGAGCCACAATCAAGACTAGACGGTTATTTGCTAGGTTAGTACGGCTACCTGGTAGCAACAGTCCTTTTTGTTCCAAGGCATCCACTTGCTTTTTGCCAGCAGAAATAAAGATATCTGCTGGCGCACCTTGCTCAATTTGTTGCTGCAAGGCACCAGAAGCCCCAAAATTATAATTAATATTGATATTTGATTTACTTTGTTGGTACAAAGGCTTAATTTCTTCCAGCGCCTCTTTTAAGCTGGCAGCTGCGGACACGAGTATGTTGGTGTTCGACTGTGCTATTACAGGAGAAGGAGGAACCAACGGTAAACCAATTGCTAGCAGTAAGCCAGCGATCGCTATACCCAGGAAGCCAAAAATTTGTCTTCTTTTCATAGAAAAGGCGTTTGAAGGGTTTCTTCCATAAAATTGACGCTAGGTAAAATAGTACCAAAGATACCAACTTATAACCAACTATATCGGTAAAAATCTGCCGAGAAAAATTTCAGTAGGTAAACTGGGCTACGAACAGCGCAGCCCTTGTTTACCACTCTGTAGCTTATGAAAGTGCTGATACTGGTTCTAACTTCTCAGCTTTGTTCTTCAATACGGTTGGTAGTTCGCTGTTGAACGCCTCACCTTCAACCACTTGCGATCGGAAACCATCGGGCCCAACTGGAACATCGCCTGTGATGGTGGTGCGATAGAGAACGCGCTCGACTTCCAGATGATCTAAATCTTGAGGAGCCAAATGGGAGGTGGCGCGGTTGTCCCAGAACGCAATGTCACCGTTATTCCAGCGGAAGCGGGTGGTGTAGGCGGGCTTGGTAATCTGGTTGAAGAACAACTCAAGCAGCAAGTCGCTCTCTTGTCGTGATACGTCGATAATGTGCGAGGTGAAGCCAGGATTGACGTACAATGCGCGTTCACCAGTCTCAGGATGAACCCTTACTACTGGATGGATTGAAACCAGGGGATTGGCTGCGATGCGCTGGGCAATCTTGCTGTTGCTGGGTAAATTCAAACGCGCATTGAAGCGATGTTCGGCTTTTAATGTGTCTGCTAATGCCCGTAGGGGTGCTGACAGACCCTCATAGGCTGCAACTAAATTTGTCCACTGTGTGTCACCACCGAAGCTAGGGACATTAACCGCACGCAAAATTGACGCCGCAGGTGGGTTAACAACTGCTGTGACATCGGTGTGCCAACGGCTCTCGTAGCTGGAACGACGCAGACCATTGCGCCGCTCGTAACGGCTGCGGTCAATGGGCAAGATTTCTGAGAAGCCTTCAATCGGCTCATCTTCGTGGGGATGTGCATAAGTCACTTCGCCAAAACGAGCCGTGAATGCAATCTGTGCCGCATGATCGATGTTTTGACCGCGAAAGAACACGACTTTCCACTTCAATAGTGCTTGACGAATTTCTTTGACTGCATCATCGTGCAAAGGACGTGACAAGTCTACGCCGCTGATTTCGGCACCGATGAAACCTGCTACCTGTTTGACTTCAATGTGTTTGTTGCTCATCTCAATTCTCCATAGTTTGATCGATCGGACGGTGTTCGCACTCGTCCGTTTACTTGAGATATGTTGCTTGCGCTTAATGGCTACATACCAAAGGAAGCGATCGCAGTTTAAATATATTACTATAAATTGATCGGTTTATCGTAGTATCTGCTTGCTGTATTTTAGACTGCTGGAACAATGGTCGATTTAGTCCGGGAAAGGCTAAGTAAAAATTCGAACACAGATATTAAGAAGTTTCTCACTGGAAGTAAGAAGCAAGCTACGTAATTAAATCGGTACAGAGGAAAGTTACTTAGTATTTCTGTACTATTTGCTACTACTAGTCGTGCTTATAGTTATTTCATATAAAGTTTATTAAATCTTTTTATTTTTCACACAAGTATTTTATTTCTTGATTAATTTATACTGTACGATGACAAATAAATAATTGTATTTACTATAATTACGTGTTGTAAAAAGCTGCAAAATAAATATTTAAATTATTATTTAGAGTAAAAAACTTTTAATTAAAATGTTTATAGACAAGTTGATAGTGGTTAATCAGAAAATAAGACCTTGTATTTAATTCGTAAATTAGATAAATCTTAATGTTAGTCTAGTCTTCTATTCATAGATACTAATTTGTTTGCTTTTTTCATTAGTAACAGGCTAATAAAAAATTATCAGTTGCCTTTTTACCAAGGTTGATTAAGGTCTTGAGGAGATCGAAAACTACATGAAAAAGCAATTACCACAGGAATGGACTATTTATAAATATTGGTTACGTTTTTTAATCATAATTCTATTAGTAATAGGTGTATTTTTTCGCTTCGTTAATATTGATAAAAAAATTTATTGGGGTGATGAAGTTTTCTCCTCATTACGCATATCTGGCTATACGCAGTCAGAAATGAGGAAGCAATTAGGTAATGGTCGTTTGATTGGCATAGAAGATTTACATAAATACCAGTATCCTAATCCTGAAAAAAATGTAATTGATACAATTAAAGGAGTTATTGTAGAAGACTCGCAGATTTTGCCACTCTACATCTTGATGACCCGGTTTTGGGTAGAATACTTTGGTAATTCTATAGCAGCGATCAGAAGTTTTTCAGCATTTATTAGTCTGCTTACCTTTCCTTGTCTTTATTGGCTATGTCAAGAATTATTTGAGTCTTCACTAGTAGGGTGGATAGCCATCGGGTTGGTAGCCGTTTCACCTATTCATATCGTGTACGCACAAGAAGCGCGATCGTACAGTTTAGCCATAGTAACCATTTTAATATCGAGTGTAGCACTGCTGCGAGCTATGCGCCTGAAAACAAATGTTAATTGGTTCATTTATGCAGCAACATTAGCAGTAGGATTTTATACTCATCTATTTTTTACCTTGGTTGCTTTCGCACAAGGAATTTATGTACTTACAATCGAACGCTTCCGATTGAGTAAAACATTAATTTATTATTTGCTTTCATCGCTTGCAGGTTTTATAACTTTTGTACCTTGGATTTGGATTATTATTACCAATCCTCAGCCAGAAGCAGTAGCTTGGACGAATACTAAACAAACAGTATTTATGTCAACTGCAAGGTGGGCTGGGATCTTAAGTCGTGCCTTTCTTGATTTAGGTATTACTCCAAACGAGCCTGGAAAACTTAAGATTGTCTTGATTCCTTTTATTTTGATTCTTTTAGCTTTAAGCAGCTACTCAATTTATATTGTGTGTCGAAGAACCTCTAAAGAAGTTTGGTTATTTGTTCTAACCTTGATTGCATCAGTAGGGCTTCCCTTACTGATAACAGATTTCGTCTTTTTAAAGCGATATGCTACTAGTCGATATACACTTCCTTCAGTTTTAGGGATACAGTTAGCTGTTGCTTACCTATTTACCACTAAAATTACGTCTATTTCTACTAAAGCTGGGCAAAAAAAGTTTTGGTCACTTGTAGCATTTATGGTAATTATGGGCGAAGTTGTATCTTGTATAGTTCACTCTCAACCGCAGATTTGGTGGAACCAATTCCCTGAAAAATACCAAGAATATCCTAAAATTGCTCACATTATTAATCAAGCTAATGAACCGCTTTTAATTAGTGATGAGGATAACATTATTCCACCACTACAAGTACTTAGTAACTTAATCGATCCAAAAGTGCAATTTCAAATTGTAGGAAAAAATCAGTTACCAGAGATTACCGATGGCTTTAGTGATATATTTTTGTTCTTGTTCGAGCCATCTGATTTCTTAAAAGCTGGAGTTGAAAAAGTTTATAACTCAAAGCTACAGCAGGTAGACGACTTTCTCTGGAAAATAACAAAAGCTAATTAAACTAAGGATACGGGCATATCTACTGGCTGGGAGACTGCAAGTGGAAACTAAAAGCAGATAGTTGGCATTTGATCTCGCTTGTCGGTTAAAAATTAATATCAATTAGCCTGATAAGTTGCACAGTTAGAGCAAAAATATACTTTAATTAAACAATAATTTAAGTATATACTTGTACTGCTGCCGCTTATGTCATCGCCCCTTGAGCGCCCGCTAAAAATTGAAATCAGATTGCCATCTTCCCATCCTCAATTATTGGAAGGACTGGATATATGGTTGCGTTTAGGTTTGATATCTGATGCCCAAGTCAGGCAGTTATGTCGAGAGTTTCTGGTGTGTGCGGTGGTGTTGCAACCCCAGGCTGAAGCCAAAACAAAGGTAGTATTTGCAACTTCCGACCCCGTGCAGCAGTTGCCCATAGTAGCTTTACAATCTAGTAGCGGTAAACAACCACAACAAAAACCAGCTAAACCCAACTTCATCGGCACAATGTTGCAGTCCTTGGGGGCAGAACTGAGTGTGCGTTGGCTACTTTTTCTAGGGGTTTTCTTGGTAGTCGTATCTTCTGGAGTACTTGCTGCTAGCCAATGGGCGAGGTTTCCCGCTGCTGGACAGTACGGGGTTTTATTTGCTTATACTTTGAGTTTTTGGGGATTAAGCTTTTGGGCGACTAGGCAAAATAACCTCAGATTGACGGCTCAGACATTGCTGATTGCCACTCTTTTGTTAGTGCCAGTGAACTTTTGGGCAATGGATAGCTTCAAATTGTGGCAAAATCCTGTGGATTGGATTGTAGTTGCGATCGCCTGTCCTACCCTGACTGCTATAACTGTTTTACTCTCCAAAAATCGGACTATTTTTACCAATTTACATACTGGTAAATTACCTCTGGTAAATATTCTGGGGCTGAGTTATCTGCATTGGGGTTGGCAGTTAAGAGGATTTCCCTTAATTGCTGTTTATCTGGCAACGATCGCCACAACTATCATTACCATTTATCACAATCTTTTCCAACAGCCTCGTACTGTCAGCGACGATCGCCGTAGGTTAAGTATTAGTTTACCTGCTGCTGTAATTATTTATTCTTTAATAGTATTGTTGGTGCGGGCGATTTTTGTTACCAAGGTAGATGTCACACTGTTGGGGTTAGCTATTGGCATTTGCGGCTGGTTGATGACTTGGTTAGCAGAGCAGCGAGGCAGGGGAGCAGAGGGGCAGGGGAGC
>NZ_JBWQXL010000031.1:0-67470 GCF_056620565.1 Nostoc sp. LEGE 12454
CTCGCCAACGCAAACATCGCCTTCACCATGATCCAATTACCGCAATACAAGGTTTGGTCAATCAACATACAGAAATTCTCTCTGTGCTTGAGTCTCAAGCCCTAAAATACCAATTAGATAGCTAGGGCAAAAAGCTGCATTACTTGTACTTCAAAAAGACAACTTGGTGGTTGAAGCTGTAGCCACCATCAATGAAGGAGTCAGTCTGGTATCTGTACCATTGTCAACCAGCGAAGGCATTCCTGTCACACTGATGAACTATGTCAAACGCAGCTTAAAAACTGTTGTACTGGATGATGCAACAGCACAAACTGATTTTATCGCCGACTCATATTTCATGCAGCAACAACCTAAGAGTGTGTTGTGTACGCCGATGTTAAATCAAGGTAAACTCATCGGGCTGCTATATCTAGAAAATCCGCTGACAATTGGTGCATTTACAAGCGATCGCACCGAAGTTATCCAACTGCTATGCACTCAAGCCGCCATCTCTCTAGAAAATGCCCGTCTTTATCAAGAATCTCAAAATTATGCCCAAGAATTAGAGCGATCGCTGCAAGAACTTGAGCATACCCAATTACAAATGGTGCAAAATGAAAAAATGGCAACCTTGGGTAACTTGGTTGCTGGGGTGGCACATGAAATTAATAATCCGATTGGATTTCTTAAAGGCAGCCTTAACAATGCCGAAGAGTATATTCAAGACTTACTTGCCCATATCCAATGCTACCAACAACATCATCCCAATCCGGCGATCGCAGTCATTGAGCATAGCGAAGAAATTGACCTCGAATTCCTGACTGAAGACTTACCAAAGCTAGTAGACTCGATGAAGGTAGCTTCAGAAAGGATCAAAGATATTAGCATCAGTCTCCGCACCTTCTCCAGAGCCGATACAACCGAAAAAGTTGCTTGTAACCTCCATGAAGGGATTGAGAGTACCCTGTTGATTCTGAAGTATCGCCTCAAAGCTAACGAAAAACGTCCAGCGATCGAAGTTCTCACTGAATACGGAAATTTACCGCCTGTAAAGTGCTTTTTAGGACAGTTAAATCAAGTATTTATGAACATCCTCGCTAACGCCATTGATGCCTTAGATACGTCCTGTGAGGGGCTTTCTTTTGCTCAATCCCAAGCCAATCATCACCAAATACTGATTCATACCGAAGTATCCAATGAACAAAATATGGTAGTAATTCGCATCAAAGATAACGGTCAAGGGATACCAGAGGAGGTTAGAGCTAGGATCTTCGACCACCTATTTACAACGAAAGAGGTTGGGAAAGGAACAGGATTAGGACTCGCGATCGCTCGTCAAATTGTCGAAGAAACCCATAATGGGCGGTTGAGTTGCAATTCTGTGCTTGGCGAAGGAACAGAATTTGTCATTGAGATTCCAGTATTTTAAGTAATTTGCGATTTTCCTCGCAATGCATAACGCTTCTAATTTTTCGGTAATGTGGAGAACAGGAATAGCATAATTCTACTAAATCTGTATACCTTGATTCTAAATGAGGTAGCGTTCAGAGTTAAAATGACACAATTGCGTTAAATTGTGGTTAAAACTACAAAAAATTGTTAAAACAACTAACTAATACCGTATTTCCAGCCTCGGTCTTCCGACTAGAGAGTGGTTTAACTTTTATTCATCAAGAAATTCCCACTACTCCTGTAGTTGTGGCGGATGTTTGGGTGCGTGCTGGAGCCAGCTTAGAGCCAAAACCGTGGTTTGGCATGGCGCACTTTTTAGAACACATGATTTTTAAAGGTACGGCGACGCTACCCCCTGGAATGTTCGATTCCAAAGTTGAAAACCGGGGTGGCGTCAGTAATGCAGCGACAAGCTATGATTATGCTCATTATTCACTCACCACAGCTGCTCCTTATTTAAAAGATACTCTGCCCTACTTGGGAGAACTACTACTCAATGCGGCAATTCCAGAAGATGAATTTAGCCGCGAACGGGATGTAGTGCTAGAAGAAATTCGCTCTTGTCAAGACGATTCCGACTGGATAGGATTTCAAGCGCTGATTCAAAGCATCTATCCCCATCACCCTTACGGACGTTCGGTGTTGGGTACAGAGCAAGAACTGATGCAGCAATCACCAGAAGCAATGCGCTGTTTTCACCGCACTCACTATCAGCCGGAAAACATGACGGTGGTAATTGCAGGAGGTATAGCCCAGCAACCAGCTTGGGAAATGGTAAATAATTCATTTGCTGATTTTGCCGAACGCTCAAATTGTCCGCAGTTGGAGAAAGTGGCAAAGCCAGCGATCGCAGGAATTCATCGTCAAGAATTGTGTTTACCACGCATAGAGCAAGCGCGATTGTTGATGGCGTGGCTGGTACCCGGAGTAGAAGATATCCGTACTGGCTATGGTTTAGATTTCTTGTCAGTGTTATTGGCAGAAGGGCGGACTTCGCGTTTAGTGCGCGATTTGCGAGAAGATTTGCAATTGGTACAGGGAATTTGCAGTAGTTTTTCTCTACAACGAGAATCAAGTTTATTTACAATTACTGCTTGGTTAGAACCAGAAAATCTTGAGGAAGTTGAGTCTTTAATTTGCGTTCATTTGGATGATTTGCAAACTAAAGGAATTAGCGAACAAGAACTTGCTCGGACACGCAGGTTGCTATGTAACGAGTATGCGTTTTCTACCGAAACGCCAAATCAACTTACAGGGCTTTATGGATATTACAATACCATTGCCCAAGCTGAATTAGCTGTGACATATCCCCAGCAGATTCAGTCTTTTGATGCCAAAGAATTGCAAAAATTAGCTAAACAGTATCTCTCACCAGAGAATTACGCGGTTACTGTACTTAAACCGTGTTAGTCATTAGTCATTAGTCATTAACAAAAGACGAATGACAAAGGACAAATGACAAATGACAAATGACAAATGACAAAGGACAAATGATAAATGACAACCTTGCTGCAAAAATCGCCCATCCATCGCACTGTATTGAACAATGGCCTTGTCGTGCTGGTGGCGGAAAATCCAGCTGCGGACATTATTGCAGCGAGAATCTTTGTGCGTGCCGGTAGTTGTAACGAAAACCGGGAACAAGCAGGATTAGCACATTTGTTATCAGCAGTGATGACAAAGGGATGTGATGGACTTTCTAGCTTGGAAATTGCAGAAAAAGTCGAGTCTGTAGGGGCGAGTTTGAGTGCGGATGCTGGCACTGATTATTTTTTGCTATCTTTCAAGACGGTAACATCCGATTTTGGGGAAATATTAACATTGGCAGGACGGATTTTGCGATCGCCGACTTTTCCCGAAACTCAAGTGGAACTAGAACGACGTTTAGCACTCCAGGATATTCGTTCTCAAAAAGAGCAACCGTTTAATGTCGCCTTTGAACAAATGCGGCAGGTAATGTACCAAAATCATCCCTACTCCATGTCAGTGCTGGGAGATGAAACCACCATGAGCCGCTTAACTCGTGCAGATTTAGTGGAGTATCACCAAACTTATTTTCGTCCAGATAATGTAGTAATTAGTATTGCTGGTAGAGTCACACCCACAGATGCAGTAGCATTAGTGGAAGAAGTTTTTGCTGATTGGCAAGCGCCAGCCCAAGCACTGCCAATACTGAATTTACCTGAGATTAAGGTAGAACCGCAGGTAAGGCTAAAGCCAATACAGACACAACAATCAATCGTGATGCTGGGCTATTTGGGAACATCGGTGAGTTCTGTTGACTACGCCGCCTTGAAGTTATTGTGTACCTACTTGGGAAATGGGCTTTCTAGTCGCTTGTTTGTCGAATTGCGGGAAAAGCGCGGTTTAGCTTACGAAGTATCCGCCTTTTACTCCACAAGGCTATTTCCAGCGTCGTTTATAGTTTATATGGGTACAGCGCCAGAAAATACCAGCATCGCCCTAGAAGGACTGCGTACAGAAGTAGATTTGTTATGTACCACTGAAGTTTCCGAAAGCGCACTCCAAGCTGCTAAAAATAAGATCCTGGGGCAATACGCCTTGGGTAAACAAACCAACGGGCAAATTGCTCAGATATACGGTTGGTATGAAATTTTGGGCTTAGGAATTGATTTTGACACCAAGTTCCAAGAATTGATTGCAGCAGTGAGTGCCAAAGATGCGATCGCTTCAGCTTGTAAATATTTAAAAGAGCCTTACTTGTCTTTAGTTGGTCAAGAAGAAGCAATTAATCGCGCGATTGCGTAACTGAGAATGTGCCGCAACGACGCCCGTCGGAGATATTGTAAAATGCAGCAGCTGTTTTTTAGACCAAGCGGCTGTACCATTAGCATGAGAATATTCTGGGAGTGAATTCCATGCAAAGCAGCCTGACAGCAAGTATTTTGAGTTACTTAAAATTACTAGACCCAACTGTAAATCGCTGTAGAATGGAAAAACGGCAAAAAGATTGGTGGCCAAAGAGGTCTAAATCTTTATCAGCCATTAAAATACTCTTGTTTTCTGCTACGCCTCTGCTTATTACCTCAACAGCTGTAGTATCAATAGCAGCTCCACAAAAAATTGCCCAAGTAAATCCTGGAAATAGCATCAACCGTCCTAGCCTCAAAGTTGGCAGTCAAGGCGAACGTGTAGCTGAACTTCAGGCAGCTTTGAAACTTTTGGGTTTTTATTCTGGTGCAGTAGATGGTATTTATAGTGAAAATACAGCTAGTGCTGTTTCCCGATTTAAACAAGCAGCTGGCTTGAATCCAGATGGCATTGTTGATGCCAGCACTTGGCAACGACTTTTTCCTAATCAACCAGTAGCAGCATCAACCGCCCCTTCATCCCAGCCAAGATTTAACTCAGCTACAAATTTTCCTGTTCCAACCCAGGCTAGTAACCTCACCAACGTTGGAAATCCCAACCCCAACCCTCCCAGACAAGCTGTAACACAAGTTCCGACTAGACCAGAACCAAAACCTACTACCCCAAAAAAAGCTGTAACCCAAGTTACCAACAACCCTGAGCCAAGACCTGCTACTCCCAGAAAAACTACAACTTCTAGCACAAAGAAACCGCCTAAGCGTACTACATCAACTACTAGAACTCAGTCAAACACAACTACAAAACGAACTCCTGGTATTCAATACACCTCAGAAGGATTGCCAATTTTGCGTATAGGATTACGTGGTTCTGAAGTTGTTAAGTTGCAACAACAACTGAAAAAGCTTGGTTTCTTGAAAGGTGATGCCGATGGAGACTTTGGCGAGACAACCGAAGCAGCAGTGAAAGCTGCACAAAAGCGCTATGGTTTAGAACCTGACGGCGTAGTTGGTGGCTCTACTTGGGAGGTTCTTTTGCGGCGTTAGGCATAGTATGAGCATAGCCAGTATCTCCTTTGCGTGTAAGCAAAAGTTCTGAGAACCTATTTCTCCTTTGGAAATCCCCAAGTTACAGAGGTTTTTCAACTTCAATAAACCTCTGTAGGGGTTTTGCGCTTCACAGCATTTTTTATGAATTTAACTAAATCATCGTAAGTTACCCACTTAAATTGTACTCAGGTTGGTGTCGGTAGTTCACTGCGGTACATCCTGCAATACGATAAAGATATACCGATTAGAAGTATCTCTCTTTTCAGCACTGAAAAATTACATTGATTTTAGGCTGATAAAAGATGATGGCAACTTTAGGAGTCAAGCACAACAACACTCGATCGCGTTACAAATCACAACTGGCAATAGTGAAATTAATTAAACTTACTGCTAATTCCTCTAAAAAAACTTATGCAACACTTTTTATTAACTTGGCTCGGTACTGCGGTGGCGTTATTCATTACAGCTAATATCGTGCCGGGATTCTTTATCAAGAATTTTGTGACCGCCTTAATTGCTGCCTTTGTAATTGGTTTGGTTAATGCATTTATTAGACCAATTTTACAGATTTTGACGTTTCCAATTACCTTGCTTACCTTTGGTTTATTTACATTGGTGATTAACGCCTTAGCCCTTTGGCTGGCAAGTGTCCTAACTCCTGGTTCTGGTTTTGAGATTCAGGGATTTTTACCTGCTTTGTTAGGTTCAATTGTACTAGCAATTGTTTCTAGCATCATTAACTATTTTTTGAGAGTTGTTGACTAGAAAATTAAGGAACTTTTGTAATACTAATAATATTTAAAGCTTGGGCAACAGCAAGAGTTACCGCTCCTGGTTGCCCTTGTATTTGGAAAATTTGTTTAGGAACTAAAAACTTCACTCGCAATTCTTCTATGTTTGTAAAGGGGAAAACATTCAAAGATGTGAGTTGAGAGGCTGCAAGAATAGCAGCTGCCTCTGCTACGCTAGGTGTACCGACTTTATCGTTGGTAATTGTGGCAGGATTGGGGACACAGACAGAGCAAAGTATTTCCGCAGAAAAGGTTTTTAGGGGCAAATTGCGGAGGCGACAAAGTTTGACTAAGGCAACTTCCGAAGCTTTAGTATCAATGGTAGCAATACCTGCGATCGCACTTGGAAAAAGTTGATTTTCTCGAAAGACTTGCTCAATCGCCCCATCAATCAACTGCCATGATGTTCCCCGTTTACAACCGATTCCTACCCATAAAACCTGTTGCACTTGGTGTATTTCCTTACTCAATTCGTCAAAATTTGGTTTACTCCAACAGCCAACCAAATAAATCTCCTACTGTCAGCCTCAACTCACTTGCAAAATCTGGCACAGGGAGTAAAGCTTCTAGTTCATCCAACATGACTGGCTGTTGATTCCGGATGTACACAAATACCGTTTGTTCTTCTGGATCGATCAGCCAACCCATTTGTGTTTCATAATTCAAGCAATGCAGGATATTTTTTGTAACTTTCGTTTGCCTTTGGTCAGGCGATAGAATCTCAATAGTCCAATCAGGAGCTGCTTGGAATACGTTGGCAACTTCACCATTTTCATCACGAGGAATTCTTTGCCAAGTAAACACAGAAATATCTGGAACTATTGACCTTCCACCAAAAGTACACCGCAGTTCTGGAAAAGCACGAGCAATTCGCTTGGGCTTGACCGTTAAGTTAACAGTGCTAACCATTTCACCTTGAATTATACTGTGCTTTCCCTGTGGCATAGGTTTTTGAATAATTTGACCATCGATGTATTCACTAGCGGGCTTCGTTTCTGGTAGCATTAGAAACTCTGCCAAAGTTATGTTTTTTGATGGTGTCCGTACCATAAGCGATCGCCTCCAGTCCAGCAATTCTAATTAAAAAACCGCAAAGTACACAAAGAAAAAATCAGCTTCACTCTTACTCTGCGTACCTTTGCATTACCTTAGCGTACCTTTGCGTTAAAAAAAATATTACATCCTCTCCAATACCTGAATTCCCAACAAAGATAATCCCAGCTTCAGAGTTCTAGCAGTCAAATCACATAAAACTAAACGGGATGTGCGCTGCGGTTCTTCCGCCTCTAACACCTTAACTCCCTGATTGCGATCGTAAAACTGATTAAACTTTTTACTCAGTTCATACAAATACTCACATAAACGATTGGGCAGCAAGTCTTGCTCTACACTACTAATAACTTCATCCAGTTGAAGTAAATATTTTGCTAGCGCTAATTCTGTTTCATGCTCCAACAAAACAGCATTATTTCCCAACTCTTTAAAGTTAATATCACCCTTGCGGCTAATCCCCTGAATCCGCGCATAAGCGTACAGCATATAGGGCGCAGTATTACCTTTAAAATCCAGCATTTTGTCATAGCTGAAGATATAGTTACTAGTGCGATTTTGGCTTAAGTCTGCATACTTAACTGCGCTGATTCCAACTACCCTAGCAACTTCATTAATAAATTCTTCACTTTCTTGGCGTTCTTCTTCTTGTAATCTAGTTTTTAAGTCAGCATGGGCACGAGAAACAGCTTCATCTAATAAATCCCGCAACCGCACAGTATCCCCAGAACGGGTTTTGAATTTCTTACCATCTTCTCCTAACACCAACCCAAAGGGAACATGGACTAATTCCACATCGTCAGGAATCCATCTGGCTTTGCGTGCAACTTGAAAAAATTGGGCAAAGTGGTTTCCTTGTCCAGCATCTGTTACATAAATTATCCGCTTTGCTTCATCCTTCTGAATCCGATAACGGAGAGATGCTAAATCTGTTGTGGCATAGTTATAACCACCATCTGATTTCTGCACAATTAAAGGTAAGGGTTCACCTTCTCTATTTGTAAACCCTTCTAAGAAAACACATTTTGCCCCTTGGTTTTCTACCAGTAATCCAGATTTTTCTAAATCTTGCACAACACTTGGTAGTAAGGGATTGTAGAAAGATTCGCCTCGTTCAGTTAACTTGATATCCAGCAACTCATAAATTATTTGAAACTCCTGCCGCGACTGTTCGCACAGTAATCTCCAAGCATGGAGTGTATCTTCTGCACCTGCTTGTAATCTGACGACTTCTTGGCGTGCTGTTTCTTGAAAAATTTCATCTGTGTCAAACCGCAGTTTGGCTTTGCGATAAAAAGAGACTAAATCACCAATATCTAAAGCATTAGCGGTGGTAAGCGCGTCTGGGTAAACTTCCCGCAGATAGGCGATTAACATCCCAAACTGCGTACCCCAATCACCTACATGATTCAACCGCAGTACATCATGTCCAAGAAATTCTAAAATCCGGGCGATAGAATCACCAATAATCGTCGAACGCAAGTGTCCGACGTGCATTTCTTTGGCAATATTCGGACTGGAAAAATCCACAATTTCCCGCTTCGGCGTTTTCGCAGCTGGAACTCCTAGTCGGGAATCGGCTTGAATCGCGTTTAGTTGTCCTTCTAAGTATGCTGTTTTCAGTTTCAGATTGATAAATCCTGGCCCAGCGATTTCTGGTGGTTCGCAGATTTCGGATACATCTAGTTTCAGGGCGATCGCAGCTGCGATCGCTCTTGGTTGCAATCCTAACTTTTTACTCAGGGATAAAGCCACATTCGCCTGATAATCGCCAAATTTAGGATTGCTAGCAGGAACCAAAATTGGATCTACTCCAGCGAAGTCAGCGCCAAAAGCCGCGATTAAAGCCTGCTCTAAGAGAGCTTTTAGTTTTTCTTGTGTAGCGTTCATATATAGATTTTATTTGTGAAAGGGGGAATGTAGCTCTGGAAAAGCTTGATTATTTTAACCTTAAAGATATTCATCAAGTCTAAGCAAAGACTGTGATTTTAAGGTATAACCCCCTTAAATTGTCTTCCATCCTCGGCATAACTTCTAGATTCTGACGACACCGAAGTCGATTTTGACAGACTACTAGTTAATCAAGCCAACTAAAGCGTAGTACGTAGTAAACACTTTAGCGCTTAAAACAAAGACTAAACTTATTTACCCAAGTTTCATTGATTTGATAGATTACTACGTTTCCCAACGTAAGTACGGAGATCATCTCTATTTGTATAGCAGCGTATTAACTGAGCCAAGGCTTCGTTGATACGGATGACGGCACACGATTACTTATTTATCTCATTTAAATGAAAATTCTTATAGATTAAGCTTTTAGCATTTCACTATAGAAATTGCATATCTGATTTTCATAAAAAGTATATATTATTCATCAAGCTTTAATTATATATAATTTTAATTACTAAGTGCTAATAACAGTGTAATACCAGATTAAAAATATCTTTTTTCCGTAAAAACACTTTAGATAAAGCGCTATTTAAATATACTAGCAAAAGTAAATAGACAGATTGACGTTGCAGAAGTATAGCTGTTAGAAGTAAGACACAACTGAAGAGAGATAGCTGCTCAAAAAGCATTATCTAAATTGTCTTTCCTACTTAATGGCTCATAATATGAAACCTAATTTATTCACTGCCTTGATTGCCGCTACAGCTACATTAACCGGATTAGTTTCCAAAGTAGAAACTGCATCTGCTGCTGATTTTAATTGGAATAGTTCATGGACTCAACCAACTGTATATAATAAGTCTCAAACTGGTTTTAACGACGCTCCTTTTCAACAATTTGTCCAAGCAGAAAGTGCTGCCCTTCCAAACAGCGGACAATTTAAATTAGACCCCAGTAAATTAAACCTCAAATACGACCACGATGTTTCTGTTTACTTTATTAATGAGGGTGCAGGTTATAGAAACCAGTTAGCCTTTGAAGCTACAGGAACTACTAACAAGTCTGGGCTGCTTTTTAATGATATTTCTTGTGAAGGGACTGGATGTGTTGGCGGCTGGGGCGGTAACGCACTAAAACTAGGTGATGGGGTTAAAGTTGGTAATGTTACCGCAGGTACTCAACTAGATTTATGGTTGAGAGCTGATGGTTTGAACCGTGGTACCTCTGCCAATATCTTTGGTACTGACACTGCCTCTAACGCTGATGGACTACAGCACGCAGTTGCTTATGCTTACAACAACTACATCCTCCTAGCATTTGAGGATTTATACGGGGATTTATACGCTTCAGGGGTAGATTCTGCAACTGGTAAGTGGAATGAAAGTTCCGATCGCGACTTTAATGATGTTGTCGTCGTTCTTGATATCGGCGAGGCAAATGTTAAAGCGTTAATTGGTGCTACCGTTCCTGAACCATCTGTTACTCTATCAATGTTTGCGGTGGGAGCAGTTAGTATGTTTGGATTGCGCCGTCGCCGTCAAAGTCGCACTTCTAACTAAACTTTAAAACGATGCTAAATATAAGGTGCATTTAGTTTAATTACAAAATAACAAGCGCTCGATCGCATTTTCACCCGTATAAATAATGTACGGGTGATTTTACGTTTGTAGTGGCATTTATATTTTATCTATTGCGATCGCGTTCTAAATCATCAATCACTTTTTGCAAATACCACTCGTCTGACATCCCAGGATGATAATCTTTGTTTTGCTGAATCAATCGTTCGGCAATTTCCCAGTATCCCCCAACCATGCGTAAAAGTCGCTGACGTAGCAAGTGATATTTTTGCTTTTTTGACTCTGGACTAAATTTCTGAATTTTTTCTAGGCTATTTAAGACTTGTTGATAATTTTCCCAGTCTTCTTGTTCGCAAAAGATACTTCCCGCCCGTTGATAATCTTCCACGGCGTTTTGTATTTCTTCTAAGCAAGTATAGGCAATGCCGCGATTGTAGTAAGCTTGAGCCTCATCAGAATTGATTTGCAACGCTTGGGTGTAATCTTGAATTGCACCGAGATAATTGCCCATTGCCCGATAGACATTACCTCTGGCAATATAAACTAAGACATCTTCGGGTTGCATCTGGACTGCTTGGTTGAGATCCGCGATCGCCCCTTGATGATCTCCCAAGACAGAACGGGCTTTACCTCGGTTGCGGTAGACAATGGCATCTTGAAAATTTAGTCGTAATGCTTGATTAAAATCTGCGATCGCTTCTCGATAATTTCCCATTTTACAACGCACAACCCCACGACAGCAGTAAGCTTGGGCATCTTGCGGATCGGCTTTTAATACCCAGTTTAAATCGGCGAGTGCCTCTTGAGTATCTCCCTTTTCGGCTTTTTCTAATAATTGCGTGAAATAATCATTGGTAGATAAAATTGGCTTATTAGTGGAACGCGATTCCTCAAGGACAGGTAATTCTTTAGGTTGTAGCTGTTTAATTCGTTCCAAAGACAAACGACAATTCTCTTTATCTTGTTGCTCTAGATATAACCCAGCAGCTTTTTTAAAGTTAGCGATCGCATCTTGAATATAACCCTGTTTGCGCCGCACCATTCCCCGCAGATTATAAGCAGCAGCATAATTGAGATTGAGACGAATTGCGCGTTCAACATCATCTAGCGCCCCCGGTAAATTTTTCAGCGCTACCCTAGCCAATCCTCGACAATAATATGCCTCTACACTCTCAGGATTCAGCTTCAGGGCTTCGGTATAATCTGAAACAGCTTTCAGAATTGCACCTGAGTCATAATGTGCTAAACCCCGTTGCAAATAAGCTTCGCTAAAGTAAGGTGTCAGTTCTAAAGTATGGTTAAATTCCTCAATTGCTCCCGCATAATCTTTTCGCCTAGCTTTTTCCAATCCCCTATTGTAGAATTCGTCATTCATGGCATTTGTTTGGTTGATTCAGTTCATTGAATTCCAGCAGGCTTGTTTATAGCCTAACCTATGCACTCACCTTCATATTTTAAGTATATTTCATTGTTTTTGTGAAATAAAACCAACACACGACTCTAAGTTTTGATAAATGGAATATTGTACACATCCAGATTTTAGAGTTCAGTTTAGTAAAAATATCGCTAATCCAATTTATGATTTTATTTAACACTTTGTGGCTATGTCTTTTATAAAGTTAAGATTCCAGTTGATATAACGATAGTAAAATTACAAATTGATTAATTGATATGGGAACTTTAGCCATCAATTTGAAAAACTATTATCAGCTAGATTATGTCCAATATTCCATAAAAAATTGGGGAAATGACTACATTCAATTCCCCATATTTCATAGATTGTAAAATATTTACGGTTAAATAGAATTCAGAATTTAAGAAAAAGCAGAAAAATTGTGGAATCACTATACTAATAATACTGAATTTCTTCTGCTTTTGGAGTGCTGAATTCTCGCACTAAAATTATTCTGAAAGCAAGCTGGGAGAAGTCAGAACAAAAACATCCCAATTTCCTTGAGCCTCAGTTTGTGGTTTTATCGGATTGGCATAGTGGAAAAACTCATGGTCATTAACCAGTAGGAGTTCTCCCGGATTTAGAATTTTGCTAAATACAGGCTTTTCTTTTTTGGCAGTATACAGATGTGTTTCTCCACCTTGAATATTCTCTCTATCTACTGAGAATATGCCAATAAAATCAGTACCATCTTGATGGATACCTTCAGGTGCTGGATTACCAAAATTCTCTGGAGAACAACTAATTCTAATTTGATGAACTCCGATTTCAGCTTCAGGATGAAGTTTACAAGAATCACTAAATGCCAAAACAAGATTTTTGAAAATATCAAGTTCTATGAGTGCATCATCTAATTCTGCAAACTCTCTTTTAATGTCACCCGCTAATCGATTATATTCTTTACTTTGCAAGAAGACACCATGAGGTAATTTGATTAACTGATTTCCAGAGACTGTGAACCGAGATAATCTTCTGGAACGATAATTGCTTTTGATATAAGGGTCAAGAGGCATATTATTAAAAAATGCCTTAAAACCTTCTAGACTGATGGAATTTACCTTTCTAAGAGTAAACAGAAAAGCGTATTCTAATTCCGTTGCTGTCCACACTTTTTGCATAGGATTTACCTCCTTGCACGTTGAAATTTTCCCAGATTTTTATGGGAGGCTGGTAATACTTAGTATATGCTACTTTTTATTACTATGTTGTCAATTTAACTACAAAAATTGACAATCCATGATATATAAAGTTACTCAAATTCTGTTGCAGGGCGGAGTAGCTGCTGAAAAGATTTGCAGATATGGGTTCGGTGGGCAAAGAATCGACGTATATTTACAAACAGCAACAAGGTTCCATAATGATAGATTGGCTTTACTGTTACCCGCCTTTGTATCCCGGTATTTTACTCAAGCGTTACAAGCGGTTTTTTGCTGACGTTCAACTTACTTCTGGCGAAATAGTCACAGCACACTGTCCTAATACAGGGCCAATGATTGGAGTATCGACACCTCTAAGTGCGGTACAGCTTTCCAAAAGCGATAATCTTAACCGTAAATTGGCTTACACTTTAGAACTAATTCAGGTACATGACAATGAGCCGACTTGGGTAGGCATAAATACTTTTTTGCCCAATCGGGTGGTAAAGCTAGCTTTGGCGAAATACCTTTTCCCGGAATTGGGCAACTACAGCCAAATCAAGGGCGAGGTGGTTTATGGCTTAGATAAAAAAAGTCGAGTGGATTTTTTCTTGACGGGAAGTGATGAGGAACGTCCGATTTATTTAGAAGTGAAAAATACAACTTTGTCTGAAGGGAGATTAGCTTTATTTCCTGACACGGAGACTACAAGAGGACAAAAGCACTTGCGAGAACTGATGGCGCTGTTACCTTTGACTCGTGCGGTGATGCTTTACTTTATCAATCGGGGTGATTGTATCGACTTCTCCCCTGGCGATCGCACAGATCCTATATATGGTAAATTATTGCGGGATGCGATCGCTCTCGGTTTAGAAGTTTTACCTTGCCGTTTTGACATTTCCCCCGAAGGTATCCGTTATTTGGGTTTAGCAAAACTAAAAATTTGATTACAGCTAATTAAGAGAAGCTAGCAATTGCAACGTTTATACACGCATAAAACAATAAATCCATCTAGACAGAATCTAGATGGATTTGTTGGTAGTTGATGTTTACTAAAAAACATTCAACCAGATTGTAATGAAGAAACGACTATAGGTAGTCGCCACCCCAGAAATAGCGTTCGCTATTCTGACGTTTGCTTATGCAGGAATCAAAACTGTGTCAATGACGTGGATAACACCGTTATCAGCAGCAACGTCTGCTGTTGCAACTGTTGCATCATTGATCTTAACGCCATTAGAAGCGTCAATTTTTACATCTGAACCTTCAACTGTTTTAGCTGTCTTCAGCTTAACTACATCAGCAGCCAGTACCTTGCCTGAGACAACATGATAGGTCAAGATTTTCTTGAGCTTTGCAGTATCTTTCAGTAATGCGTCTACTGTACCTGCTGGAAGCTTGTTAAAAGCTTCATCAGTAGGTGCAAAGACGGTAAATGGCCCAGCCCCTTTCAGTGTATCTACCAAACCAGCCGCTTCGATTGCTGCAACTAGTGTCTTGAAAGAACCATTGTTAGTAGCAGTTTCAATTATGTTGGCCATGTGTTTTACCTAGTTCTGTGTAACTTGTTACAAATCTAAACTATTTGCTTAATAAAATCTATCTATCATTAGGCGTATGTCAAATCATTTTTGTTATTGATATCATAAAAATTTATATATATATTTTTATACAAGTAAAGAATTATACGTACATCGTCCAGGTGGATAAGTTATGGGCACTGCTGGATGCGTAGTTTACCGCCGCAGGCATCGCTCTTGTTTACACAGTGATAGAGGCGATGGGGCGATCGCATACCAATAAAGTTAGTTAAATAGATGATTAAAAATATTTAGTTGGTATAAATCAAGCTTTAAATATTTAAGATCGATACAAAAAAATGTGAGTGTAAAACCTGTACCTGAGCCATCAACTATTAGAGGAATAGTTGTTACTGCTGGTTTATTGGGAATATGGCTGAAGAAAAAGAAAGCAATTAGCTAGAAAGAACAGCCCTTTTTTTACCTTTTGGAAAAGAACAGATCGTAAATCCCTCAAACTACTGTGCGGTAGTTATGAGGGATTTGGTCATCTTCTACTAAAACGGCGATCGCTCTACTATATTGACGATCTAACTCTCGATCATTTAGAGTCGCTGCTTGTGTTTTACATCGATTGATACTATTGCTATTAATTTGCAATTATTCTTATGACTTTAAAGCAACTTAGCCAAGATAGTAAGTAATTTTTAATTAAAAACTATTATTATCTTTTACTCAAAACAATATACTAAAAATATATCAAAAGATAGATGACAAAACTCAATTTGAGTTAAATAACTTAGTTGCTGCTGTGCCAGTACCTTAAAAAGACTTATATATAAGGATTTATCGCACAACATTAGTCAGATTTATAAAATTCAGAAGTTTTGATAAATGCTTGCTCAGGTGTAGCCTTTATGATAATGTCTCCTAATAGTACTAGAGTTAGATGCAAATTAGTCGCAGATAGCTTTTGAGAATTTCTAGAACTAGTGTCAAGCATTATTGATAATAAAAAATCGCTGGTCTATTCGGCATCTGTGGGATTGATGCTACTTCAAAAGCATTATTACCACGCTAGTAGTATGGAATTTTATCAACGTTCCCAACTCTTGGAGACGCACTCGCGTTCGGTCACAGCTAGAGGACTGTTGCAACATTCCCAACTGAGTCTCCTGCCTCCTGCCCTCTGCCTTTCTGGATAAACAAAGGTGCTGGGATGCCACTGTGATACGTTCTATGTTCTTTATGTATGTTGCTAGTGGGTGTGGATTTAATGTCCGTTTGTTACGGAATATAGACGAAAGTCACTAAATTTTTCCAGTCAAATTAATTTAATCGAACCATCATGTTGAATATTGGAATTTATTTGTGGCAATTCGATCGGTCAATACTGAAAAGAAAATTTTCTAGATTTTTAGCTTTTATCCTCAGTGCCATTTTAGTTGTAATTTTGGCAAATAACAGTTTTGCGACTGCACCCAAAACTACAGAGATATTATGGGATACTTACGGCATACCGCATATATATGGTAAAGATACTCCAAGCGCTTTCCAGGCATTTGGTTGGGCACAAATGCAGAGTCACGCTAACTTGCTGTTGCGCCTCTATGGTCAAGCTAGGGGAAAAGCAGCCGAATACTGGGGAGAAGAGTATTTAGAATCTGATAAATGGGTACTGACGATGGGAGTATCCGCTCGTGCTAATTCTTGGTATCGGGCACAAAGTCCAGCTTTTCGTAGTTATATAAATGCTTTTGCCAGCGGGATAAATACTTATGCCAAAGCCCATCCCGATTTAATTGACGAGCAAGTAAAAATAGTATTACCTGTAAAACCAGAAGATGTGTTGGCGCATTTGCAAAGAGTGCTGTATTTTACTTTTGTCGTCAACCAAGAACAGGTAGCAGATATGACTCATACTCAATCGGAAGCTGGTTCTAACGGTTGGGCGATCGCACCTAAACATTCTGCCAGTGGTAAGGCGATGTTGCTGGCAAATCCCCACTTGTTATGGTCGGATTTATTTGTCTGGTACGAAGCACAAATTACTGCCCCAAGAATGAATGCTTCTGGAGCAGCGCTGGTGGGAATTCCAGTTTTAGCGATCGCTTTTAACGATTATTTGGGTTGGACTCATACCGTCAATACTCATGATGGTTGGGATGTATACAAGTTGAAATTGGCTGATGATGGTTATCTTTTTGATGGCAAAGTCCGTCCTTTTACGACATCAAAGTTTTTGTTAAAAGTTAAGCAAAAAAATGGCTCGTTAGTCGAACAACCATTATTAGTCAAAAGTTCCGTCCACGGTGCAGTCGTTCAAGAAAAAGATGGGTTTGCTGTGGCACTGCGGGTTGTCGGTGCAGACCGTCCCGGTGTGTTGGAACAGTGGTGGGATATGGCGCGTTCCCAAAACTTAACCCAATTTCAAAAGGTATTGAAACGCTTGCAACTACCAATGTTTACCGTCATGTATGCAGACCGAGAAGGACATATCATGCACTTATTCAACGGTCTGGTGCCGATTCGTCAACAGGGAGACTTTCAATACTGGGAAGGTTTAATTCCTGGCGACACATCTAAGACTTTGTGGACAAAAATGCACCCATACAAAGATTTACCGCGTGTAATTGACCCGCCTAGCGGTTGGTTGCAAAATGCTAATGATGCACCTTGGACAACTACTTTCCCCCCTGTCATCAAAGCAGATGATTATCCTGCTTATATGGCTCCACGAGGAGAGATGTCTTTCCGGGCACAAAGTTCTGCAAAAATGCTGGCTGAAGATCCAAAAATCTCTTTTGAGAAAATGATTGAGTACAAACATTCCACCAAAATGGAACTTGCAGAACGCATCCTCGATGATTTAATTCCCGCAGCTCAAAAATATGGCGATGAATTAGCCCGTCGTGCTGCTGATATTTTAGCTGCTTGGAATCGGAATGCTAATGCTGATAGTCGAGGCACGGTATTGTTTTCTTTTTGGTGGCAAGAAATGGATAAAAACCAAACCTTCAGTATTCCTTGGAGTGAGAACTCGCCGCGCACCACACCCGATGGTTTAAAAAACCCAGAGAGTGCGGCGAAAGCGCTACAAATAGCAGCAACAAAAGTCGAAAAAGCTTATGGAAAGCTAGATGTTGCTTGGGGTGAAGTCTTCCGAGTGCATAGCGGAAACTTACATTTACCTGCCAATGGTGGCGATGGGGATCTAGGAATATTCCGCGTCCTCAATTTTGCTCCAGATAAAGATGAACGCTTTCAAGCTGTCGCTGGTGATAGTTATGTTGCAACCATTGAGTTTTCACAGCCAGTAAAAGCAATGGCTCTCATCAGCTACGGTAACGCTACTCAACCCGGTTCGCCCCACATTACCGACCAACTACCACTGTTTACTCGCAAGCAATTGCGTTCTGTTTGGCGAACTCGTACAGAAGTACTAGCACATTTGGAGGAACGCAAAACTTTTTGAGAGCTGCGCTAACCATGAGTTATGCATCAAAAGCCTGCCTGTATAGTTTGAAGATTGTTCTTTTGATAACGCTTGTTAGTATTTCTTGACCAGCGTTGTCAGAAAACAAACAACTGAATAATGATGAACCAAAAATTCTTCAGACTGAGATTAGCGATCGCGATTCGAGTTAGTCAAATGGCGAATTCTGACTATGTTGCAGCTGCAACGGAAATGCTAAATACAAACGCACGCGATCGCTTTTGGCAATATTGGTGGGTGCAGCAATGTCTACACTGGTGCAATTATGCAGGATGTGACTCGTAACCCATTGGCCGATCCTGGTATTTTGGGGGTGAATGCAGGTGCAGCTTTTGCTGTAGCAATTAGTATTGTTCTATTTGGCATAGTGTGATATATCATGTCTAGCTAATTAGTTATGATTCTCATAGTACTTGCACCCTACGCACCAGTTGCTCATGCCATGACCGCGCTGGCTACCTTTAATCCCCTATAGCAATCCTAAATCATTTGTGAAATTCTCTGTTTCTTTTCTTGGCGATCTTGGCGACTTGGCGGTTCGATAGTTTTCATAACTCAAATAGGATTGCTATATCTACCTGCGGGAAGGGGAAGCAAAGCGCTGAGTTCGTGGGGTGGGGTTCTTTGGGTTTAATTAAGTAATCAAGCAGATATAATATTACATACTTACAAAAGTATCAAAGATTCTCTTAAGTTTAATTATGTCAATGTCATTATTGAGCGATAATTTACATTACCAATTGTCAGCGAAGAATTTGACTTTGGGTTATGACAATATAACTATTATTAAAGATTTAGATTTAGATATACCACCAGGAAAAATAACTGCTTTAGTTGGTGCAAATGGTTCTGGAAAATCCACTTTATTACGGGGTTTAGCAAGATTACTAAAACCTCGCGTTGGCACAATTTATTTAGATACAACAGATGTATTTAAGCTATCAACAAAAGATGTTGCTAAAAAATTAGGAATTCTTACCCAAGGCCCCGTCGCACCAGAAGGATTAACCGTTCGAAATTTGGTAGCTTGTGGAAGGTTTCCTTATCAAAATTGGTTACAGCAGCGGACAAAAGAAGATAAAGAAGTAGTAGAACTAGCGTTAGAAATTACTGGGATTAAATATTTAGCAGAACGCCAGTTAGATACTCTTTCCGGTGGACAGCGACAACGTGCTTGGATTGCAATGGCATTAGCTCAAGATACAGATATTTTATTGTTAGATGAACCAACTACTTTTTTAGATTTGGCGCACCAAATAGAAGTTTTAGATTTATTGTATGATTTGAACCAAAATCAGCAACGAACGATTGTCATGGTGTTACATGATTTGAATCACGCCTGTCGTTATGCTGATTATTTAGTAGCGGTGAAAGAAGGTCAAATTTTTGCTGTTGGCGAACCTAATTTGGTGATTACTGAGAAGATGGTAAGGGAGGTGTTTGGATTGGAATGTCGGATTATCCCAGACCCGGTTTCCGGTACACCGATGTGTATACCAGTGGGAAGAAAGGGGAGAACATAGAAACAAATAAAAGCATTTCTTCCTTCTGGTCTTGCAGAGTAGGGAATAATTTTTCTGACTAGCAGCGATCGCAAAACATCTCGCAGATATGCAATGCCCTCTTCTGAAATTAAATTGCTATATTTATTGCAGATATCTAATACAGTGGAGAGCGATCGCTCTTTTGTAGATTGTGAATCTCTCCAAGAGATTACAGCGGTTTTCAAGTAATTCAACTACACCACTCCCTACTTGCCGTCTCATTTATAGTCTAAAATCATTTTCTTGTAATCAACCCTCTAGATTGCTCCACTAGACGAATAAACTCACCCCGATAGCCCTCCTGGTCTTCCCCCTTCCCTTGGGTTGCCAATTTCATCACCAAATCATAACTAGCATCTCCCTTATACTCAGAGTCACGCAGCACCATCCCAAAGGTAGCTACCGCAGCAGCAAATCTCAGGTTTGTGGAGGGTATCTGGTCAGTTCTCAAATCATCATCTTGGATGGTTTGGGTAATTAGTTGACTGGTGCTGTCCTGGGGCGACTTATAGCGCAGTTTCACCTGCATCAACTCATTACCAGCAGCATCCGAGACAGTTTCACCAGAACGCTGATACCGCAAAGGGTCTATCTCTGGGAGTTTCACATCGCTTTTTGTACCAGTGGGAATTATTTCATAAAGCGCTGTCACAGAATGACCAGCCCCAATATCGCCTGCATCTTTCTTGTCATCATTGAAATCCTGGTTTTGCAGCAGACGGTTTTCGTAACCAATCAAGCGATATGCCTGAACTTTCGTCGGATTAAATTCCACCTGAATTTTCACATCCTTGGCAATAGTAAATAGAGTTCCCCTGAGATCGTTAACTAAAACCTTTTTGGCTTCCAATAGGGTATCAATGTAAGCGTAGTTGCCGTTACCCTTATCAGCCAGTTGCTCCATTTTTCCATCCTTATAATTGCCGGTGCCAAATCCCAACACCGTCAGGAAAATTCCCTGCTCTCGCTTTTGTTCAATTAATCGCGTCAAGTCGCCATCACTGGAAACCCCGACGTTAAAATCTCCATCGGTAGCTAAAATGACTCTGTTATTACCAGACTTAAGGAAGCTTTGTTTGGCTATCTTGTAAGCTAGTTCTATGCCCTGACCGCCAGCAGTGGAGCCTCCAGCCTTTAAGCGGTCAATCGCCGCCAGAATTATTGATTTTTGACTACCAGCAGTAGCCGGTAACACCAATCCAGCATTCCCCGCATAGACTACTAAACTTACCCGGTCTTCAGGACGCAGTTGATTCACCAACAATTTGAGCGACTGTTGCACTAAGGGTAATTTATCCGGGTCATCCATAGAACCGGAAACATCAATCAGAAATACTAAGTTGCTGGGTGGTAAGGTTTTGCTTTCTAGGCGTTTACCTTGCAAACCTACCTGTACCAACTTGTGTTGAGGATTCCAGGGAGCAGCAGCAACTTCAGTGGTGACGGAAAAAGGGCGTTCGCCTTTTGGTTGGGGATAATTATAGGTAAAATAATTGATTAATTCCTCAATTCGCACTGCATCCTTGGGTGGTAATTCTCCTTGAGTAATAAACCGTCGCACGTTGCTGTAAGATGCTGTATCTACATCAATGGAAAAGGTGGAAAGGGGATCGTTACCAACGCGATGAAAGGGATTATCTTCAATCCGGTTGTAGTTTTCTGTATTGAATCCGCTACTTATTTGTGGTTCCGGGGCAACCCTTCCAATACTGCCACGAGTTTGGAGTTTAGGCATATTCGCACGGTTAACAACTCGATTCTGCACAGATGAGCCAGACGGAATACTAAGAGGTAGAGCTGTGGGTAAGGGTTGAGTCTTTTGGTTAGACTCAGTTTGAGTCCGTTCTCTGGTAGGCTGATTCGGAGTGCGAGCTTCCAATTCCTCTATCGGACTTTTTAGGGTTGCTAACTCCGGTGCAAATTCTGACTGCAAGCGTTGCAGAATTTTCATATCTGCTGGGGTAACTATCTTGGGATCGGTCGCTATTAGCTCATTGCTACGATTCACACAGGCATTCAATACTGTGGCAAACTCAGTTCGGGTTACAGGAAGAGTGCCAAAATTTTGGACGGGAACGACACAACTATACTGTTTTACCAATGTCTGGAGTGCTTGGTAGTCAGGGTGATTGGGTAGAATGGAAGTTTGTGGAGTAGAACTGGCAGGAGTCTGATTGGCTGGAATCGCAACCGTAGCAGACTGGCGTAAAACGGCAATTCCTATTGAGGGTATCAATAAAAACAATATTACAATACTGACTTGCTGCCACATTTTGGATGGAATCGGGTAAGACATGGCTAAATCCTCACACTAAATTTTTTCTGTCACATTTGACTATTTACCCAGAATAGTCCTGAACAGCTTGGGATTTGATGAGCGTTTCAGTTTTGGTAACTGTAATTTATACAACACTAACCATTCCCATCTAGCATTAGAGGATGTTTGAAAAGTCCTCTTGTCGGTATCAAAAATTTTAGATCCCCCTAAATCCCCCTTAAAAAGGGGGACTTTGATTCCGGTTCCCCCCTTTTTAAGGGGGGTTAGGGGGGATCTAAAAGTGCCTAAAAAGTCACAGCGAAACACTTTTCAAACAACCTCTTAGGGAATATAGCAGTGTTTGTTGGTATAATCGCTTAACTCCAGATACTCATTTGTGACAAAGTTGGCGTGAAGTTTGATGAAGTTGTATTAGTTGTAGTTAGGAAACATCAGAAATCGGGAAACCTGGAAATAAAGTTTTACCCGATAAATAAAAACTAATGGATAAACAGCAAGTTATAAAACTGCTAATTGGTGATTTGACTTGGCAACGGCTGCTTAAATCTTTAATCTTTATCTATATATTTTTTGCTGTATTTGTATATTTTCGGGCAGATAGCATGATTTTTTTGTCTCAACCTTCTAGCTATCAGGACGACCCACAAATTCTGAAGTTAAGGAGTGGAAAAGATACTAATATCTCAGCAATATATTTATTCAACAATCAAGCTAAATATACTATTCTTTATTCTCATGGTAATTCTGAAGATTTAGGAGATATCAAACCGATCCTAGAAAAATTACACGCATGGGGTTTTAGTGTCTTTGCCTTTGATTATCGCGGTTATGGTACGAGTCAAGGAAAGCCGACAGAAAGTCATGCATACGAAGATATGAATAGCGCTTACAATTATTTGACCCAAAATTTAAAAATTCCACCTGAAAAAATTATAGTTTTGGGGCGTTCGGTTGGCGGTGGTTCTGCGGTCAATTTAGCAATGCAAAAACCAGTAGCTGGTTTAATTATTGAAAGCTCATTTATTTCCGCTTTTCAAGTAATAGTACCTTTTCGGATTTTACCTTTTGATAAGTTTCCCAATCTGAACAAGATCAAAAAAGTCAAATGTCCGATATTGGTGATTCATGGGAAAGCAGATAGCATAATTCCTTTTACTCATGGAGAAAAGTTGTTTAATGCTGCAACATCCCCAAAACTTTATTTATGGGTTGAAGAGGCAAATCATAACGATTTATTCTCGATAGCTGAAGAAAAGTATCGTCGAACTTTGCAGGAGTTCACTAACCTTGTCAAGGCAAATCAGCAATTATCCCGTCCCAGTAATTCATAATTGCCCTTTATGAAGTCGTGATTGAAACCTAAATAAATTCGGGTGAAGTCAGGATGTGTAACAAAAGTAACATATCCTAGCATCGGAGATTTCTGACAGAAATCTGTAAAATCAAAGATTCTACAAAGGCGATCGCATGACTAATGGCGTAATAATGCAGTATTACCATTGGTACATCTCCAATGATCGTAGATATAGTATTCAACGTAGAATGGAGCAAAATTTTCAACAGGTTTACGGAATTGCGATGACATCGTTTGAAGTAATAATCATCAAACAGCCAAATAATTAAAGCTATTAAGGAGATAAATTAACATGAGCGATAATAAACCACAACCCACAAGCGATAATAAACCACAACCCCCTACAACAATAGGAATACCACCAAAAACTGAATTCACTAACTCCGAACAACGACCCAAAACACCAAAACTATCAAATATTAATTGACTAGGAGTAATCCCAATACTACTCGGTTAAGAAAATTTGTCGGTTGCTTGAATGGAGGAAAATCCAACAAAAGCCTGAAAATGTTGGGTATAAGAAACTAGAAGTCTAATATAAATATTCACATTGCTGCTAGATTTTGGGAACCATTGGTTCCCATTTTTTCATCTCTAATCCCATCGCTTATTGATTCATTTATTTGATAAAGGTAGGCAAATAGTGAAACAAGTTCTGCCTGACTGCGACTCAAATGAAAGCGTACCGTGATGGCGATTTTCTACAATCCGGCGAACGGTTTCTAAACCAAGTCCTGAACCATGCCCCACTGATTTGGTGGTGAAGAAAGGTTCAAAAATACGGGTTTTAATTTCAGGTGGAATTCCACTGCCAGAATCGATGATGTCAATATGGGCAAAGCGATCGCAATGGTGTGTTGTAATTTCTAGCAGTCCTTTACCATCCATTGCATCAATGGCGTTGTCAATTAAGTTTGTCCACACCTGATTCAGTTCGCTGCCATAGGCAAGGATTTTTGGAAGACTTCGATCGTAATTGCGTTGCACTTGGACACCGCACTTGAGTTTATGAGCAAACAATCGCAAGGTATCTTCCAAGCCTTGATGTATATCTACTTCTTGCTGAGTGCCTTGATCGAGGTAAGAATAAGACTTCATCGATTGCACAAGTTCGGAAATCCTCTCAGATCCTCGCAAACCATGTTTAATCATCGACATAACTTCAAAGGAAAGCGCTAGCCAGTGCAATCCCATTTCTCGCAATTCTGTGTCGTCGTTGCGCCAACGTTCCATGAGTTGCTTTAGGGTTTCAACCTCAACACCGCCTTCTGCTAAAGGTTCTGCCAATTTCCAGGCTTGGTTTACACCATAGTCTTCTAACCATTCCAGCAATATCTCTTCGCGATCGCTTAGTGTCACCGGATCTAGGCGATTATTCAAAATCGCATCATAGCCTAGATCGCGTACTCTCAACCAGTGTTGAGTATGGGCTTCCTCAACATTACGTTGCCCATAAACTAAGTTCATTCGTTGTAACTCTAAGATGGCGGCTGGCATTTCTTTTAAAGTCCGAACCAAGGCTGCGGCTGGGTTGTTGAGTTCATGAGCTAGACCGGCGGCAAGTGTCCCTAAAGCTGCCATCTTTTCTCGCCCACGAATGAAAGACTCTAGCCCCCGGACACGACGTTGCATAATTCGGAAGACCATCCGCTCAAAATCACGACATTCATGCAGCAGTTTGCGGAAGTCTTCTCCTTTCATCTCATAGATGTGGCAATTTGAAAATGCCCGCATTGTCACAGGTGCAGGTTCATCTGTGAGTACTGGAATTTCACCAAAAAAGGATGGGGCTTCGTGTTGCCCGATGGGAATGTCCACTCCTTCACTGCGGCGGGTGATGTTGATTTTACCTTTGACTAAGATAAATAAGCGACATACAGGGTCTCCCTCATGGGATAACACTTCTCCGGGGGAAAGTTCAACTGTTTGAGCGCGATCGCAAACCCACTGCAATCGTTCTTTGGGAAGTTGTTGAAATGGGTCTAAGTTGATTAATTCCTCAACACATAACATCGATTAACCTCCTTGAGGGGGCAGGGGGGCAGGGGGGCAGGGGAGCAGGGGAGCAGGGGAGCAGGAGGGATAAGAAGGAAGTAGGGTTATATAGGTGTGTTTCCCTGTGGAGAATTTTGGCTTAAATAGTTGAATAAGACTTGAGTCTCAGTTTATCAGAATGCGCAAAAAACCCGATCCGTATATAGGGTGGGGATGGATAGCAGTTCGATCGCTTAAAATTTATTAAACCCAGCAGAACGACGATAAAGTAACCAGATAAACACGGGTGAACCCAGCAAGGCAGTGACGGAACCTACTGGTAGTTCAACTGCTCCTAGTCTAGAGAGTAAATCTGCAAAAGTGAGTAACCATGCACCTGCAAGGGCAGAAAGTGGTAAAACAAAGCGATTATCTGTACCAACAATCAGGCGGACACCGTGAGGGACAACAAGACCGACAAATCCAACCAAGCCGCTGATGCTGACTGCACCTGCGGCTAATAGAGTGGCGACACCACCAATTAACAGACGCGATCGCGTCAATGAAAGCCCTAAACTCACAGCTAAATCATCTCCTAAAGCCAGTATGTTTAGCGATCGCGCTAGCAAGCATCCCCCAATCAATGCAAGGATGATATAAGGGCCAGTTGTAGCAATTTCTTGCCAACCCCGTCCATTAAGACTACCTACCAGAAAACTGAGCGCAACTTGAATTTGCCCATCTTCAGCTAAAAGCAGCAATGTACTTTGTACAGCACCAAATAAAGAACTCACCGCCACTCCGCCTAAAATCAACCGCTCAACAGAAATTCCCGACCCCGAACGACCGAGTAAAATAACGATCGCGGCAGTTAAAATTGCTCCTATCCATGCTGCTAAAGGAATTGCGATCGGGAATATGTGGCACACAATCATCAGAATTACAAGTAGTCCCGCACCCGCTGAAATGCCCAAAATAAATGGATCGGCGAGACTATTACGTAACATTCCTTGCAGCAACGCTCCTGACATTCCCAAAGCTGCGCCAACAATAATCGCAGCAGTAATGCGCGGGAGACGTAAATCCCAGAGAATTGTCTGTTTAACTGGATCGCCTTTGTGGAGAATGGCTTGCCAAAATTCCGACATATTTAAAGGTACTGCTCCTTGAGAAAGCGACAGCGCTAGCGTTACCACCAGTGCTATACCAAAAAGTAAAACAGCCCAAAATACGCGGTGTTCAGTAAAAATTTTCTGAAATGGTCTAGTCAAATTTATGATATGTATTTTTTTTAAATATAATCTGTCCCAAACAAAGCTGCATTTTAAAGATAGCTTCTCAATGAGGAAGAGAAATCTAAAAATTTGACCCTCAGAAGGTGGAAGTTGACCTTCAGAAGGTGGAAGTTGACCTTCAGAAGGTGGAAGTTGACCCTCAGAAGCTCAATGTTGACCCTCAGAAGGTGAACGTTGACCCTCAGAAGCTCAATGTTGACCCTCAGAAGCTCAATGTTGACCCTCAGAAGCTCAATGTTGACCCTCAGAAGCTCAATGTTGACCCTCAGAAGCTCAATGTTGACCCTCAGAAGCTCAATGTTGACCTTCAAAAGCTCAATTTTTAAGTTTTAACTCCCTCTTCTTCCCCTGCTCCCCTGCTCCCCTGCTCCCCTGCTCTGCTCCCCCGCTCCCCTGCCCCTACGTTAGTTCTAGTCCACCTTGATAGCCAGTGACAATGCGTCCACCATCCTTGAGGATGTGGATTTCTATCTGGTCGCTAGCCCAAGTAATTTTGTCTTGGAAAGCCGGGTTCAACACCCGAACCCGTTGATTGCTGGAAGAAACTGGAGAATTGGGAGAATTAATTGCCAGAGATTGTACAAAAGGCCCGTCAATCAAAATATCGAGTTGTTCTAACAATGCTTGGGAACCTGGCGGCGCAGATTGGGACTGTAGCTGCTTAAGAGTGAACCCAGAAAAAGACATTACATTTAAACCAGCAGCTTTTACCTTCCGGGCTAAAGATGCCAGTGCAGCTGCTTGCCAAAAGGGTTCTCCACCAGAGAATGTTACACCCGTGTTGCGGGGATTGCTGAGAATATTTTCGGCAAGAGCATCAACAGCAATTAATTGGTTAGCCTCAAAAGACCAGGAGTTAGTATTAAAGCAGCCAGGACACTCACGCAGACAACCTTGTACCCAGACAACTGCACGACAACCAGGGCCATTAACTTCTGACTGATCGACGTAACCCATAATATTGAGATAGCCTGGGGGAATTTCTATGAGTGCTAGCGATGGGTCAGTTGGCTTAATTTCCATCTCTTTAACTCCTTTTAGCCGTTAACTGTTAAATATAGCGAATCTCCAGTTAGATAACCGTGACAATAGTTATATAACTGGAGATTTAATTGATGATTAATCTCTCAAAAACTTTGGGGGTTTGTAAAAGTCCGCTCTTACCGCCAATGGTTGCCCGTAAGGTGCAGTTTTGTCGCTACATCCGCAAACAACTAGGGCGTAAAAGTCCAAATCTCATCCGTAGTGAGTTGCGATTAAATCCAGAAGAACAACTCATTTTAGTTACGCCGGGTGGTGGGGAATATGGTTACAGGTTAATTGACACATATTTATCGAGTTTGGTATTGTTACCTGCGTCCCATAAATTACGAAGTTTAATTATATGTGGCTCAGAATGCCTCTAGAACACCAACCTGCACTGAAACTGAAAGCTGCTGTATATCCCCAAGTGCAGATAGACGAATTTACCGATGATTTAATGAGTTACATCGCCGCCGCAGATTCCGTAGTCGCAATGGAGCAATTCATCCAAAGATCTGACTCCAGATATATTACTGCGATCGCTGTTACAAAAACTCCAAACTCCGCAGATTTCCCAACCGAAAATTAATCTCAATGGTTTGCCCAAAATAAGCCAAGACATCTCTACCTTACTAGCAAAAAAAGAGCGTGATTCCATTTTGCTATAACCCAACTGTACAATTACCGGAATTAGCGATGATTGCCAAAATTGTTTAAGTAAAAAGTAAGAAAAATATTTATTTTATCTTTCGTTTGCCTTATTCCAACCATCAAAACTGACAGAGGTAAAATTTTTATGAAACGTATTATGTTTTACTGCCAACATATTTTAGGTATGGGGCATTTGGTTCGCAGCCGCGAAATTGTGCGAGGTTTAACCAAAGACTTCCAAGTTTGCTTTATTAATGGTGGTGAAATAATTCAAGGATTTGAAATTCCTGCTGGTGTGGAAGTTATCAATCTGCCTGCAATTAAAACTGACCCAGAATTTGCTGAACTACAAGTAGTAGATGATGCCTTTAGCCTTAGCGAAGTCCAAGAAATTAGAAAAAATCGACTTCTGGAAATCTTTAAGCAATTCCAGCCTGATATTTTGATTGTTGAGTTATTTCCTTTTGGGAGAAGACGTTTTTCTTTTGAATTAATTCCATTATTAGAATTAGCAAAATCAAATAAAGGCTCAACTAAAATAGTTTCTAGCTTGCGAGATATTGTAGTTGTTAAACCGGAAAAACAAGTAAAAAACGAAGAAAAAGTATGTAACTTAATCAAGAAATATTTTGATATACTGTTGGTTCACAGCGACCCAGAATTAGTCCCACTAGAAGCAAGCTTTTCTAGAGTCAATGACCTCAAGTGCCAAGTATATTACACCGGATATGTCGTACAAGACCCACCAAAAAATCCTATTTTAACTGATGAAGATCGGGAAATCATTAAATCAGACAAACCCCTGATTTTAGCCAGTGTAGGAGGTGGTAGATTTGGTCATGAGTTGCTTGAATGTGTAGTTAATACAGCCCCTTTTTTAGATAAATTATTGCCACATCAGATTCAGGTTTTTACTGGGCCATTCATCCCAAATTCAAAATTTAAACAACTGCAAGAAATGGCAAAATTTAGTAAAAACATCTATATTCGACGCTATACTCCTTACTTGTTAAATTACATGAAAAAAGCAGACCTTTCAATAAATATGTCTGGCTATAATACCACAATGAATATTTTAACTACAGGTGTACGAGCGATGATTCTCCCCTTTACAGGTAATCAGGATCGAGAACAAACAATTAGAGCCAAAAAATTAAGCGATTTAGGAATTGTCAAATTTATCAATCATAATTATTTGCAACCTGATTACCTGGCTATTAATATTATTAATTATCTCAAAGAGCAGCCTAATAAAATTAACTTTAATTCTGGGGGAGTTGAAAAAACTGCAAATATCTTAAAAGCTTTAGCAGTCAAGCAAAAAATTGCCTAGTTTGACAAAGATAGTAAGGTATATTCATTTTTTATCCAAAATATAAAAAATAATAGTATCTCACCTTTGGGCAAAATCCCCTGTGACTGGAAAAAATAGCGATCGCTACTTTGTGAAATGGTATCGAGACTATTACGGTAAATAAAAAAACATTCCGGGCTATATCCTACTCATAGCAATAGTCTCGATACCAGAATTGGTAATTACTTCAGAAAATAGTCAATCTATATTTACCGCGTTCCTGTGGATTTTTGGAAGTAATAACTATATAGTATGTATCATCTTCAGGCAACCTAGCTCGGTCAATTAAAGCACTATAGACACCACTTTTATCTTTGTCTTTATCGATTGCGATCGTCTGTCCTTTAGAATTTAGCAAAGCTACATAAGGAGAAAACTCTTCATCAACACTATCAACACGAATACTTATCAGCTGATTTTTTCTACCTTGAAAATTAGAAACATTGTAAGCGCCTCCATTTTGTTTCAAGGTTGAGCTTTTGGCAGTTAGTTGATCTGATTCATCTAAAGTATAGCTAGCTCTATCATTCCTAAGAGCCAAACTATAGCGGCCTGTATCTCCAGGATATTGACTAGTAACAGCAATCTTATAAATGCCATTCTTAGGCAGTCGCGCAAAAATGAATGCATCATCGCCACCACTGCTTTTATCCAAAGCGCCTTTTTTGACGATGATATTGTTATCAGGATCGTGCAGAAACAACAAGGGTTTTAAACTCAAGTTATTGGATCTGCGTGTATCATTACTGCCAATCAGTCTAATTTGAACTAATTGATTTTCTCTGCCCTCAAACTCATAGAAATGAAAATATCTACCTTCAGATTGAAAGTCACCTTTACTCAGAATACCTAATGCAACATCTACAAAGTTAATCTCTTTGTAAGTTGGTGTTGCAGGTGAAGAAATCGCTGAATTATCGAAATTTTGGTTCCTATTTGTAGCGACATTATAACTTGGCTTGCGAACTCTCCCAGAGCCACCATTAGAACGATTGGCGTTTGAGTTAGCAATTCTAGCTCTAGACGATCTAGATGCAGAGCTACCACCATTAGAACGATTAGAATTTGAATTAGAAGTCCTACGTCTAGATGCTCTAGGAGTAGAGCTATTATCTGAAACCCTGGAAGTTCGCTGAGAATTTTCTCTATGAGAAGATACACGAGGAGCCTTTTGTATTGGTGACTCAATAGATATCTTCCGTCTTGGAGATATTGATGCCTGAGAAGCAGGAATTTGCTCAATTCCTTTTTTTACTGCTTCTGGTTGTCTCTCGTCTGGGGATTTAGCAATTATGAAATCTTGATAACTGTGAGATTTCACCAAAGCACTTATAGGCAGCACATTACTTGTGATTAACAAACTACTACTCACGCAACCAATTAAAACATGACTTAATTTGCGACGATAGTTTTTGTTGTCTAATAGCATAATTACGCTCCTAAGTTTACCGATCATTTTGTCTATTCTTGAAAGACAAAATTAATACTAGTTGCTGTTTTAACCGCAGCAGTTATTTAAATTGAAAAGGAAATTTAGCGTATATACCTTAGCGGCTTGCTAAAGGCATCGCCTGTAATCAAATGAATTCGTATATCCTACATACCCAAATGTTTGTCACAATCCAATCGGAAAAATTGTATTTTCAATTTAGACTACTAGAGGAAATCCCAATTTCGTAGGTATATACTGAGCTACAAACTTAAATTGCTGCTTTTCGGAATTTTGCCCAGATATTTTTGTAAACCTGACTAAATTGCTCATACAGATGTAATATACAAGCAGAACTGACGCCCATCAATTCATCAAAAGGCATCGTTCAAACACAATTTTTTGCAATTTATCTAAATTGTTCAAAACCTGATGAGGTAAGGAAATTGGAGATTTGTATAGTGTCTCAGTGATATTTACTAACAAGAGAGATTATACTGCATGACTTAAGATGAATATATACCCCAACTGAAATGGATTCCCAGTATGCTCTGTTGTGTGAATCCCGATTGCCAAAAACCCTTAAATCCTGATAAAAACAACTATTGCCACAGTTGTAGAGCGGAATTGATACCCCTGCTAGGAGGTCGCTATCGTCCCACTCAGGTTTTATCAGACGAGGGCGGATTTGGTAGAACCTATCTAGCCAAAGATGTACACAAACTGAGCGAATGCTGTGTTGTTAAGCAATTCGCGCCAAAACTTCAGGGAACTGGGCCGCTAACCAAGGCCGTTGAACTATTTAAACAAGAAGCGAGTCGGCTGCAAGAACTGGCAGAACATCCGCAAATTCCAACTTTATTGGCTTATTTTGAGCAAAATAGCTATCTCTTTTTGGTGCAGCAGTTTATCGATGGGCAAAACTTGCTCAAAGAATCGGAAACGCGGGCAAACTATAACGAAACGGAGATTCGCCAACTTTTGCTAGATTTACTGCCAGTACTGAAGTTTATCCATCTGCGGGGAGTGATTCACCGAGATATCAAGCCACAGAATATTATTCGCCGTCAAAGTGACGGGCGATTAATCCTCATTGATTTTGGAGCTTCCAAGCTGCTGACAGCAACAGTGCAGACTAGAATGGGCACTGTTATTGGCTCACACGGTTACACTGCACTTGAACAGATGCAAGATGGAAAAGCTTACCCAGCCAGTGATTTATTCAGTTTGGGAGCTACTTGTTTTCATCTTCTGACTGGGGTTCGCCCATCTCAACTGTGGATATACCAGGGTTATGGTTGGGTTGGATCTTGGCGGCAATATTTAACCAATTCAGGTAGGGACGAGATTTCTATATCTGTAGAGTTGGGTGAAGTTTTGGATAAGCTGTTGCAACTAGATATCCAAAAGCGTTATCAATCGGCTGATGAAGTCATCAATGACTTGACACCCCAAATACCATCATTGTCATCAGTGCCCCCAACTATACTGACTCCAACATTTGCAGCTTCCCCAGCAAACAAGGTGCCAGTTTCACCAAAATCAAATAACAATCTGAAAAGTCAACTGCTGTTAGGTTCTAGCATTTTAGTGTTGGGATTAGGGGGAGTTTGGTATTTTCAGTCTCGTCCTCAGACAGTCAGCGAGGCTCCTCAACCTATTTCTCAGCCTATTTCTCAGCCTATTCAGCCCCAAAAAAACGTCTCAGAAAATTCTTATTCACCCAAACCCTTCAAGGGGCATTCTAGTGACGTGAATTCCGTAGCTTTCAGTCCTGATGGTACAACCCTTGGCAGCGCCAGTGATGATAAGACAATCAAGCTATGGAATCTGACAGGTGGACAGGAAATCCGCACTTTAGAAGGGCATTCCAATTGGATTTGGACTATAGCTTTCAGTCCTGATAGCAAAATCCTCGCTAGTGGCAGTGCGGACAAGACAATCAAACTGTGGAATCTGGAAACAGGAAAGTTAATTCGCACCTTGCAGGGAAATAGCGATGGAGTTACTTCTGTAGGTTTCAGTCCTGATGGCAAAACCCTTGCGAGTGGCAATGCTAGTAAGGATATGAAAATCAAACTGTGGAATCTGGAGACAGGAAAGTTAATCCGCACCTTAGAGGGACATACCAGTGGTATTGCATCTGTAGTTTTCAGTCCTGATGGTAAAACCCTTGCCAGCGGTAGCTGGGATAAAACAATTAAATTGTGGAATCTGGGAACAGGAAAGTTAATCCGCACCTTAGAGGGAAATCCAGAGTCGATTCTCTCAGTTGCTTTTGCTCCCGATGGCGTCATCCTTGCCAGTGGCAGTAAAGACAAGACAATTAAATTGTGGAATCTGAAAACAGGAAAGTTAATCCACACTTTGAAGGGACATAATGATAAGGTTAATTCTGTCGCCTTTTTGCCAAGCGTAAGTTCAAATGGTATTACCCTTGTAAGTGGTAGTAGTGACAAGACAATCAAACTTTGGAACCCAGTCACAGGAAAGGAAATCCGCACTTTGGAGACAGGTTCTGGATATATTTATGCTGTTGCCATTAGCCCAGATGGACAAACCATTGCTGGCGGTGGAAGTGGTGAGAACATTCTCAAAATTTGGCAGATGATTAATTAAAAATATCTGATAGTGTACATTTATCGGGATAGATTGCGACTTTTTCGGGTTCTACCTCAGAATATTTAGCTGTGCAAAAATCTTAGATTAATCCTAGCTTTAAAAGATGATATTAGCGAAGACTGTAATATGATAATATTCTTGACGTGCTCAGGATTATAGCTTGAAAAAAATATCAAAATCTATCCATAAACCTACTTTCGTAGGTTTATATAGGTTTTTTATTGTCAAAAAAAATATCTCTAAATAAAAGTTTATGATTAATAATATATTTTTCCTGCTCGTACTATTTTCTTCACTTTTAGGGCGAGTTAAATTTCCAGGAATAAATATTGGTATTCATTATTTATTACTTCCTGTATTTAGCTTGGGAATCATTGGTTTCTCTTTAAAAGAGATACCAGAAGTTGTTAAGAAGCATAAAATAATTTTGATATCTATAAGTTTAATGTATATATGGATGTGGCTGTCCTCATTAATGAGCGAGTTTCCAAATATTGCTATTACTTATAGTCTTAAATATTCAAGTTATTATATATTGTTTTTTGCTTTTTTAATATTAACTTTTAAGAAGATAGCAACACCATCTTTAACATTTTATTATCGTTGCATATTCTACTTACTACAGATAATTGCAGTTTTGGGTTTTTTAGAAGTTTTCCTTCCCAACAACTGGATATTTAAATTATTAAAGTTCCCTAGCTTTTATCCTGAGATTGGTTCAATTATGCAAAACCCTAATCAGTTTGGGGTCATAGTCGCCATTGGATTATGTTTAAGTCTGATTTTAGAAAAACATAATAAAATTTCTAAAATTGAATTACATTTAAGCGAATTAATTTTTACAATTTCCTTAGCTTTGTCTGCTAGCGGAAATGGTTGGTTAATTTTTCTAATTGGTATGTTTCTTTTGCTGATATATAAAATTATTAGTTTAGGAAAAATGATTTATCTAATAAGCTTGTTGTTTTTATGCATTGTAACTGTACCAGTTTCTACACAGAGACTTGGTTTGGCAGATAGTAAAATATTCCCATTAATTAATGTATTTTTAGAAAATTCAAATTCAGTAAATCCAAACGGAAAAAAGCCTCATACTCTTGTAGTAACAGGTTTGTCAAGGTTTCAAATCTGGCAAGCAGCTATTAATGAAACTATTAAAAGACCACTTACTGGTATAGGTATAGGGGTTTTTCCAGACCAGATAGGAGTGAAAGTTTGGGGAAAAAAAGGTTATCACGCACACAATATATTTTTAAATGTGTCAGCAGAACAAGGAATTCCTGGATTATTACTATTTACTAACTTTTTAGCAAAAATAGCATTTAAAGTGAAATATGCTAATCCTTTAATTACTGTTCCAATTATTCTGTTTTTAGTGTCTCAAAGTATAGATTTTTTTACTGAAGACTATACTTTTACAACTATTGAGTTTTATTTTATAGCAGCAGCTATCAATTATCGAAAAGATGTTGTTATGCAATTAAAACCTGAAATTATTTAAAATGATAAAAAACCTATGATTGCTAAACCTCATTTTTACTTAATATTTCCGAATATATTTGATTTCAAGGGAGGTATTCAAGTTTACTCAAAATTTTTGCTGAAAGCTTTACAAGATATATATCCTGAAGCTAATTATGACGTGTTCCTCAAGTATGACAAGTATAATTTAAAACAGCCAGATAAATTGCAGTTTTTAAGTTCAACAAGATTTCATTATTTTGGAGATTTACCAAAATTATTGCAAACAATTTTTTTACCACGAAAATAATTATTTTAGCTATTTTTCAAAATCCCATTATAGTAATTTCCACTCATGTTAACTATGCGATTGTTTGTTATATTCTAAAATTTTTCACTGGAATTCCTTACTGGGTTGTTGCTCATGGGTTAGAAGTTTGGGATATTGACAACAAGGCAACAAAATTCGCTTTAGAAAAAGCAGATAAAATCATTAGCGTTAGTAATTATACTCGCCAACGCTTGCTTCAAAATACAAATATTGATTCCGAAAAAATAGTTATTTTACCTAATACATTTGATGCTAGTAAGTTTATAATAAGTTCTAAACCTACCTACTTACTCAAGCGATATAATTTAACAGCCGAACAGCCTGTAATTTTAACAGTAACGCGGCTGGGAAGCATGGCAAAATACAAGGGTTATGACCAAATCTTGCACGCTTTAGTTAAAGTGCGATCGCCTCTCCCTAATGTTCACTTTATTCTTGCAGGTAAAGGAGATGATATACCTCGAATTAAAACTTTAGTTACCAACTTAAATCTACAAGATTGTGTGACAATTGCCGGATTTGTTCCAGATAAAGAATTGTGCGATCATTACAATCTCTGCGATGTTTTTGCTCTGCCTAGTAAAGGAGAAGGATTTGGGATTGTTTTTCTAGAAGCTTTAGCTTGTGGTAAACCTGTATTAGCGGGTAATCAAGATGGTTCTATAGATCCCTTAGCTGACGGGAAGTTGGGATGTTTGGTCGATCCTGATAATGTTGAAGAAATTGCCGATAATCTAATTCAAATCCTGCAAGGTAATTGCTCTAATCCAGTAATTTACCAGCAAGAATACTTACAACAAAAAACTATTGAAGCTTTTGATTTTAGGCAGTTTCGTGCAAGTTTAGCAAAGTTAGTTAGTAGTAATTAGTTACAATTTAACAAAATTTGGAAAAAAATGGACGACTCAGTATTTGTTATATTTCTTGCCTTTGGATTTCTTTGGGTTTTGATGGGAGTTGTCGGTTGGATTGCGTTTCTCAAATCTGAGGGTGAGGAAATTAAGTTTGGTAAGTGGGGACTTATAGTTGCTATTCCAATCTTAATACCAATTATTGTTACTCTGATTATTGGTGTATTTTATCATTAAAAAACTCACTAAAATCTATGTTTTTTATTTTTGAATCGCACCTCTAACCAAAATCACTGTACTCTCGACACCAGAGGCGATCGCTTCGGGAATATTACCTTGAATCGCTTGCTGTAACAATCCCTCGCGGGATGCTCCCAAAACTACAACGTCATAACCTTCGGTTTTCACTAGGTTAATCACACCTTCGGCGACTGAATTAGCTTGCACGGGGAGAGCAACTACAGTACTGGACAATTTGCGGCGACGCATCAAATGACGGATGGCTTGTTCTGAAATTGACATATCTGGCTTGAGTTCAGATGGCTTAAACACCTGTGTCAGGCGAATTTTTGGATCGTTTCCTAATGTAATTAAAGCCGGTAGCAATTTAATTGCCAGTGGGGAATTGGGGCCACCAGCCACTGGAACTAGCCAACGGTTAAACTGGGGACTGGAAATTGGGGATTGAATAGTGCCTAATTTTACTAATACGACTTCGCAGGTGGCTTGGCGAATTATGGTGTCAACAACGCTGCCAAAAATCCGACCAGGGGTAGATGTGTTACCTTTCCATCCCATTAAGATTAGGTCGATGTGTTGTTCGTTGATTGTCTCCAAAATTGCCTGTGCCACATCGTGGGTAACTCGAATCTGCGTGTGTAAAGGAATTTTCCACTTTTTTGCTAAGACTTCTGCCTGTCGTAGCAAGCGGCGGCTTTTTGCCGTTCTTACCTGTGTTTCTGATGGGGAACTGTGGCGGGGTATCAGCATCACTTGCACGCAATCTATTTCATAATGGCGATCGCGGGCAATAGCTGCTGCCATTTGTAATAAAATACCTGCTGTTTCGGGATTTGCTACGGGTACTAATAATCTACCTCTACCAATGCTGGGCGATCGCGTCTGGTAAACTATGTATGAAGGTTCTGGTCGCAGTTTCGGTGTCGCATTCTCACAATTGAGATGATCTGCTTCCGCCCGAATAATATCTGCACGGGTAATAATCCCAATCAGTTTTCGTCTATCTACCACCGGTAAGCGACTGATTTGATAGCGATCGAGTAAATACAGTACATTACTTAGGGTGTGAATTGGTGATACTGTCATCGGGACAGATGTCATAATTTCTTTTAAGAAAATATCGGCTAGATTGCGATCGCGAAATGTGTGGTTTGTACTCTCGCGGATTTTTAACAAATCTGATTGCGTTACAATCCCCACTAACTTGCTATCTTCTACCACAGGGAAACCGCGATGATGGGAACGAGCAAAAGCTTGCATTGCTTCTTCCAAGCTCATCTCTGCATCTAGAGTTTCTACCCGTTCTTGCATCACATCTTTTGCAGTTAACTTGGTTAATGCTCCTTCCATCGCAACTTCTTTGGTGAGAGTAATACCTTTTAACTCCAAAAGCTTCTCATAAAGCGAACCAGGCATTACCTTATCCGCAACCAGGTAAGCTGTGACAGAAACAATCATCAAAGGTAGCACCAGGTTGAAATCTGTAGTCATCTCAAAGACAATCACAATTGCTGTGATTGGCACTTTGGAAACAGCGCTAAAAAATCCACCCATACCCGCTAGGGCGTAAGTCGTAGGAGAACCAACTCCGGTGATATATAACTCAGATACACCGATGATGTGTCCTAAGCAAGAACCTAAAATCAGACTGGGAGCGAATAATCCCCCCGGCGCTCCCGAACCAAATGCAATCAGTGTGAGGATGAACTGGGCCGCAAAGGCGATCGCTGCGACGCTAGGATGGGAATCTCCAGTAATTAATGACTCTCTTAATCCCGTATTATCACGGAAGGATGGGGGAAGCAGTGCCACGACAACACCAGAGATAAATCCAGCTAAAGCTACCTGCAAGGGTAAGCTGATGTGTAATCTTCTGTAAAATTTAATACTAAATATAATGCCGCGATTAAATAATGCACCAAACAAGCCTGCCAAAATACCCAACAGTATGAAAAAGGGAATTTCTGGGATGGAGAATTGGCTGGAAGATTTTACTAATTGCAAGTTAAGGTCAAAAGAGCCACCACCTAAAAGTCGGGATATCACGCCACCAATAAAGGAGGCGATAATGGCAGTTCCGAGAGTCAATCCTGATAAATCTTGGAGTAATTCTTCAACGATAAATAATACACCTGCGATCGGGGCATTGAAAGCAGCAGCCAAACCCGCACCCGCACCAGCTGCAATCATCTGCCGTCGATGATCTGGGGAAGTGGGAACCCAACGACTCATCCCTGCTGCCAAACCTGCCCCCACTTGGACAGTAGGGCCTTGCCGTCCCAGAGTCATGCCGGAACCGATGGCGATGATGGCACTGAGTAACTTCACACCTGCTACCCGCCAAGATAATGTCACAGGCACATTGGCCAGAGATGCTTTGACTTGGGGAATACCGCTACCAGAAGCCTCTGGTGCTAATCTATCCACCAACCATCCAGCCAGAAATCCCAGGATAAGACCAATTGCAGGTAGTACCAGCCATGCCGGCAAAAGCTGGGTAGTATGCACTCGCCATGTCCCCAACCATCCCGATCCGACTTTCAGGAATACCGCAGATAGGGCAGCAACCAGACCGATAATACAGGCTTCGGCGATCGCTAAACCCCTTCTAGGCTGCCACCAGGTGCGAAAACGCTGATTCATACCAGTTTTGGATTTTAGATTTTGGACTTCGACTTCTCTACGAGACGCACTCGCGTTCGCTCAGTCCTTCCCTGCGGGACGCTACGCGTAGCTTGCTTCCACGAAGTGGTACGACTACGCTCAGGAACCATCGAACGATTTTTTATTACAAATCTTGACTAAAAAGCTGTTCGGTGGAATCTTCAGAGGATGTTTTAAAAGTCATTGGCAAAATACAATTCGCTACTACACAGGCACTGTCCCCAATTACGAATTACGAATTACGAATTACGAATTACTTAATTGCTTCTTCCCGTAGTAGATAGCCCTTCTACGATCAGAGACGGAGTATAACAAGAACCATTCCAATCAACATCGTTGCCTAGTGTAACCAATTGCTTCAGGGCTGTGTAAACATTACCTGCAACCATCGTATCCTTAACGCGCCCAATTACTTGACCATTTTGGACGCGGTAGCCTAAATCAATGTTGATCGAAAAATCTCCAGAAATACTGCCGCCACCACCCAACATTTGATCGACAATCAAGCCATTATCTAGTTGTTGAATCAAATCTGGTAGCGATGCCGAACCTGGCTGGATGAGAAAATTAAATAAACCAGGGGTAGGATAGCTACCTAAACCAGGGCGAAAACCATTTCCAGTGGTGTTAGTACCCAGTTGGGAGCCGCTAGTGCGATCGCTATAGAAATGCTGTAAAGTCCCGTTTTGGATAAATACTAGAGATTGAGTCGGAGTGCCTTCATCATCAAAAGGGCAACTGTAAGGGCCAGCTTCTGGATCTTGGTAGATGGTGAGACTAGGTGCAACTACTTCCTTACCCAAACGTTCTGCCCAAGGTGAAGCTGCTTCTAAAACTCGCTTGCCATTCAAAGCGGCTTGTACAGTACCCCAAAGCATATCGGCGGCTTTAGAAGTAAACAAAATCGGCACACGACCAGTAGGAGGTGAAATATTTTCACTCGACCAAATTAACCGTTGTAAAATTTGGTTAGCTAATCTCTGTGGATCGAGTTCTCCCCGCTTGGTTTGACCATCGGCAACACTTAAAAAATCATCACCACGCACCCATTCTGCTGATATGTAGCAGCTGAGGGTAGTGTCTGTATAATGACAATCTAAACCTTTAGTGTTGACTAGTCTGGTGGTTTCAATATCACATTCCCAGTCACCATTGCATACAACATCCGGATAGGCATCACGGATAAGTGCGATCGCTTCTTTGCCCCAGTCCACCAAAACCTCTATCGGGAAACTTTCTCCTAAATTGGGGTAGTCAGGCTGAAAGTTAGAGCCTAATTCTACAGTTTCCGGTTGATTTAGTTGACTCAGAGCCAGAGCTTTTTCCACCATTACTTCGGCTAAGACAGAACCGTAAGCTACCGTCAGTCCCGGACGCCCGTTTCGCCAAAGCCGTAGTGCTGTGCCTTCAGATTGATTAGTTTCTAGCTGTTTGAGTCGGTTTGCTTCAAAAAACACGGGACGAGAAAGCGATCGCGACTGATACACTTCAGCAGCTTCTGCTCCAGATTTTATAGCTAGTTCCAGCAACTGTTCGGCTAGTGTATCTTGTGACAAATTTTCAGAACCCATGACCCTTAGTGAATTGTGGATTTTGAACCGCATATCAACGCTGTCTCAACAGAAGTGCGATGTCTACGACGGGCTACGCCTACGCACTTTCCAGTGATGAACGCAGATAACTATCCAAAAATCATCAATGTTTCTTTACAGTTACGATTTAAAACCGCAGATCGACACTGATGGACGCAGTTAATTATCCCAAATCATTGTCATGTCTCAACGGATCTAGTCATTTGTCATTTGTCATTGGTCATTTGTCATTTGTCATTGGGCACAAGATACAGAGGGGCAGAGGGAAAAACTTACTGCAACTTCTCCTCTGCTCCCCTACCCCCCTGCTCCCCTGCTCCCCTGCTCCCCTGCTCCCCTGCTCCCCTGCCCCCTGCCCATTTTCACAAATTAACCTCTTGCAACAGCCAAAAACCAGCAAAAGATTCTGCTTTGGGATCGGACTGTACGCCGATAAAATGTACTCCATTAGCTTTTTGCTTGGCTGCTTCAAAACCTTTGGCTTCTGCTAAGATTTGAGGTTTTTTGATATTTGCCACAATCCAGCTTTCAGTTACACCAGTTTCTAAAAGTAATCTTGCCTCTTCGCTGGTATCAAATTTTAAAAAAGCCAACTCCAAACCAGACATCCACCCAGCCAAGGGTAGCGCTCTCGATGAGAAAATCAAAATACCAGGAATACGAGCTTCAGGTGAAACTTTCGCCAACTCTAAAGGGAAAGCTTCACCAAAGCCAATTTCCCACTCTGGCATATCAGCAAAATCCGCAGCATCTAAAGTAACAAATACCCACTGCTGTCCTTCCAAGGCATCTGGTAAACGTTGCGGCAAAGGTTTCTCTAAGCGGACTGAGGGATTAGTCCCTCCTTGATACCCTTCCTCTTGAGGATAGACTTCTTGCATCCGCTTTTCTAACCATTGGTTGAGAACCAAAGTGCGACGGCTAGGCTGGGCGGGAATGCCCAAATCTTGGCAAGCTTTAGTAATCATATTGTTCATTTGGCGGCGGAAAAAGCGGATTTTAATTGGTGCTTTTCCAGCTTGGTCAATAGCTTCCTGCAATGCTGTCCGCAACCAGCCCGAATTTACCTGGGTACTGGGACAATATTGAGCATAACGAAACAAAGAGTCTACTTTTGTGCCGATATCCAACGGGCTTTCGCAGACTAAGACTTCCCAAACTTTTTTTTGATTAGCGTCCAAAATCGGACGAGAGTAAAAATCGATTTCCCAAATACTGCCCATGTTTTGCGGTAAAAATCTGGCTGTTATGTTTTCCTGATATCTCGATCATACGAGTGTTGGGGCAGTAGGGGAATAAGGGAGTGGGGAGTGGGGGAGAAAGAGAGGTAGATTAATGAGAACACTTAAGTTTGTTGAGGTGAAGAATTAATTCGCTTTTGCAATTCTGCTTCAAACTCTTCATCGGTGGTACAAAGCACACTGGGGCGAGAGCGAATAATGTTCAAGTAGTGCTGGAATGCATCTTCATCTTGAGGATTTCGTCGCACGTAATCGCGTAATTCTTGTTCTGTCAATGATTCATAATTTGGTGTAGTCATTCGATTAGTACCTCTCCGTTTGGAAGTATCTCTATTTGTATTGTGTCTCCAATTAGCATGACTATTCGATTGGTGCGAGAGTCCAGGCGAACTAAGTTAATAGGTAATAGTAGTGCGGTAACTCTTACCGATCTTTGGTAGAGCGATTTTAACTGCTCTAGTGTTGGTTCCAATTTCACCTCTATTTAGTTATCTAGGTTTGAACCCAAGAAGGCGAGGAAATGGCGCCTGAAGGTATTTATTCTGTAGGGCATTTGTGCCAGTGGTTAATGATAACAAGGCAGCCTACGCTGTTAAGATTCCTTTGGCTTGGATGGGTACGACTCGCAAATGTCGTTACCAAACCAAGTGCAATTTGCGTTTTAGGGTGTAGGCGTAGCCCAACCCAGGTATCGCTCTTAACAAACCCTGTTAGCCTTATAATTAACCTCGGCTGAAACCATGATTTTTCAGAAAGTTTGTAAAAGTTTGCGAGCTAGTGACGGTTAATCCAAACTCCTCTGAGTCCAGCTGCTTTAGCTGCATGATAATCTTCTACAATGCTATCGCCGATATGCCACGCCGCCTCAGGGGAACATTTATGTTTGTCTAAGGCAATGGCAAAAATTTGCGGGTCGGGTTTAGCTGCACGTACCTGCGTAGAAATGGTGACGGAGGTAAAAAACTCTCTCAATCCCAAACTTTGCAATACTGAGTAAATCCGAGAATCAAAATTGGACAGCACCCCCAGGCTAACTCCCAACCGCCGCCAGTTGATTAAAGCTGGTAAAACATCGGGATAGACAAACCACGGTTCGCCAGTGCCAAAGTGAATGTAAAGTTCGCTAAAAAAAGCCGAAAAGTCAGAAAATTCCTTGAGAACACCTGCCCTTTCAAAAGTGTTCAGAGCAATTATCCGCCACCAATCAAACTCACGCTGGGGAATATCTTGCAGTTCTGCATCTGGAAATATCGGCGGCGGCGCTGCTTTAAAGCTTTGGATGAAGGCTGTATTTAATGTTTCGGCTGAAACTGTAACGCCAAATTCCTGGGCTATCTGACTATAAACTTCGCCCACACCACCTTTGACATCGAAGAGTGTACCCACAGCATCTAAAAAAATAACTTTCGGTTGTTCCATCAAAGTTTGAAAATTTTGAATGTTGAATTTTAGATTTTGGCTTGTTAAGAGCTTCTGTGGGTAGAGTCTAGCATCTGCTAAGTAGATTGGCGGAAATAAAACAAATCATCGTAAATGTATTGGTTTTTTACCAAAGAAAGGCAGGAGGCAGAAGGCAGGAGGAAGAAAATATATTTTTTGCCTTCTGCCACTTTCTTTTAGATCGAGTAAATTTATTTATGTTCGCGTAGCGTGTCACAGACAAGAAAGAATAAAATATGTATTTAGAGTGGAAAGTGTCACAAAAAATACTGCATTCTTATTGAAACCCCGTTTGGCTGACGTTCACAGAACGGCTAAATTTATTTATGGGGTTTACCTCCTGCCTCCTGCCTCCTGCCCCCTGCCTCCTCATCAATTCCCAACCTTGAAAGTTATCGAGAAAGCGTTTCTATAATCGGACGGAATAGCCAATTAAAACCAACTTTCAGCTGATGCTCTAAAGTTGGCAATCTATATAAATAAGCAGCACGACGGGCGATGTATGCCAAGGGGCCATCTAGTTTAATTCCCAAACCAGTGAGAGTAGCATTGTCTATTCCTAGCGCCATCATTTCTCCTAACTGTTGGTAGTGGAAGGGAAGGAGGGGGCGATTAGTCAGAGTTGCCCAGATATTCCAAGCAGTATAATCGGCTTGTTGAAAAGCCGCTTGTGCCGTAGCGGGGACTTGCTGCCCTTCAGCATCATGACAGTCTGCTAAATCTCCCAAGGCAAAGATTTCTGGACGATCGAGGACTTGCAGATTGGATGTAGTGATGATTTGACCGCGCTGATTTTGCTTGAGAGGAAGAGATTTTACTACGGGCGCAACCCTAGTTCCTACAGTCCAAATTACCAAATCCACGGGAATCGTGTCTAACTGGTTTTTGTACTCTAGGGAAATGCTATTTTGCTCGATTGATTCTACTTTTGTTTCTAAGTCAAGAAATACACCACGGGCATCTATTGCTTTCTTTGCTGCTTCCCGATTAAACTCTGGGGAAGTTCGCAAAATTTGGTCGGCGATTTCAACGATCCGAAAGCGTCCTCTTTCGCCTAGTCTGTCGGCTAACTTACAAGCTAACTCTACACCACTGTAGCCAGCCCCAACGATCGCTACCCGAATTTTATCAGCATCCGATTCTTCTAAAAATCGCAGGCGTTCTTCTAAACGATAAGCATCAGAGATTGTGCGGAATGTATAGGCGTAGGCTGCTGCACCAGGGACTAAATCTAGCGGTGTCTCACCTCCTAGCGCCAGCACTAATCGGTCGTAAGGGATTTCCGGGCCTTCTTGAATATTTACCCGTTGCTGGTCGATGTCAATTCCAGACACAACACCTTGATAAAAACGCACCCCTGTGCCTTGTAAAATTTCTTCAAAGGGTGGGGCAATTTCCCAGGTTTGCAGTTCGCCAGTGAGTAATTCGTAAAGTAAAGGAGAGAATAGGAAGCGATCGCTTTGATCTACCAGAACAATTTCGGGTTTTTGCGTAGATTCCCAAGGTAATTGGCTTAACCGCAGGGCTGTGTAGAGACCACCAAAGCCTCCACCAAGGATACAAATTCTAGAAGTTTGTTCAGTCATCTATTCTATGTTATGGAAGAATCAATATTAATTAGGCAACTAACTTCAGGGTAACTGAAAGTTTAGGTTTCAAAACCCTCCATTTGTATGAATGGTTTTAACATCGCTAGCTCAAAACTGCTTCGGTGAGAAATTTGGACAGCTTGCATTCTAACAATTGGATAAACTTGTTAGAAAAGATTAAGGTTTTATTTCCATGAGTTGGTTTTTTTCGACGCTGGGAGTTTTCTTGGCACTAATGACGATCTTGCTAGCGTTGTATCTAATCACTGCCAGGACTTATCAATCATCTAACTCCGTAGCCAATTCCTATGACGAGTGGACTGAAGACGGGATTTTGGAATTCTACTGGGGCGAACATATCCACTTAGGTCATTATGGTTCGCCACCACAACGAAAGGATTTTCTGACTGCTAAATCTGACTTTGTGCATGAAATGGTACGTTGGGGTGGTTTAGATAAATTACCCCCTAGCACCACTGTCTTAGATGTTGGCTGTGGAATTGGTGGTAGCAGTCGCATCTTGGCACGAGATTACGGTTTTGCAGTCACAGGTATTACCATTAGTCCCCAACAAGTCCAACGCGCCCAGCAGTTAACCCAAGAGGAACTTGATGTGCAGTTTCTTGTGGATGATGCGATGGCACTTTCTTTCCCAGATGCCAGTTTTGATGTAGTGTGGTCGATTGAAGCTGGGCCACACATGCCAGATAAAGCCATTTTTGCCAGAGAGTTGATACGGGTGCTAAAACCCGGTGGAGTGATGGTTTTAGCCGACTGGAATCAGAGAGACGATCGCCAAAAACCGCTCAATTTTTGGGAGAAACGGGTAATGCGGCAACTATTAGATCAGTGGTCGCATCCGGCTTTTTCCAGTATTGAAGGCTTTTCCGAGCTTTTGGTAGCAACGGGATTAGTCGAAGGGGAAGTGATAACGACAGACTGGACGAAACAAACACTTCCCTCTTGGCTAGATTCCATCTGGCAAGGAGTGACTCGACCAGAGGGATTGGTGCGTTTTGGTCTATCTGGTTTCATTAAATCTCTGCGAGAAGTACCTACTCTCTTACTGATGCGGCTAGCATTCGGTGCTGGTCTGTGCCGATTCGGAATGTTCCGCGCAATCAGAGCTAACTCGTTGCAGAAATCAACTAAACAATATAGCTTGGTTAGCAGTTCCTGATAGCCTCGTTAGTTTTAGAGGTTATTTCTAAATCAATATGGTTTAGATAAGCACTCTTTACTTTTCTCGTATTCTGGGAAAAGGTTAAGCGGTAAGGGGTAAAGAATATATTTAAAACCTTTTCCCTTTCCCCTTTCGCCTTTAACCGAACCGTATTGGGGCATAAGCACTCATCCGGGTGCGTGCTTCTCCAAATATTTGCTGCCAACCTGAAAACAGCTTCGTTATTTTAATCCCAAACCTGCGATCGCGGCGATGGTTGGTGATGCTGCTCATTTTTACCCCTCCCAATTTGAGACAGTTTATCGTAATTGGGGATCGTGGGCTGGAGACTGGAGAATGGTTTGAGATTAAAAGGTGGATTCATCCAGTTCAAAGGTGGATGAACGGAGTTCTGAGGTGGATGAACGAGATTCTAACTCTCCTTCATCCCCAATCCCCAATCCTTAATTTCCACTCACTGAGACAACCGCCAAATCTTAATCGTGTTATCTTCACTACCGCTAACAAGGGTTTTGCCATCGGGAGTGAAGGTAACAGATGTTACGGTGTTGGTGTGCCCCGCCAATGTGAGAATTTCTTCTCCTGTAGCTGTATTCCACAGTTTAATAGTGCGATCGCGGCTACCACTAGCAATAATTTTACCATCGGCACTGAAGGCTACGGATGTGACAGTATTGCCATGCCCTGCTAAGGTGCGAAGTTCTCTTCCGGTAGCTAAATTCCAAAGTTTGATGGTGCGATCGCGGCTAGCACTGGCTAAAGTTTTACCATTTGGGCTAATAGCCACAGTTGTCACTGTTTGAGAATTTCCTTCTAGTGTGCGGATTGGGTATCCTTTTGCTAGATTCCAGATTTTAATCGTCTTATCAAAACTGCCACTGGCCAGAATCACACCATTAGGACTGATAGCTACTGACCGCACCCAGAATGTATGCCCTGCTAGTGTCCGAATTTGCTCTCCTGTTGCCAAATCCCAGATTTTAATCGTGTTGTCATCACTGCCAGTAACTAGAGTCTCGCTATCAGCACTGATGGCTAGGGCATGAACTGAGTCAGAATGCCCTATAAGAGTGCGAATTTGTTTTCGCGTTGCCAAATTCCAGATTTTAATGGTGTTGTCATCACTAGCACTAACTAGAAGTTTGCCATCTGGACTAATTACTACGACATTCACCTGCTGAAAATGCCCGTTGAGTGAAGCGATTAGTTTTCCGGTTGCGAGATTCCAAAGTTTGATTGTGCGATCGCCACTGCTGGCTATGGTTTTACCATCAGGGCTGATGGCGACAGATAAAACTGAGTTTTCGTGTCCTTGGAGGGTGTTAGCTAAGGAAACCTTACCCAAGCTAATCTGACTCAAAATCGCGTCATTTTTACTAGGACTATTTTGTTGAATCAACCTAGAGACCAAACTGGTTTGAATCCGGCGAAAATTTTTATACCAAGATTCGCTGAATCCAAATAACAGAATGAAAGCACTTACCAAGATTAAAATTCTCAGTAAGGGATAGCTTTTTGGTAAAGCTGGTGCTTTAGTTGGTGGTAATTTCCCAGATGACTTACCCGCAGGTGGCAGTGCGAGGAGTTGTTTGGGAGTCAAGTCTCTCAGGACTTCTTCGGCTGACTGGTAACGTTCCTGGATATCTTTTTTTAAAAGCTTGTCGATGACAAAATCCAATTCAGGATTTAACGGACTCCGCAAATATTCTCGCCAATTACTTACCCAGGCGTACCCAGATTCCATCCACAACTGAAACGGGGAATTTCCCGTTAGCAGATGAAAGCAGGTAGCCCCCACACCGAACAAGTCGCTGGCGGGGAAAGCTTTCCCATCTCTAATTTGTTCTAGGGGAGAATAACCATGCGAACCAATGGATGTGCCAGATTTCTGCTGAACTTTAGCGGTAAATTGCTTTGAGGAGCCAAAATCAATCAGGCATAATCGCCCATCATTTTTATTGCGGATAATATTTTCTGGCTTGATGTCTCGATGAATAACTTTGCGATCGTGGATAAATTTTAGAATGGGTAGTAAATCTAGCAAAATAGATTGAATGTCTCTCGCGTTATAAGCCTTGCGCTGTTGCAACTCCTTTAACAAATTATCTCCATTAATAAACTGCTGTACCAAATATAGGCAGCCATCTTGCTCAAAGTAAGCTATCAAAGTCGGAATTTGAGGATGTTCCCCAAGGTCTTGTAGTCGCTGCGCTTCTTGGGCAAACAACTCCATCGCCTTTTTTTGCGACCAAGTTCCTTGGAATTTTGGAGCTAATTGCTTGATAACACAGCGTTCATAGAGTTTATCTACGTCTTCTGATAGATAGGTTCTGCCAAATCCCCCCTCATCTGAAAGGACTCGGATGACACGAAAGCGATTTCTTAAAAGTGACACCAGCGGGGTGCTACAACTTTGGCAAAACTTCTTTCCATTGGGATTCAGGGGATTTGAGCAATCGGGATTTAAGCAGCAGATCATGATCTGACAGGCGCGACTGCATGACAACTTAGGCTAAGTTTGCCCCGAACTTTCCCTTAAGATAATTGACTCTCGCTTACTTGTGGTAGATAAACCCTGTTCTGGGGATTGGGGAATTACTTATATAGTTAGCTTTTGTAAATAGTAGTCAGTCTTCCTCATCTGTGGAAAACTACGAGAGCCATAAGATTAATTATTCTATCGATTATATAATAATCTGAATAAAAATATTTTTAGGAACTTTTAAACCTAGTAATTTTGCTTGTATCTTAGCAAGCGGCAACTTACTAAGTATTGAAGAAAAACCCCGATCAATGAATCATTACTGACTATCAAATATAGTTAAAATGCTTACTAAATTTGTTTTAGCTATTTTAAATTGCCCATAATTAATTATTCATTTGATACTCAGCTAAAAAAGGCTGCAACTTACAGCAGATTTGAAGTTGGTGCGATACACAAGCTAAGTCTGTTACCCAGATACAAAGCATGTTTTACTCCTGAATTCTGAATTCTGAATTCTGCTGTATGTTATCTTGTTTCCTTGAATCTTGCTCTCCATTTCCGAATGGCACTAGCAGTTCTAGCTACAGGTGGCATGTATACATCATAATTTTCGTGTTGTGTAATTTCATGTTGTGTAATTTCGTGTTGTGTAATTTCGTGTTGTGTAATTTCGTGTTGTGTAATACTTTTATTATTTAATTTTTGGGTAGTTAGACAGTTAGCCAAAGTAGGCAAATAACTTTCACTACTTAAAGCTTTTATCACATCATCGGCAGTCTTAAACCGATCCTCTAAGGTGATTTTCACCATTTTTCCTAAAATCTGGGCGAAACTGTTGCTGATATTTACCTGTTTTTGCCAAGATATTTCACCAGTATTTGGGTCGTAGTCCAATTCTAAAGGACTTTTAGCAGTCAACATATAAATACAAGTTACACCCAGTGCATAAATATCACTGGCATAAACTGGACGTAGAGAAAACTGTTCTGGTGGTGCAAATCCCCTAGTCCCGATAAAGTTGGTCTTTGCTGCTTGATTGATTGAGTTTTCACAAGCGTCAACTAATTTCTCTTTCACCGCACCAAAATCAATCAGCACTATGCGCCCATCATATTCACACCGCAATAAATTTTGAGGCTTAATATCCCGATGAATCACATGATGTTTATGAAGATACTGTAATACAGGTAATAATTCCTGTAAGAACTGCTTAACTGAGGATTCACTTTTGGGCCCAGTTTGCCGCACTTCACGCGCCAAAGTCAAACCCGGCACATATTCTTGAATTAAAAAGAACTCCCCATTCGCCTGAAAGTAGTCTAATAACATGGGAATTTGCGAATGACTTCCGAGTTGGCCCAAAGTTCTTGCTTCTTTTTCAAAGCGCATACATGCCCTTTGCCAACTTTGGGGACTAGTCACTTTTGGACAAAGCTGTTTAATCACACACAGTGGATTCCCAGGTAATACGGCATTTTTGGCTAAAAATGTTACACCAAAACCACCTCTACCTAAAACTTGCAGTATTTCATAGCGATCGCGAAATAGCCGTTTGGAACCACACATCTGACTCAACTGAGTTTGTGGTGAAATGCTCTCTTGAGAATTCGTTGTTTTTTGAGGAAAACGATTCATTAGTATAAAATATCTGCTCTTAAATGTCTCTAATTTTATGACAATTCTTTATTGGCAACAGTAAGATTACTGAATCTTTGCCAAATCCTCATTACTCTTCAAAAAGTAACAATAAATTTTTCTAGAACTGGCCCTTTCACGGATGTGTGACGAGCTAATTTGTAGTTTTGTAGAGGTGAAAGTCTGTTGCGTGGGTATTTATAACAATTTTGTATGAAGAAGCACATAATAAAACCCCTCTAGTTTAGCAAAAGGGGGACGGCGTAGCCGGGGGTAAAATATGTAATTTCACACTTAGTACATTTATAGGGATGTAAATCCTTGCATTCTGACGTTCGCGGAGCGTCCCGCAGGGATGGGATGTTTTTCTGACTATACAGCAGATTTCAAACTGGTGAGGTACACAAAGATTCGTCTGTTAACCAGCTATAAAGCGTTTTTTACTCTCGAATTCTGAATTCTGCTGTAAGTCCCTAAGCTGGTGGAGTTTGTGAAGAGAAAATATCTGTGAAATTATCCTCAACCAGCAAATCCGGTGTTTGCATAATAAATGGGAGTTCGGCTCCGACAAGACCTCTTTGGATGCGTTCTAAAGTATCACTAAAAACGATAAACAGAGGATATACAGTATTAGCTCCCTCACTCAAAATATGACTGTGACGGAGAGGCATCAACCACTCATAATCATTATCTAGATAAACTTGGGTTTGTCGCCAACGTCCTAACAAATCAGAAAAATCTTCGTGAGCGCGATGAATAAAGACTAAAATTTCTGCTCCAGTTTTGATTTTCCACTCTGGATCGCACATCAAAATAGCCACATCACAGGGTAAGCAAATCGTTTGTGGGGCTGTTGTAGCAGTATTGCGAAGCCGGACAATTGGCAAAGGTATAGTGATGACACTTTCATCAGGACGGCGCAGACTGGGAATCATCTCCAAGTAGGGCCGATATTGCTTTAGTAAGGCGATCGCAGCTAGATGATTGCTATACTCTGCCAAACTCGCTTCGTACTGAGATTTTTGCACAGTCATAGTTTATTAAATAGTGAGGAGTTAGGAGTTAAGAATAAAATTAATCAGTTAGAAGTTAAAAGTTAGGAATAAAATGTTTCTATTTTTAACTCATAACTTCTAGCTCTTAACTATTAATCTTTTATCCCAGCTTTTCAAATACCGCAAACATCGGCAGATACATTGCTAGCAAAATGGTTCCAACCATTCCTCCTAAAACTACAATCATCACCGGTTCCAAAATACTAGTCATTGCTTTTACTGCTTGCTCGACTTCATCTTCATAGAAATCGGCAACTTTCATCAACATTCCATCTAACTCTCCAGTTTCTTCTCCGATACTAATCATCTGAATTGCCATAGCCGGAAAAACGGCATCTTTTTGTAAAGCAATGCTAATCATTCCTCCTTGTTGAATTTCCATGCGGGCTGCATCTATGGCATTGGCAATTACTTGGTTTCCTGATGTATCTCGGACAATTTCTAAGCAAGTTAAAATTGGTACACCTGAACGAGTCAAAGAACCAAAAGTCCGGCTAAAGCGGGCAACTGAAGATTTTTGAATTAAGTCACCAAACAATGGCATCTTCAGGGAAAGACGATCGATTGTGATGCGACCAACAGGAGTTTTAGAGTATTGTGTAAAAGCAACTTTCAGTCCTATAAGAGCGCCAAGAAGGACTAAAGCACCCGGACTTCTCAGAAATTTACTAGCATCCATCAAGAATTGCGTTAGAGGTGGTAATGTGATTCCAAGTTGTACAAAAATCGTGGCGAAAATTGGAATAAGAAAAATAGTCATGCCGAGAAAGATAGCAACTGCGATAAAACCCACAACAGTTGGATAAGACATTGCTGATTTAATTTGGTTTTGTAATCGGGCAACATCTTCTAACAACTTGGCTAAACGATTCAATACTTCGTCTAGAACACCACCAACTTCGCCAGCTTGAATCATACTCACGTATAATCCATCAAAACAGTCAGGATGCTTCCGCATTGCCTCTGAAAGATTCATTCCGCTTTGAACATCGGTGCTAATGTCTACAAGGGCTTGTTTTAATTTAGTATTACTACACTGTTCGGAAAGCACCCCCAGACTTCTAACGATCGCAACACCCGCATTCATCAAAACGGCAAATTGACGCGAAAAAACGGCTTTGTCTTTCACAGAAACCTTAACTAAGGAATTCTGAAAATTTTTAAAGGCAACATCTGGCTGAAATCCCTGAGATTGCTTGAGTTCTTGGATTACAAAACCTTGATCTCTGAGATTAGTACGAGCTTGTACCAAGGATTCAGCAACGATTTTTTCTGTTCGAGATTTTCCTTGCGAATCCCGAACACGGGCAACGAAGTTTGGCATAAATAAATTCAAATTCAAATTTCAAAATTCAAAATAGTCAAGGAGATGAAGCATATTTCATCTCCCCTATCCCCAGTTTCTTTAATGTGCTTTGGCAGCCGCACCAGGTTTCGCACCTGCTGCCTGCGGTGGTACAGAAGTACCGATGAGACGTTGAATTTCATCAGGCTTAGAAGTTTTAGACATCGCGGCTTCAAAAGAAATCGTTCCTGCTTTGTAAAAATCAGCTAAAACCTTCTCCAGAGTTTGCATTCCCAATTTACCGCCAGTTTGAATCGCTGAGTAAATTTGAGATGTTTTACCTTCTCGAATCAAGTTAGAAATAGCAGGAGTTACAATCAGAATTTCTTGAGCCATCACCCGACCATACTCACCAGGTTTAGGACTTTTCTTGGACACCAAGGTTTGGCTAAATACCGCCACTAACGAGTTAGACAACTGCACCCGCACTTGGGTTTGTCTTTCATGGGGGAAAACGTCGATAATCCGGTCAACTGTTTGTGCAGCGGAACTGGTGTGTAGGGTGCCAAATACCAAGTGTCCTGTTTCTGCGGCGGAAATTGCCAAAGAAATCGTTTCTAAATCGCGCATTTCCCCCACCAGAACAATATCTGGATCTTCCCGCAAAGCTGCTTTCAAAGCATTAGCAAAGCTCTTAGTATCTTCACCTAGTTGCCGCTGGTGAACCAAGCTTTTAATTGGTTCGTAGACAAATTCAATTGGGTCTTCCACCGTCAAAATATGCTCTGCCTTGGTGCGGTTAATCAAGTCAATCATTGCCGCTAAGGTAGTTGTCTTGCCGGAACCTGTAGGGCCTGTCACCAGAATTAGCCCTCTGGGCTTATCTGTCATTTCCCGCACGATATCTGGCAAACCTAATTTTTCAAAGTTAGGAATCTTAGAACTTAATGCCCGTAAGCAAGCAGCATAAGAACCACGCTCTTTATAGACATTGACCCGGAAGCGAGCCAAACCTTTAACACCATAAGAACAATCCAACTCCCAGTTTTGCTCTAAGGTTTTACGCTGGGTGTTGTTGAGCATACTAAAAATCAGCCTTTGACATTGATCGGCTGTCAATACATGCTCACCGATGGGGGTGAGTTTACCACTGATACGGAAGTAGGGAGGCAAACCTGCGGATAAATGCATATCCGAGCCACCCAATTCAATCAACTGCTCCATCAGGTCTTCAATCATCATTTCCATAGTTCTGCTTCCTTTTAATGTTTGTTATTTGTCCTTTGTCTTTTGTCAGTTGTTTAAAGTTATTAAGCATTGACCAATGACTAATGACCAATGACCAATGACCAATGACTAATGACTAATAGTTTTAAAACCGAGGTGTCATACAGTAAGGACAATCCAGCCATTCTTGTTTCAATGTGGCATCGCAACTTCGGCAGGTAAGACCAGTCTTGCGTTTGGCTTTTAACTCTGCTTCCAAACCAGTATCAGTAAACGTCACTCGTTCTACTTCTTCTAGAGTGGTGGAACCTTCACGCACTAAGTCCAAACTGTAAGCCAGCAAGGTTTTCATGCCCTCTTCTATTGCCACTTCTTTGATGCGTTCTGTGGGTGCATCTTCGTTGATCAGAGTTTGTAGGTTTTCGGTGACTCGCATGACTTCATAAACACCACAACGCCCTTTGTAGCCGATACCATTACATTTTGGGCAAAGGTGATTTTTGGCTTTGGCATCTGCGATCGCATCTAATGTCAAGGTGTTAGCTTTGTAGAAGGTGACTCCCACATCTGAAGAAGCTGATAGACCATAACGAGCTAGTTCCTCGGTTGTAGGAGTGTAGGGAACACGACATTCAGAACATACACGCCGCACCAGACGTTGAGCTAGAACGCCAATTAAGGAACTAGAAACCATGAAAGGCTCAATCCCCATTTCTCCCAAACGAGCGATCGCTCCTGGGGCATCATTGGTATGTAAGGTAGTTAATACTAAGTGACCGGTCAAGGCAGCTTCAATCGCTGTTTTTGCCGTTTCCTTGTCCCGCGTTTCACCCACCAGCAGCACATCTGGATCTTGTCGTAAGAAAGCCCGTAGAGCGGTAGCAAAATCTAGTCCTTTTTCCCGAATTACCTGTACTTGAGTAATCCCTGGAAGACTGTACTCAATTGGGTCTTCTACAGTACTGATGTTAATTCCGGGATCGTTCTTTTCTGAAAGTGCAGAATACAGCGAAGTTGTTTTCCCGGAACCAGTTGGCCCAGTTACCAAAATTAACCCAAAGGGACGGCTAACCATATCCTTGACAATATTCAAAGTCTCTGGATCGGTAATTAACTTATCCAATCCCAGTTGGGTAGAGGAGTTATCCAAAATCCGCAGTACCACCTTTTCCCCGTAGCGACTGGGTAAGGTATTCACCCGGAAGTCCACCTTACGTCCCTCAAATAGCCGCCGGATGCGTCCATCTTGGGGTAGACGACGTTCAGCAATGTCTAGATTGGAGATGATTTTAAATCGGGCTGTCACCGCTGGGATGATTTTTTTCGGCATTGGGGGGAAAGCTTCACGCAGTACGCCATCTTTCCGAAAGCGAATGCGTAAGTTTTCTTCTTGCGGTTCGATATGAATGTCAGAAACGCCCTCATGCAAAGCTTTAGCCAGGATTCTGTTGACTAGGTTGATGACTGGGGCATCCTCCGCACCCTTCATTGCTGCCCCTAGATCGGCCTCCATTTCTTCAGGAGCATCCGAAATATCGAGATTTCCGAGATTTTCTAAATCCTGACTAATATCTGTAGAGTTTTCTCGTTCCAGGTGCTTTTGCTTAACAGCCATTTCATCCAGGTATTGGTTGATTAGCTGTTGGTAGTCTTCCTGGGTAATCACCATGCGCTGCAAAGCCAAGCCTTGGGGGCGCAAGATGCGGTTCAGGTCATCAGAAGCCTCTAGATTATCTGGAGCGACCATCGCCACTAAAACTGAGGGCGGGGTTTGGTCTTCGTGTTTCGAGAGCGGTACTAAACGATGGCGACGGCAGATATCGACTGGGATGAGGGTTTCAATCAGGTTCCCCATCATCGTGTTGCCAACGGAATTGACTTCTGGATCGAGGAATTCAACTCCGTATAGTATTTTCAGTTCAAATAGCTGCTGTTTTTTGTATTGCCTGAGCAACTCAGGCGATAGTTGTTGCCCAGTAATTGACTCTAATACTTCCGTTAAGGGTCTGCCAGATTTGCGGCTTTCAATTAATGCCTGCCTCATCTGTTCGGTATTGACATAGCCAGATTGCACTAGCTTGTTGCCGAAGGGCGAAAACTCTGTTCTGGTAGTTAGAGCGGTACTGCGCCGTTGTGGTGACGAGTAAGTCATAAATGAGCGAATGAGTAGGGGGAACCTCTGCTTAAAGTATTCCCCTACTGTGAGATAGAATTCTCATTTCCCAAAAAAGTCCTGAGTCACGTCGCTTTGCTCCGAATTCAAAATTCAAAATTAAAGATATTTTCAAATAACATAAGGGGCAAATCGCATTCAGCGCTACGATTACAAATTACTCGTTCGGGTTCCCACCTTAGTAACGTCTGGGCTAACGTGTTCACCATTTGTCACAATAAGAGGACGGTTATATCACTTCCAGGAACTTGTCGGCAATAAAATCAGCCTCAGTTGCAAGTCGTGGATGACGACGGTTGCAAGCTGTGGAGATACACTGCCATAAATAGGATCTGGAATGAATAGACAATGATCGATGAAAATAAACAGATAAACAATACAAGCCAGCAATTGGGTGAACCAACAGAGGTAAAGCAAGCAATGAAGAGTGACTTCCCAGCCCAAACTAATTTCAATGAATCTGGCAGCGAGGTGACAGAGCAAGTGGCAGCCCAAACAAATATATCAGGCGATACTGCTGTCAATTCAGAAAATAGCGTCGCTGCAACTGAGAAAACTGGAGTGGAAACAGTAGCTTTGGCAGAACTGACTCAACAAATCGAGTCCGTCAAAACGCAACTAGAAGAGCGTAGTACTCAATATATGCGGATTGCCGCTGATTTTGAGAATTACCGGAAACGCACTAGCAAAGAAAAAGAAGACCTAGAGTTGCAGGTGAAGCGGAATACGATTTTGGAATTGCTACCAATAGTCGATAATTTTGAGCGGGCGCGATCGCACCTCAAACCGCAATCTGATGGCGAAATGACCATGCACAAAAGTTACCAAGGTGTTTACAAACAATTAGTAGATAGCCTGAAACGCTTGGGTGTATCACCAATGCGTCCCGAAGGTCAAGAATTCGATCCTAACCTGCACGAAGCAGTAATGCGGGAACCTACGGATGAACATCCTGAAGGAACAGTGTTAGAAGAGTTAGTGCGCGGATATTACTTGGGCGATCGCGTGCTACGCCATGCAATGGTCAAAGTAGCTGCTGCCAAAGAAGATACACCTTTTGCACCAGAAGATCAGTCGAGTTCAGCCAGCAGTTAAGCTGTAGTCGCTCGTCTCGCTGACCTCAAGTGCCTGGGTTATAGCAAAGACGAGCATCGCGAACCTAAAACTTGGACAAGGCTTTGGATAACTCTCTGTGTTTCAACTTCTTTCTTGCTACCAGCAACAGGGGTTGCACAGACGTTATCCGCTAGCCTTTGTTCTTAGTAAAAAAGTTAGTCCGCGACATATTACAGCAGAAATTTCAGTAAAAATACTGACAAATATGGGAAAAGTTATTGGGATCGACTTAGGCACTACTAACAGTTGCGTCGCAGTTTTGGAGGGTGGTCAACCACTTGTGATCTCCAATTCTGAAGGTGGACGAACTACTCCAAGTATTGTGGGATTTGGGAAGAGTGGCGATCGCTTGGTTGGTCAATTGGCAAAGCGCCAAGCCGTAACCAATGCCGAAAACACGATTTACAGTATTAAACGATTCATCGGGCGGCGTTGGGAAGATACTGAAATAGAACGCGATCGCGTCCCCTACAACTGTATCAAAGGTCGAGATGAGACCGTTGATGTCCAAATTCGCTCAAAAAATTATACGCCCCAAGAATTATCTGCGATGATCCTGCAAAAGCTGAAGCAGGATGCGGAAAACTTTTTGGGTGAGGAGGTCACTCAGGCAGTGATCACCGTACCAGCATATTTCACAGATGCCCAAAGACAAGCAACTAAAGATGCTGGCACAATTGCAGGTTTAGAAGTCCTGCGAATCATCAATGAACCAACAGCTGCGGCTTTAGCTTTTGGATTGGAAAAGCAAGACCAAGAGCAGCTAATTTTAGTATTTGACTTGGGAGGCGGTACTTTTGACGTATCGATCCTGCAACTTGGGGATGGCGTTTTTGAAGTTAAGGCGACTTGTGGTAACAACCACTTGGGTGGAGACGACTTTGATAACGCGATCGTCCTTTGGATGATGGAACGTTTTCAAGAACAAGAGAAAATCGACCTTTCTAAAGACAAAATGGCCCTGCAACGCCTGCGGGAAGCTGCGGAAAAGGCAAAAATTGAACTCTCCAGTATGGTGAATACCTCCATCAACTTGCCCTTTATCACAGCGGATGACACTGGGCCAAAGCATCTGGAGATGGAACTCAGCCGCTCGAAATTTGAAGAACTCGCCGCGAAATTAATTGAAGCGACCATCGAACCACTGATCCAATCGCTCAAAGATGCGGATCTCAAACCAGAAGCCATAGATCGGATTATTCTGGTAGGTGGTTCTACCCGTATTCCAGCAGTCCAAAACGCGCTAATTAAGTTTTTCAACGGCAAAGCTCCCGATCGCTCCATCAACCCTGACGAAGCTGTAGCATTGGGAGCGGCTATTCAAGCAGGTGTGTTAGGTGGTGAAGTCGATAATCTCTTACTACTGGATGTCACCCCTCTGTCCTTGGGAATTGAAACTTTGGGTGAAGTGTTCACCAAAATCATTGAACGCAACACCACAATTCCTACGAGTCGGTCACAAGTTTTTTCCACCGCAGTTGATGGGCAAACCTCAGTGGAAATTCACATCCTCCAAGGTGAACGGGCGATGTCACGAGATAACAAGAGTCTCGGTAAGTTTCTGCTCGCAGGAATTCCCCCATCTCCCCGTGGTGTACCGCAAATTGAAGTATCCTTTGAAATCGATGTCAACGGCATCCTGAAGGTTTCTGCCCAAGATAAAGGTACGGGTAGAGAACAGAGTATCAGGATTACCAATACAGGTGGCTTGAGTAGCAACGAAGTCGAACGGATGCGCCAAGAGGCCGAACTGTTTTCCGAAGAAGATAAAAGACGTAAAGAACTGGTTGAACTCAGAAACCAAGCAGATAATTTGTTGTTCAGTTATGAATCTACGATCAAGGATAACAGCAACTTCATCGGCGACCAGATGAAAACTTTGGCTAGTGAAAAAGTTGAACAACTCCAAGCTGCAATGATTGACTCCAGCATTTCCACAGTGGAATTTAAGCAGCGCTTAGACGACTTCCAACAAACCTTGTTTGCAATTGGTGCTGATGTTTACAATCGAGCGAACAACCAAACTGATGAAATTGAGGGGGGTTCATCTGGTCACTTTACCCCAGAAGTAGACTCACCAATGAATGGTACGCTAATACCACAATTCAACTTTGATTTTGACGAAGAAAGTACCGCTCAAGCTGATTATGAGGCGATAGATTAGGGGTTGGGCATGGGGCATTGGGCACAAGAAGCAGAGGGGCAAGGGGGCGGAGGGGCAGAGGGGAAAAACTTACTGCAACTTACTTCTTCCCTGCTCCCCTGCTCCCCGGCTCCCACTCCTCTAAGTTGCAAATTTTTATGAAGACATTTTAATATATTTAAATATTTAGATTTAGCGAAGTTTCACAAGACCCCAGCGGTTTGCTAGATTGTAGAAGCAAATTACTTTGGGCTAGGCAATGTGCAAGTTCAGAGCCACTTCCATTGCATAAGGGTGGTTTTCCACACCTAATGGTGCGGCTAGCCCCTCTGGTTGATGGGCGAGGTTTTCCTCTCCTACGTAGCACAATTGTAAAAGAGACAGCCGACTCGGCAGTGAGAAGTCTGAGCAGAGGCTTCCCCTGTTCCTAACTTCTATAGCTTTTGTCGTCTCCCACGAGGAAAGCATCTGTTGCTCAAGATTTGTCGGTGATTTTTGTAAAAGGTAAAGGGTAAAATCAGTTATTAACAAAAATTAATTTTATCTTCTGCCTACCTTCCGGCAAGCCGCCTTCTAAAGGATAATGTGTTGCTCTTGCATATCTGTAAGCAAAACACTTAATCCATAGGGTAGCAAGTGACCGTGAATGACGTTCTACTGACTTCTGCTTTCTTCCTTCTAACTTTTACCTTTGCTATATGGCCCGCGACTATTATGAAATCCTGGGTGTCTCTCGTGACACTGACAAAGAAGAAATCAAACAAGCCTATCGCCGTCTAGCCCGGAAGTATCACCCAGATGTGAACAAAGAACCAGGGGCGGAGGATCGCTTTAAAGAAATTAACCGCGCTTATGAGGTACTATCAGAACCCGAAACCCGCGCTCGTTACGATCGCTTTGGCCCAGAGGGTGTATCGGGTGCTGCTGGCGCGGGCTTTCAAGATGTCGGCGATATGGGTGGTTTTGCCGATATCTTTGAAAGCATTTTTAGTGGTTTTGCTGGCGGTATGGGTAATCCCACCCAACAAAGACGCCGCAGTGGACCTGCGAGGGGTGATGACCTGCGGCTAGACCTGAAGTTAGACTTTCGGGAAGCGATATTTGGGGGCGAAAAAGAAATTCGCATTTCCCATCTAGAAAATTGTGAAGTTTGTAGCGGTTCTGGTGCTAAACCTGGAACCCGCCCTCGGACTTGTTCGACTTGTGGCGGTTCGGCTCAAGTACGCCGTGTGACTAGAACACCCTTTGGCAGTTTCACCCAAGTATCAACTTGTCCCACCTGTAATGGAACAGGGATGGTAATTGAAGATAAGTGTGACGCGTGTGATGGTAAGGGCGCAAATCAAGTCACAAAGAAACTCAAAATTACCATTCCAGCGGGGGTGGATAATGGCACGCGTTTGCGGATTTCTAGTGAAGGAGATGCTGGTCAACGTAGTGGTCCTCCTGGGGATTTATACGTTTACTTGTTCGTGAATGAGGACGAGGAATTTCAACGAGATGGGATTAATATTCTCTCGGAAATCAAAGTTAGCTACCTGCAAGCGATTTTAGGTTGTCGGTTAGAGGTAGATACAGTCGATGGGCCGGTAGAACTAATCATTCCAGCTGGAACTCAGCCGAATACAGTGATGAAGTTGGAAAATCGCGGCGTACCCCGTTTGGGTAATCCCGTAAGTCGTGGGGATCACATGCTGAACGTATTAATTGATATTCCTAATAAAATCACCCCAGAGGAGAGGGAACTGCTGGAGAAGCTAGCTAAAATTAAGGGCGATCGGACTGGTAAAGGCGGTCTAGAAGGATTCTTGGGAAATTTATTTAAGTGATGATGCCCTCTTCTGTTTTAACTCCCGATGCTCAACTTGATTTACGCGGCACCCCTTGCCCGATTAATTTCGTGCGGACAAAACTACGTCTGGAGAAAATGCCATTGGGAGGTTTGCTAGAAGTCTGGTTAGACCCTGGTGAACCAATTGAGCAGGTTCCTGATAGTTTGACAATGGCAGGTTATCAGGTGGAACAAATTACAGACTGCACTAGTTATTTTTCTCTGTTAGTGCGCCGTCCAGTTGCTAGCCAATGACAGGGGAAAATTCTGACGTAATTGGACAGTTATTGGGTACGGTGGTGGCTGTACAAGCTAATTTTTACCGAGTACAGATGGATCGAGAGGCAGGGGAGCAGAGGAGCAGGGGAGCAGAGGAGAAACTGAATTTAAATGCCCTTCTGCCCTACTGCCCCTCGCCTCCTCTCCTGCTTTGTACCCGGAGAACACGGCTGAAAAAAATTGGGCAACAGGTGATGGTAGGCGATCGCGTTGTGGTAGAAGAGCCAGATTGGGCTGGGGGACGGGGTGCGATCGCTGAGGTTTTACCTCGCCAAAGTGAGTTAGATCGTCCGGCGATCGCCAATGTCAACCAAATTCTCTTGGTATTTGCCGTTGCCGATCCACCGTTGGAACCTTATCAGCTGAGTCGGTTTCTAATTAAGGCTGAGTCTACTGGCTTGGATGTGCTTTTATGTTTGAATAAAAGTGATTTAATTTCACCGCAGGAACAGCAACAAGTTAGCGATCGCCTGCTCGGTTGGGGCTATCAACCAATATTTATCAGCGTTAAAGATGGTATAAATACTGAACAAGCAGCCAGATATTTGAGCAATAAAATAACTGTAATCGCTGGGCCTTCCGGCGTTGGTAAATCCAGCCTGATTAATACGCTGATTGACTCTGCTAAGCTGCGAGTCGGAGAAGTTTCTGGTAAACTGGCTCGTGGTCGTCATACCACTCGCCATATAGAATTATTTGAGTTACCTAGTGGTGGTTTACTTGCAGACACTCCCGGTTTTAATCAGCCGGACATGGATTGTGTACCAGAAGAATTAATCCATTATTTCCCAGAAGCCAGAAAGCGGTTAGCAGTTGCTAGCTGTCGGTTTAGTGATTGTCTGCATCGAGACGAGCCTGAGTGTGTCGTGCGGGGAAACTGGGAACGATACGAACATTATTTAGAATTTTTGGACGCTGCGATCGCTCATCAAACACAGCTGCACCAACAAGCCGATCCAGAATCCACCATGAAGTTAAAAAGCAAAAGCAAAGGCAAAGGGCAGAGTCAATACGAACCCAAGTTAGAAAGTAAAAAATATCGCCGGATTTCCCGGAAGACTCAGTTACAAGACTTGCAGGAGTTATACCGGGATGAGGAATAAAGAGTGCGATGTCTATGACGGGCTGTGACGCTCGCGGACTCGCTACCGCTACGCTATCGGTATCGCACTCATAACGCAAAGGTTAGTCACGATAGCATAGAGACAAACATACAAACTATCTTGCATGTCTCAGCCCATTGCTGCCACCGCTAGTTTAGAAGATGTCACTGAGAGTATAATTTTCCCACCAGGCGATATCTATAGTGACGAACCCCCCTTGGAATCTGACTTACACCGCGAACAAATTGATTTGCTTATCCGCCTGATTAAATGGTGGTGGCGCGATCGTCAGGATTTTTATGCTACCGGCAACCTGACAATCTATTTCAGTCCCAACCAGAAAAAGTCAGAAGAATTTCGAGGCCCGGATTTCTTTGTGGTTTTAGATACAGAGAAAAAAGACCGCAAAAGCTGGGTTGTGTGGCAAGAAGACGGCAAATACCCCAATGTGATTATTGATCTATTATCTAATTCCACTGCCTCGGTTGATAAAGGTTTGAAAAAACAAATATACCAGAATACATTTCGCACTCCAGATTACTTTTGGTTTGACCCAAATAACCTAGAATTACAGGGATTTCACATAGTTGATGGGCAATACCAAGAACTTGTACCCACTGAGTCAGGTTGGTTGTGGAGTCAGCAGTTAGGGCTGTATTTGGCAGTATATTTGGGCAAATTACGCTTTTTTACACCAGATAAGCAGTTGGTGATGTTGCCAGAGGAAGAATCAAACCAACAGTTACAGGAGGTAAACCAACAGTTAGAGCAAGTAAATCAACAACTAGAACAAGAACGTCAACGGGCTGCAATCTTGGCAGAACGCTTACGAGCCGCAGGTATTGATCCTGAGCAAATATTTTAAAAATAGAATTTTATCTCTAAACTAGGTATAGGAAAATAATGCTATGAACCAAGCAATATCCGATCAAGTCCGTTGGACAACCTCAGACTTAGAATTACTCACAACTGACGAATGGAAGCGCTATGAGATTGTTGACGGAGAGCTATTTGTGACTAGAGCGCCTCACTGGAGACATCAGCGAACTGGTGGTAATATTCATTTAGAATTGGAAATTTGGTCTCGTTCCAGTAAACTAGGTGAACCTATTACAACTCCTGGCATCATTTTTACAGATGCCGATAATGTGATACCCGATGTAGTTTGGATTAGTCATGAGCGTTTAGCACAACTGCTAGACGATGAAGGGCATTTGAGAGGAGCGCCAGAACTCATTGTGGAAGTGCTTTCTTCTGGGACAACTAACGAACGTAGAGATCGAGAAGCCAAGCTAAAACTATACTCATCCACAGGAGTCCAAGAATATTGGATTGCAAATTGGCAATTACAGCAGCTAGAACTTTATCGCAGAGAAGCTGCCCAATTAAAACTGATCGCAACCTTGTTGGCTGATGACGAAATCACATCACCACTTTTACCAGGTTTCGGCGTTCGAGTTCAGCGTTTTTTTATATAATTCTGGCGTAGACGTAGCCCGCACTTCTCTACGAGACGCAGCGCGTAGCTTGAGCTTGCTTCCCCGGAGGGGTACGACTTGGCTCAGTGACCACCGTAGGCATCGCTCATCAAACTCAGCTGCACCAACAAACTAGGCAAAAGGCAGAGTCAGTACAAATCCAAGTTAGAAATTAAAAAATACTGCCAGATTTCTCGGAAGACTCAGTTATAAATGACATTTTTTTAACCAACGTGAGTCTCCCACAGAAGCGCACATGAAGCCAGAATATTGCCGGGAAAAGAAGCAAACCCGCAATTGAGTAAGTCGGCGATCGAAATTCAGTGTATGTGAAGAAATATAAACTTTAAGTAGGGTGTGTTACGCCGTAGGCTATCACACCTTAAATTGTTGAGGCGAGTTAGCTGGAAAATTATCAGAATGCTTACGGGCTAAAGGTCTTGAACCGGAATGGATATTTTCAGTGCGGATTATATAAACAAATAGGCAGATATTACAACTAGTTAACAACAAAAGGCGATGGAGGCATAACAAATGTTGTGCCCTGACAAGCACTGTAATTAACTCAATTGAAAACTATTCTTACAATCCCCATAAAGTCTTAAAATATTGTTAATTTCAGCCAAACCTCTCCACCTTCAACTTACAAGTATCACCCCAAAATCACTATGTCTATCGGCTACGTCGCGCTTGTACTCCACGCACATCTGCCCTTCGTTCGTCACCCGGAAAGTGACTACGTGCTGGAGGAAGAATGGCTCTATGAAGCCATTACAGAAACCTACATCCCTTTATTGAAAGTATTTGAAGGCTTAAAGCGAGACGGTATCGACTTTAAAATCACGATGAGTATGACACCCCCTTTAGTGTCGATGCTTCGCGATCCTTTGCTTCAAGAACGCTATGAAGCACACTTAGCTCAACTAGAAGAACTGATAGCACTAGAAGCAGAACATAATGTCAACAACGGGCATCTTCGTTATTTAGCCGAACATTACGCAACTGAATTTAGCGAAGCGCGTCAGCTATGGGAACGCTACGGCGGGGACTTGGTGACAGCTTTTAAGAAATTCCAAGACAGTAACAACCTGGAAATCATCACTTGCGGCGCTACTCACGGCTATTTACCGTTGATGAAAATGTATCCACAAGCAGTGTGGGCGCAAATTCAGGTAGCCTGCGAACATTACGAACAAACCTTTGGACAAGCACCCAGAGGCATTTGGTTGCCGGAATGTGCCTACTATGAAGGTTTAGACCGGATGCTAGCGGATGCTGGGTTACGCTACTTCCTCACTGATGGGCATGGCATCCTTTACGCCCGTCCCCGTCCCCGCTTTGGCACTTATGCCCCAATTTATACAGAAACTGGTGTTGCTGTCTTTGGTCGAGATCATGAATCTTCCCAACAGGTATGGTCTTCTGAAGTGGGCTATCCTGGGGCGGCGGAATATCGCGAATTTTACAAAGATTTGGGCTGGGAAGCAGAATATGAGTATATCAAGCCCTACATTATGCCCAATGGTCAGCGGAAAAATACGGGCATTAAGTATCACAAAATTACTGGGCGGGGCTTAGGTCTCTCAGATAAGGCGCTCTACGATCCTTATTGGGCTAGGGAAAAGGCAGCAGAACACGCTGCTAATTTTATGTATAATCGAGAGCGGCAATCTGAGCATCTCTATGGTATAATGCAGCGACCGCCAATTATCGTTTCGCCTTATGACGCAGAGTTATTTGGACATTGGTGGTATGAAGGCCCTTGGTTTATCGATTACCTATTCCGCAAATCGTGGTATGACCAAAAAACATATCAAATGACCCATTTAGCAGACTATTTGCGAGATCAGCCAACTCAGCAAGTCTGTCGCCCTTCGCAGTCGAGTTGGGGTTTCAAGGGTTTCCACGAGTATTGGTTGAATGAAACGAATGCGTGGGTTTATCCGCATTTGCACAAAGCTGCTGAACGGATGATTGAAATCTCGCAACTGGAACCAGAAGATGAGTTGGGGTGGAAAGCATTGAACCAAGCAGCGCGGGAATTGTTATTAGCACAATCTTCCGACTGGGCATTTATTATGCGGACAGGAACGATGGTACCCTATGCAGTTAGACGGACGCGATCGCACCTAATGCGGTTTAATAAGCTCTACGAAGACGTTAAAATCGGCAAAATTGACAGCGGTTGGCTGGAAAAAGTCGAGTTAATGGATAATATCTTCCCTGAAATCAACTATCGCGTCTACCGTCCGCTATAGTCTCACAAAAAATAATTAACAGCAGTAGGGTGGGCATTGCTCACCCTATATTATTAGCTAAAGGCTATCTGGATCAATATTTAATTCTCGAAGTTTAGCAGCTAATCTTTGCGCTTTCTCTTCTGCGGCTTGTCGTGCAGTTGCTTCCTCTTCATGAGTTAAGAGTATTTGACCTGTAGCTGGATTATAAAAACGCAGTTTTCCCGCCTCCAAGCGTAACTCTAGCCCCAAAACTTCACTAGGTAGGGACACTGTACCATCTGGTAGGGTATTGGCTGCCACAGGGAAATAGTTTCCATCAACCAAGTTTAAACCCTGGAGTTGGGGATTGAGATAATCGCCTGTGGGGTCATATTGAAAATATTCACGCACTCCCAGAAAGGCGTAAATTCCTTTCTTTGCACCTTGGTCTTTGCTGCGGGTGGTTTTTGAGGTAATCTCTAGAACAAAAGCTGGGGTTTGATTATTTTCTTCCCAGGTTTTATAAGAGCGTCTATCACGGTTTTCCACTCCAAACACCACAAACACATCTGGTGCGACAACCGATTCTGGATAACCTTTTTCGTAGTAAATAAATAGATTACCAGCGACGTATACATCTGGGTGATTTTGGAAATAAATTTCCAGCGCAGTGGTAGCGTATACGAGACACTTACGCTGTAAATCACCTTCAGCCATCGGCTTACCATCCTCATCTGGGTACTCAATCGGCGTAACGGGGATGTACTCTACTGAGGCTGTCATGGGTAGTACCTCAACTCAACTAGGGCTAGATTCAATAATATCGCTCAAAATCCTATCGCCATGAAAATTATTACCCCACAGATAATACTCGGCAATTTCTTTGTTAATCATTTGCTGTGCGCTTCAAGTATCGCTAATTTTAGCTGTATCTAATTGGTGGTTAATCTTCGTTTTAATTATCAAAGTTTAACTTATACCAATTCTTTATGAAGCTGCGCTAAATAAAGCTTCGAGAATAAAGTCGTAAGAAGTAAGGGAGGCAATGTGTTCTGGTGTAATTGTTTCTAAGACGGAAGCTAGCTTTTGACGTAGTTGGGTAA
>NZ_JBWQXL010000032.1:0-66558 GCF_056620565.1 Nostoc sp. LEGE 12454
TGAATAGATGTAGTTTGAAGTTCCTGCGCCCCAAGCTTTTGCAGTACATCAACCACCGCAGTTGAACGTTGAGCAACTTGTTCTTGAACTTCGGTTGCAGTTTTTGCCTGTACTTTAATCCCCAATTCTACAGCAGTTAAAGTGGTAGCAACATTTACCTCTCCTTGACCAGTAACTTCCAATATCTGAGCAGTCTTTGGAGCAGTGCTACCAATGAAGGGATCGGCGATCGCAAGACCCAAATTTCTCACACCAGTGAGATTATCTGTGTTAGCCATCTTATTCTCCTTGCTTAAATGATGTTTGATACCTGTTAATGTTTTAATCTTAAAGGATGTCTAAAAAGTAAACCGCGTTTATCACCAATACATACTGGATAAAAAACGCTCTCGCATTCGCCAGCCAAAATCCGATTGTTTGACAACTCTAGGGTCGTCACAAAACCCCATTCCACCAAGAAAGAGCAATCCTCTACTGCTGCGCTGCTGATTTAGGTATTGGATTGACACTGGTCTACTGGTAATCGTATCTGGACTTTAATTCAATACGGTTCACTTAAGGCTAAAAACTAAAACTGGCGTAGGTTGGGTTGAGTAACGAAACCCAACATTAATTCACATTAGGCGTAATTTAGCTTAGAACAACCTTAGCCATACTTAAACTGACAGCTAAAACAGCAGATGGTAGACCATTAATGCCAAAATACTGAATCTAAATGATGGGAAAATAAAAGTGAGTAATACCCACCCAAACTTGCTGGGCTATTTACCCAAGACAGATAAACAGCAAATTTTATCAGTCAAAATTTATGACTTCCAACGTTCCCTCTTCAACTCGAAAGCGACCCACTCAAGCAATAGGAGCCAAAATTTTCCACTGGTGTAACATCATTAGTCTATTTATCATGCTCACCAGCGGACTACAAATTTACAACGCTAACCCTGTTTTTGGTGGACGCGCAGGTTTGCACATTCCGCCGATATTTACTTTAGGAGGTTGGCTGGCAGGAGGTAGACACTGGCATTTTGCAGCAATGTGGCTATTCTCGCTAAATCTGTTGTGGTATGGAATTTACGTCCTAGTTACCCGGCGCTGGCGACATAGATTTGTCGGTGCTAATGACTTGAAAGCATTACAAAAAACTCAAAATTCCCAACGTCGAATTTATGCTTGGCATCGGATTGCTTATACAGCAATTATTCCTATTTTGCTGCTGGCATTATTTACAGGGATAGGAATGTATAAACCTGCTCAACTTTCCTGGATTGTGGATTGCTTTGGCGATTGGCAAGCATTGCGAATTGTTCACTTTGCCTCAGTGCCGATGGTTATCTTATTTGTAGTAATTCACTATCAATTAGGGCGTAAGGCTGGTGGTACTGAATTAACAGAATCAATGTTTCGATCGACGATCCTTTTTTAAACAAAACAATGAACTTTTTTGATAAATTGAATGGAAATATCTTACAAAATCAAAGCTTACTATTTGTAGGACTCGATCCAAATCCAGAGATGATGCCTGGACGTTATGAATCTGAAGAACTTATTGCTGGTTTGGAAAAGTGGTTACAATTTATTATTGCGGAAACTTCTGATTACGTTTGTGCTTATAAACCGACGCTCGGCTTTTACGAAGCTTTAGGTATTCCTGGTTTGGAACTGCTGTACAAAACTTTAGCAGCTATTCCAGCCCATATCCCAGTGATTTTAGATGCCAAACACAGTGACTTAAATACTAGTAGCATCTTTGCCCAGACTGTGTTTACACAATGGCAAGTGGACGCAATCACTCTCAGCCCCTACACAGGACAAGATCACGTAGCACCTTTTTTAGTCTATCCTGATAAAGCGGTGTTTATTTTATGCTGTACTTCTAATCCAGGTGCAGAAGCTCTACAGCAATATCCTACAAACGAATCACCCCTTTATTTACAAGTAGTAAAAGAATCAAAAACCTGGGGAACTCCAGAACAATTGGGTTTGGAAGTGGGAACTACAAATCCTGAAGTTTTAGCACTTATTCGAGCAGTTGCACCTGAACGAATTATTATGGCGCGTAGCATCTGGGCGGAGGGTCAAAACCTGAAACAAATTTTAGAAGCTGGCTTGAATAGTAACGGTGATGGTTTACTGATTCCTGTTCCTCAAGATATGTTGGTTAATATCAAATTATCAGAAGAAGTCCAGTCTCTACGTGCAGAAATAAATAAAATCAAAACTGAAATTATTTACGAAAATTCTACTTGTTCTGTGTGGTTTCCTGATGTTTGTTTTCTAAATCAGCACCCCCACCAAGATTTGATTTTACAACTTTACGATATTGACTGCATTATGTTTGGCAGTTTTATCCAAGCATCAGGAGCGATATTTCCTTATTACATCGACTTACGCAAAATTATTTCCAATCCCCAAGTTTTTAATCAAGTTCTCACAGCTTATGAGGATATTTTGAAGAATCTGAATTTTGATAGATTAGCAGGTATTCCCTATGGTTCATTACCTACTGCGACTGGTTTAGCTTTGCGCCTTCATTGTCCGATGATTTTCCCGCGTAAAGAGGTGAAAGCACACGGAACTCGGAGAGTAATTGAGGGTAACTTTCATGCTGGTGAAACAGTTGTAGTGGTTGACGATATTCTCATTAGCGGCAAAAGTGTCATGGAAGGGGCAGGAAAGTTGGAATCAGCTGGATTAAAGGTTAATGATATTGTGGTATTTATCGATCACGAACAGGGAGTGAAAGATAGGTTACAGCAAAATGGTTATCGCAGCCATGCGGTTTTAACTATTTCGGAAATTACTAATACTCTCTATCAAGCAGGGCGAATAAATGAGGAGCAATTTTCAGCTTTCGCTGAAAGTTAGTAATTGGAATAATGGGGAGTAGAGAATGTGAAATTGCGAGAGACACGATTAATCGCGTCGTCTGTAGTGGAGAAAGATTTTTATTGTCTACTTCCTCTTGAACAGATTTGATTACCCGGTTCAATCTAGTAAATAGAATAATTTTCGCTTTGAAATTAATTATGAATTTTTCCCTGAATCAACTACTTAGATGGTTAATTTTTACGCTATTATTTCCTCTAGTATTTCTCAATGCTTGGCTAGCATCTTTGCTGGTGAGAAACTTTCAACCTGTCGTCACAATTCTTGTTTTGGCTACTTTGCTTGCATTTGTTTTAAACTATCCTGTTTCGATTCTCCAACAGCGGAGAGTTAAACGCGGCTATGCAGTAGCATTAGTTTTTATATTAGCATTGATAATTGTTGTGGCTTTGGGTATCACTTTAGTGCCCATTGTTTTAGAGCAATTTAATGAAATGGTTAAAGTCTTTCCCCAATGGATTGATTCTAGCGAAGAAAAACTTCAGAGTGTCAATAATTGGTTTTTGAAACATAAAGTAAATGTTAATTTAAGTCAGCTATTAGCACAAGTTACTGACCAATTACCTAATGAATTAGAATTTGTTTCAGATAAACTTTTAAGTATTATCATAGATACAATTGATAGTATTTCTGAGGCATTAATCACAGTAGTGCTAACTTTTTACTTGTTGTTAGATGGCCCAAGAATTTGGGAGGCAATATTTAAGAAGTTACCTGGAAATCTTGCTCAACAGATAAGTCAGTCTATTCAGCAAAACTTCCAAAATTACTTAATTGGTCAGGGAACTTTGGCTTTGCTGATGGGTGTTTCAATAACATTATTATTTTTAGCTTTTCAAGTCCAGTTTGGTTTACTCTTTGGTTTGGGAGTTGGACTTTTGAGCTTAATTCCCTTTGGTGATGTCGTCAGTCTGGTTTTAATAACTTTAATCATAGCGTCACATGACTTTTGGTTAGCAACTAAGGTTTTTGCGGTAGCTGTTGTTATCGATCAGTTAATCGATCAGGCGATCGCACCACGTCTTTTAGGCAAATTTACTGGTATTAGACCAATATGGGTATTAATTGCTTTGCTTGTAGGAACCAATGTTGGCGGAGTCTTGGGTTTACTAGTTGCAGTACCTGTAGCTGGTTTTATCAAAGATGTGGCAGATGGTTTTTCTAAATCTGCTAATTCTGATAATCTGGGTGAGGGTGAAGCAGAATCAGAATTGTTGATAGAAAAATCAATATCGCATGAGTTGTAGATAAAAATTGCCATCTCTACCGTTAATGGGAAGTTGCAACGGTGTCATTTAGGTCGTATTCACTCAAGTCAACCTTATTCCCAAACCTCGTAAATTGGCTAAGGAATTGATATGGACAAATTGCGCCCAAAACAGTTCGTCAAAAACATTTATCAGGAACTACTGCCTAGATTACAGATTGAAAGTGTCAATCCCTGCGATCCAATTAAGGTAAGCTATCTCCCCCAACCTTGGCGGCTGCTTGGCAAAGGAAATTACGCCGCAGTAGTTTATCACCCCGATTACCCTGACTATGTAGTTAAGATTTATGCCCCAGGAAGGACAGGCTTTGAAGAAGAAGTAGAAGTTTACCATCGCCTAGGTTATCATCCAGCCTTTTCTGAGTGTTTGTACGCCAAGGATGAGTTTTTAGTCTTGAAAAGGCTTTATGGAACAACCCTCTACGATTGTATGCACTTCGGTTTACTAATTCCCAAGCAGGTAATAAAGGACATCGATGAAGCTCTTGACTATGCCCGAAGTTGCGGACTCTACCCTCATGATGTCCACGGGCGTAATGTCATGATGTACCAGGGCAGAGGATTAGTCGTAGACATATCAGATTTCCTGCATCAAGAACCTTGCTCAAAGTGGAATAACTTAAAAAAGGCTTACTACTGGTTATATCTGCCCGTGTTTTATCCACTTCGACTGCGCGTACCATACTTTGCCTTAGATATCGTCCGCAAATGTTATCGCTTGGGAAGTTCTGTTAAAAATTTTTGTTGCCAACTATCCTTAAGATTAACTAATATTAAGTATTTAAAGAAGTATTTAAAACGTTAAGAGCGATCGCCAGAAAATTTTGTGCTGTCCAATTTTTGCCTATTTTGGCACTTTCGTCATCAACACTTCGTTGATAAATTCTATTGTTGCTTGCGATCGCTGAATGTATCTAAGACAATCGTGTAAATAGCCAGAGGCGATCGCTCCTTATCTCCCAAATCTAATTAAAAAGCGATCGCACTCTAAATTTTCGATTTCAGATAATTTATAAAAGACGTACATGAAAGTAAAAAGAACTTTGCATCAGCAATAGTTAGATCAGGCTCAGTCAACATAGCATGTCTGATACCTCCCTCATCACTTGTATATCCATACAGAATTAAGAATGAATTTTTTAAAGCGGGATGTAAATTGTGAGAGACATCCAGAACCTTCAGAGCATCTGCTAAAGTTGCCTTTGGTTTTCCAGTAATAGCTTTTGCAAGACTTTCAACTGCGGAAATAGATTCTTTTATAGAGTTTCTGTAATCAGGATTTTTCTTGTCGCTCATCAAAGCAAGGGAGCGCTTCAAATGGGTGGACACAGCAGGAAAGTTTTTATCATCTACTGCTTGCTCAAGCATTTCAATTTCTTGCTCATTGGTGATATCTGTGAATACACCTCCCACAAATCTATAACCTGCCAGTTCTATTTCTAATACAGAGTTTATATCTTCTACAAGTTTCGGAGATTTAAAATAGTTTATAGTGATTTCAAGAAAGTCGTAAACTTCATTCCATTGGCAATTTTGAAAATATTTTAATAACATTTTTACAGATGAGATTCGATCATCAGGCAAGTTATCCAAAGGTAACTTAAAATATTTTTCCCACATATATTTAATAAAAATTTTTATACTTTTACGCGAATATATTGTTAAAAATACGGATTTGGAGTATTCTGAAAATAACTTTGCACTTAATACATTCCAAAGAGAATTGCGTAACTCATCATTCATACTATCAATTTGGATAATCTCAGATATTGGCTTCAAGCCTCGTCGTTGGCTAAAAGTCTTGGCTGAAACCTCAACTGCGAACATTTCAGGTAAATGTTGTTTTACTTCGTATTCAGCAATTTTTTTAGGAGTATGTATATGACAGTATCCAGAAGAATTAGCTTTGAGCTTACATTTTTCTCCAGATTTAGTTATTGCCTTACAATTAGCTGATGACATACGAGATCACTTCAAGGATATCTTTATTAAAATAGCAGTCTTACCAATGAAACCTAGTATTAATTAAAATGCCGACAGTGGTTTAATAGGTTTTATTAATATAAGCACTCAAAAATATCAGTTGGTTTACCATATCTTCAGCCGAACGAGTAGCAACCAACTTGAGCAACCCTTGTAACTGTTGCCCTACGGAATAGCGTTGTTGCTGCAACAAGATAATACCAGCATGATTTCTTTCTGTGGCTAAAAACTCGTTATGCAAGCAGCAAAAGTCTCTTCGGTTGTAGCTATAGATAGCACGCCCTTGCTCTGTTGCCCAAATTAGCTGCTCATGATCAGAATAGCTCTGCCTGCTCACATCGGCGACTGTCACAACATCCAAGTTTGCATTACAGAAAGCTTTGATTAGGGACTTCTCAACACTGTCCTCATCTAAATACAAACGAATTTGGCTCACTGTCTCTTCGCCGTGTACTCAGCTTCCAAACGGTCGTATTCTTCAATTTCTGCGGCAATCTCCGTGTCAACTACTTCCTGGTTAGCATAGTAGTAAGCTAACGCTGCATAAACTTGTGCCAAAATTAGTTGTGGTCTTTGGACAACTATCTCTTCCGGTTTCATGCCTGCGTTGAAATCTATCGCAATATTATGTACCGTAATCCGGTGTCCCGCAATCCGAGGGCGACCACCACAAGTTCCGGGTGTGCTGACAATCAGCGTACCAATGTCGGTAATTGTTTGCATAGCTTGTTTACTAAATTTTGCTCTCATAGACAACTGAGCAATTTTAAACTTCTTCTAATCTAGAAATATAAATATCCAGTTGTTTTTTTAGCTACCTACAGCAAAATAAAACATTTATCCCTAATAATTAGGAGTCTACCATTAATCCCAGAATACCAAATATCCTGCTTGCATTGAAGACGATAGACTTTTTATAAGAGTAATTTTTGCAAAAACTCGAATTTCTCAACATTTCAAAGCAGGTATGGGGCAATGGTGCGATTAAAACTGTGGCAGTGGGTAGTCTTAGCAATCCCGATCGCGTTTATCATCATTTTTTTACTGGTGTCCGCCGGTTCACAAATTCATGCGTGGGGCATTAATTGGATTTGGGGTGTATTCACCGTTTTATTTGTTGGTTGGCGTTGGCTGCTAGTCAAATGGACTCAACCAGCTGTTAACCAAGTGGAAGCTGTATTAACTCAAGTCCGTGAAGAACTGGAATCGACAGCAGAGGATACAGGGGGGGTGCCTGTGGGAAGTGACACCACAAAACTTACAGAAACCGCCCTTCAAGAAATTCTCCAAGCAGCACAAAGCGATCGCCCGATTTGGGAAGACTGGCAAACTTTTTGGACGCGATGCCAAGATTTAGTCGTAGCGATCGCTCATATCTACAATCCTGAAGTTCAATATCCCCTGTTGAATATTTACGTCCCCCAAGCTTACGGGCTGATTCGGGGAACGGTGGATGATATGGATCGGTGGATGCAAAAGTTATCCCCTGTCCTCAATCAGGTGACGGTTGGACAAGCATACCAAGGATATGAGGTCTACCGGAAGTTAGAACCATCGGCTCGGAAATTCTGGAAAGCTTGGAACTGGGCACAGTGGATCTTAAATCCGGTGGCGGCGGTGGCAAAACAAGCCAGTCAGGGTTCTAGTAACCAAGCAACTCAGCAATTATTGGGGAACTTGAGCCAGTTATTTCGGGAAGCTGCTTTGAGAAACTTATGCCGACAAGCGATCGCACTTTACGGACGTAGCACATTACCAGTTCCAGCAACCGTAGCTTCCCCAGCAACTTTACCCCAGCCAAAAACCCAAACACTCCGAGAAATCCTGACTCAAGCTCAACCAGCCGAGGCGGTTGAGCAAAAACCCGTGAATATTCTGCTGGTGGGGCGCACGGGATCGGGAAAAAGTAGCCTGATTAACACGCTATTTCAGGCGGATCTCGCAGCAGTTGATGTTTTACCCAGTACCGATCGCATTCAGAATTATCAATGGCAGACTGAAAGTGGGGAAACCCTGACGCTTTTGGACACACCTGGTTACGAACAAGTCAACCGTGCCGAACTCCGAAACTTGGTGCTTGATTATGCCATCAATTCAGATTTGCTGCTGTTAGCCACCCCTGCCCTCGATCCTGCCCTGCAAATGGATGTGGACTTTTTGCAAGACATCAAAGCAGAAATTGCAGATTTACCTGCGATCGCGATTGTCACTCAAGTAGATCGTCTGCGTCCCATCCGCGAATGGCAACCACCTTATGATTGGGAATGGGGCGATCGTCCCAAAGAAATTGCCATTAGAGAAGCCACTGAGTATCGCGCCAAACTGCTGGGAAACTTCTGTAATCTAGTTTTACCCGTGGTTACAAGTGACAGCAAAACAAATCGAGTTGCCTGGGGAGTAGAAGCGCTATCGTTGGGATTAGTCGATGCGATCGCACCTACCAAGCAACTCCGTCTCGCCCGCTTTTTGCGTAACCTAGAAACTCGCATCGTCGCCGCCGCCAAAATCATCGACCACTATACCTTCCAGATGACGACAACGCAAGGATTAACGGCATTGCTCAAAAGTCCCGTCCTTCAGTTTGTTTCTACCTTCTCAACCGGATCTCCAGCTTTAGCGTATATGCTGGCGGAGCAAATTCCTGTGGAACAGTTGCCAATTGTCATTGGTAAACTGCAAATGGGATATGAGCTTTTCTCACTCTTGAACCCCAACTCGCTCAACTTTGAATTGCTATCCCTTTGGCCGCTACTGCTGGAAAACACCGCTGCACCCGATCGCAATGCCTGGGCATTTGGTCACGCTCTAGTGGAGTACTGGACTCAAAATTTGACGGTTGAACAACTCCGGCAGCGATTTGAGTATTATTTAGCGATCGCCAAATAATTTGCCTGCGATCGGCGATGTCTACGAAGGGTTGTGACGCTCTTGGGGATTCTCACGGACTCGCTACCTCTATGCTATTGGTGACGCTCTTGCAAATACTACGCCTAATAACCGCTGTAGATTAAACACCAAAGTTGCATTAGCAAATACGAGTAAATTACGAATATTTACTTAGAACGATCCCAAATATTTTATTTATACCATAACAGGAATAGGAGAAGCTAAAATGCCCTAACAGATTGTACTCTCAAGATCGAGGTTAAGATTACGATTAAGAGTAGGTGTCTGCTGAACCTACCCGCTTTACCTGAGTTTTTATACAGACATCTTTTTGTTCGGAGTTTTTATGAAAAATATATTACAAACCTCCATCCCTCAAGAACAGAATTCAGATCAAAGCTATAGCATTTCGTCTTACAACAGGCTGCTTTCCGTTGTGAAGGATTTGGCTTGTGTGCGGACTATTGAGGAAATTATTGAGATTGTGCATTTGGCTGCTCGCGATCTCACAAATGCTGATGGAGTAACTTTTGTATTGCGGGATGGTGAATGTTGCCACTATGTCGATGAAAACGCCATTGGGCCACTTTGGAAAGGTATGCGTTTTCCGCTCAAGTCTTGTATCTCCGGTTGGGCAATGCTCAATAAAAAAGCAGCCATAATTGAGGACATTTACCAGGATGCACGAATTCCGATTGAGGCGTACAAAGTAACTTTTGTCAAAAGTTTAGTGATGGTTCCCATTCGGGTTTCCGATCCGCTGGGTGCGATCGGAGCCTACTGGAGTACATGCCACCTAGCCACGCCCGAAGAGATCGGACTGCTTGAGATTTTGACAGATACTACAGCAGTTGCGATCGCCAACGTGCAACTTTTCCAGAAACTGACGAACCAAAATGCCCTAAAAGACAAATTTATTGCCATGCTAGCTCACGAGCTGAGAAATCCCGTTGCTCCCATCTCCAACGGCGTTCAGCTTCTCAAATTGAAGCTAGGACAGACTGGTGCGGTTGGGGAAACAGTTTTAATGATGCAAAACCAGATTAAGCACCTCTCGAAATTGATCGATGAGTTACTTGATGTGTCGTCCATCACTTATGGGAAGATTTCATTAAATCTGGAGAAGGTTAATCTGGTGGAATTGGTTCGCCAAAGTCTCAATGACCATGCACAAGCAATCAAGAGATGGAATCTTAATGTAGTAGAAGACCTGCCAAACACGCCCGTGTGGGCTTATGTTGACCCGACGCGGTTCTTCCAAATCTTTGGGAACCTTCTTGATAACGCCTTAAAGTTTTCCCAGCCAGATGGAACGATCTGGGTGGATTTCTCAGTTATTCCAGGTGAGAATGGCTCAGGTAGTGTAGCGGTATTATCTGTAAGAGACTTAGGCATCGGCATAGAACCGACAATATTACCAGAACTTTTCGAGCCGTTTACCCAGGCAGATCGCAGTTTAGATCGTTCGCGGGGCGGGCTAGGTTTGGGACTTTCGGTAGTAAAAAGTCTTGTAGAACTTCATGGTGGTAATGTTGAAGCCTCGAGTAGAGGGATAAATTTGGGGGCAGAATTCAAAGTTACTCTCCCTATATGCGAAGAGATTACAGCCTCGGACAACGAACTAGAGATTACAGAGGCGGCGAAAAAATCGTTAAAGATTTTAGTCATCGAAGATAACGAGGATTCAGCTTTATCATTACAAGCAGTACTTGAGTTTTTTGGGCATGAAGTTTCCATTGCCAACAATGGAATTTTAGGGGTAGAAACTGCAAAGAAGCTTGAGCCTCATATCATTATTTGTGACATTGGACTTCCCGAAATGGATGGATTCGCCGTTGCACAGGAACTGAGTAAAGACTCCAAATTTACTCGCTCAATTCTGATTGCACTTACCGGCTACGGTAGCCAAGAGGATCGGCAGCTTGCACTGAAGGCTGGTTTCAAATGCCACTTGACCAAGCCTGTAGACTTTGAAATTCTGGTAGCAGAAATCGATCGATACTTTGATGAAGTATTATCAAGTTGACAAGGCGTAAGCGCCACCCTTGAGATTGACGTTTACACCCAACAAATTTGGGCTTTATGTTCTGAAGTTGACACCAATGGCCAAAGTCTGCATCTTAACCCTTGATGTCCCCTCATAAGGCTTATTACATACTTAATGCAAATCCGTTGCTTTGTTTTGGAACATACGCGCGCGATCGCATAGATTAACCTCTCCCCCAGCCCCTCTCCGAAGCGGAGAGGGGAGCCAGATTTCTCCCCTTTCCCTTGTAGGGAAGGGGGCTGGGGGGTTAGGTCTGTTGAGAACAAGCTGTGGAAATACGCATCAAAACTTTATCAAGCTCGTGTCTCACTTCTTCATTTTTAATTCGCAACAAACGCAGTCCCCTAGCTGACAAAACTTTGTCTCGTTCTGCATCATATTCGGCTTGTTGTTCATGAATTTTGCCATCTACTTCTATCACTAATGCAGTTGAGTGACAATAGAAATCTGCAATAAAACCATTGATAATCTGCTGACGGCGAAAGTGCAAACCATTCAGGCGATTAGCACGAAGATGTTGCCAAAGAATTTTTTCTTCTGCTGTCATTTGCTGACGAAGTTCTTTAGCACGTTGCACTTTAACTAAGTCTGCTTTGTATCCGATTACAATATTGCGAGTTCCCTTTTTTTTTGGTGGATAGGGTTCTTCGGGAGTTGGATTATTCATTTATGAAGTATGAAAATAGGTGTTTATTTTTATATTATGTGTGACCTCTCCCCCAGCCCCTCTCCGAAGCGGAGAGGGGAGCCGGATTTCTCCCCCTTCCCTTGCAGGGAAGGGGGTTGGGGGGTTAGGTCAGATATATTGGGATGGTCGTAATTTATTCTAAAGTTCCAAAGGTTTGCTACAAACAATTTCAAAAGATTCAATTGCTTATTTCAGTTTTTTAATTGCATCTTCTTGACTATTTCCCTGCCCGACAATGCCGTTTTCTAAACATAAAGCAACCCAATAGCCAGAATTTTTTCTGAGTACAACGGTATAAAAATTCATTCCTTTCTCCAACTTAATAACTATTTTTTAAGGTTTCTTCTAATGTAAACGGAGATTCTTTAGGAAATAAATTTAATTTAATACCTGTTTCATCAGATGCTTTTACACGAGCTTTTTGATAACAATTTTCAAATACTTCTGCAAGTAGAGGTTGCAAACTGGGGCTATCTTCTAATAATGTTTCAATACAGATACGTTGTTCAGAAATGGTACTGCGCCAACTTTCACTACGTTTTTCTGGTTGATATTGCCATTTCAGCAAGTGCATTAATAGCACAATTAATCGATTTCTTAACTCGCGTTTTTCACTCCTCCCCATGCTTTCAATTTCTTCAATTAAATTAGGTATATCTATTTCATTCAACTTATTTTCTTTTAACTGATGGACAACTGTTTGTGTCCACAAGTAAAAGTCTTGTTCATAAATGTTTTTCTCATTTATAAAAGATGGACTGGTCATGAATATTCCTCTTGGAAACGCTAAAAATTAGGTGGGCATAACACCCACCTAATTAAACTATACTAACAACGCCTGTTCTTCTTTAGAAATCACGCGCCCTTCATCCTCAAATCCGATAATTTGATCAAAGTTCAAATACCGATACAAATCATCTGCAAAAGGATGAATTCTACTCGCCACAATATCCAAGTATTCCTGCACTGTCGGAAGCCGTCCTAACAGCGCACAAACTGCGGCTAATTCTGCTGAACCAAGATACACTCGCGCATCTTTACCCATGCGATTATTGAAGTTGCGGGTAGAGGTAGAAAATACTGTTGTCCCATCAGCAACTCGCGCCTGATTACCCATGCACAAACTGCATCCTGGCATTTCTATACGCGCACCCGCAGCCCCAAAGACGCTGTATACACCTTCTTCTTTTAATTGGTGTTCATCCATGCGCGTTGGTGGTGCAATCCATAGGCGAGTTTTCACTTCACCTGCGCCTTCCAAAACTTTCGCTGTTGCCCGATAATGACCAATATTTGTCATACAAGAACCTACGAATACTTCTTGCACTGGATCGTTAGCAACTTCCGATAATAATTTAACATTATCAGGGTCATTGGGAGCAGCAACAATTGGTTCTTTAATTTCGTTCAAATCAATTTCAATTATTTCGGCATACTCGGCATCAGCATCGCTTTCCAATAACACGGGATTTGCTAACCATTCTTCCATCTTTGCCACACGGCGCAGCATGGTACGCGCATCTTGATAGCCCCGTGCTATCATATTTTTCAGCAAGGCTATGTTAGAACGCAGATATTCAGAAACTGTCTCTACACTCAGCTTAATTGTGCATCCGGCACAAGAACGTTCGGCACTAGCATCGGTGAGTTCAAAGGCTTGTTCAACTTTTAAATCTGGCAAACCTTCTATTTCCAGAATTCGCCCGGAGAACACGTTTTTCTTGTTCTGCTTCTCTGCTGTCAGCAAACCTTTTTGAATTGCTACGTAGGGAATAGCATTCACGACATCGCGCAGGGTGATACCTGGTTGCAATTCTCCTTTAAATCTTACCAAAACTGACTCTGGCATATCTAAAGGCATGACACCCAAGGCGGCTGCAAAGGCTACCAACCCAGAACCGGCGGGGAAGGAAATACCCAAGGGGAAGCGGGTGTGAGAGTCGCCGCCAGTTCCCACGGTGTCGGGTAGCAGCATCCGATTTAACCAAGAGTGGATGATACCATCACCGGGACGGAGGGCGACACCGCCACGAGAAGCAAAGAAATCGGGGAGTTCGTGATGGGTTTGGATGTCTACTGGTTTGGGATAAGCTGCTGTGTGGCAGAAACTTTGTATCACTAAGTCTGCACTGAAACCAAGACAAGCGAGTTCTTTCAATTCGTCGCGGGTCATGGGGCCTGTGGTATCTTGAGAACCAACGGTAGTGATGATGGGTTCGCAAGATGTGCCGGGACGCACACCAGGTAATCCGCAAGCTTTACCTACCATTTTCTGTGCCAAGCTGTAGCCTTTGCCTGTATCAAAGGCTTGCTGAGGACGGGTGAAAACGGTGCTGTGTTCTAAACCAAGTGCAAGACGGGTTTTGTCGGTGAGGGTACGTCCGATAAGTAGGGGGATGCGTCCACCTGCGCGGACTTCATCGAGGATGGTGTCAGGTTTGAGGGCAAAGGTGGAAATGACTTCGCCTGCTTCGTTGGTGATTTCGCCTTTGTAGGGATGGATGGTAATTACCATGCCGGTTTCGAGTTTGGTGACATCGCACTGAATAGGCAAAGCACCGGCATCTTCAGCTGTGTTAAAGAAGATTGGCGCGATCGCACCACCTAAAACATAACCCCCAGCGCGTTTGTTTGGTACAAAAGGTATATCATTTCCCATGTGCCACAATACTGAGTTGATAGCAGATTTACGCGAGGAACCTGTACCAACTACATCTCCCACGTAAGCTACAGGATGTCCTTTTTTCTTCAATTCGGCAATGGTTTGTAAGCTTCCCGGTTGCCGTGACTCTAACATCACCAAGGCGTGTAAAGGAATATCCGGGCGAGTTGTGGCGCTTTGGGCGGGTGATAAATCGTCGGTATTGGTTTCGCCTGGAACTTTAAAAACGGTGACAGTAATTGCTTCTGGGACTGTGGGGCGCATGGTAAACCATTCAGCTTCCGCCCAAGAGTCAATCACCCGCTTGGCGAAAGGATTGGTTTTAGACAACTCTAAAACATCGTGGTAAGCGTCATACACCAAGAGGATTTTGCTTAAGGCGTTGGCGGCGTAGGCGGAAATGGGTTCCTTTCCTTGTCCACCCATTACTAAAGGTGTTTCAGATGAGTCTGAAAGGGATACGGTGGGCCATTGCAGCAAATCGATTAAAGATTGCACATTGTAACCACCTACCATCGTCCCCAGCAATTGCACTGCTTCTATGCGCGAAACCAAGGGACTGGTGATTTCCTTTTTAGCAATCGCGGTGAGAAATCCAGCTTTGACATAAGCTGCTGGATCAACACCAGGAGAAACGCGATCGCTCAATAAATGCAATAATATATCCTCTTGACCTTTGGGCGGATTTTTCAGTAATTCACATAATTCTGAGGTTTGTTTCGCATCCAATGGTAAAGGGGGAATACCGAGTGCTGCTCTTTCGGCAACGTGTTTACGATATTGTTCTAGCATTTTTATCTTCTCCATTGGGATTTTCTCCCTTCAATTATGAAATATTTTTAGGCAATACTCGGCTATAAAAGTTTAGCTTACTTTTATTAGTGAAAGCCTTACTGGTAATCGGTTATTAGCAACTTTTTTATACTGAAGGTATAGTTTTAAAAGTATTAGGCGAATAAAATTCGCTACTACGCAAACAAAGTCCACCTCCGTGGACTAAGAGGAAATCAAGGATTTTAACCCAGGTTGGTGGGTTTTGTATTTCGACTCCGCTCAACACAAGTCTGTATAGCCGCGACTTCTAGTCGCCAGGTGTAGTAATAATAAATTAGATTGATTGTTGGTTTAACCAAGTTTCTAAATCAGCAACACTAGAAAAATTTAGCAATGCCTCTCCTAAATTTTCTAATTGTTCAATGGGTAAACCTTTAATTCGCCCAATTAATAATACATCAATTTCACCAATACGGCGATTTAGTAGACGCAGTATTAAGTCTTCTTTTCCTTCTTGCCTTCCTTCTTGCCTACCCTCTTGTCTTCCATCTTCTTTGGCTTGTTCTCTGTCTCTTTGATAAAGTGGCTCTAATCGCATAATTAACTCTTTATCAATCGAAATAAATTAGATTGATTGTTGGTTTAACCAAGTTTCTAAATCAGCAACACTAGAAAAGTCTAGCAATGCTTCTCCTAAATTTTCTAATTGTTCAAGCGATAAGCCTTGAATTCGCTCGATTAATGACGTATCAATCTCACCAATACGGCGATTTAGTAGACGCAATATTAAGTCTTGTTTTCCTTCTTGCCTTCCTTCTTGCCTGCCCTCTTGCCTTCCCTCTTGCCTTCCTTCTTGCCTTCCCTCTTCTTTGGCTTGTTCTCTGTCTCTTTGATAAAGTGGTTCTAATCGCATAATTAACTCCCTATCATCTGCTTCTAATTCTTGATTTACTCTCAAGTTTTCGCGCAAGTTGTAAACTAATTCAAGAGTTGCTTTTTGGTATGGATGATCTAATGGTAACGCTTGCAACTCGATAATCGCTTGTGACTGCACGCTTCCCCTACCTAAAAGCCTCAACCATAATGTCTCTGGTGTTTGGGGTAGTTGGTGTATTGCTACAATTGCTGTCCGCAATGCATCTGGCAGAAAATGCACTCCTGATAACCAACCTGCTTTTTGTATAGTTCCAAAGCTAGACAATCTAGTTTCAGATATGGTAGGTGTAAGAACCCACAATTTGGGAATTTCTGAGTCCTGAAGTTTGGTTTTATTGGTTTTAGCTTCTCGTCGCAGGAGAGCCTTGATTTCTAATAATTTGAGAATACAGTCGCAGATTTCATCGGTAGAAGCTGGATTGCGGTATGGTTCTATAATTGCAGGATTTTCAGCAAGTCTTCCTAGCAAACCTAGTATTTGTATATTAGAACTTTGTTGTTTGGCAGGAGTAAATAAAACATCTATTTCTTTAATTTCTCCTGATACTTTTTCTGATGCCTTGACTTCTCCGTAATCTTTTAGTAGTTCTTCTAGATAGTCTTTGGCGAATTTATCATGGATAAACCTGGTCATTCAATTTTAAGATTTTGGAAGTTCTGGGTTAATGCAAAGTGTTATTATATAGCAGTTCTGAATCATTCGTAATGAAATAGATCCCCGACTTCTCAAACTGACTTTTCACGGCATCTGGAAAACCTCTCTCTAAATCTCTCTCCTAAAAGGAGAGAGACTTTGAATTTCCCCCTTTCCGGATCGGGAAGGGGGTTAGGTCAATCGTTAGCTTTTCCAAATAATGTGAAAAGTCAGTTTAAGAAGTCGGGGATCTGGACACCTTGAATTTTTACATATACCATTCTAAAAAAGTTAAAAGCAGATTCTATAAGCCTTTTGACACTTCGACTTCGCTCAGTGTTAACTTTCTACTTTTGACTTCCGCGTAGCGATGCTAGGCGGTTATTGCATTTTCATCTGATGTTTTATCTGTGTTAGCTTTCAAGCGTGTCAATCTGCTTTTACGGATACGTTCGCTGTCTCTAACGCCGCCTGCAAGTTCATATTCATTGCTATTTTTGCCGTACTTGCAACCAACCCATGTCAGCATTTTGTCTGAAACCTGACTTAAGGTTTTTTCCATCTCATCCAACTTATTTCTAGAAGAGTCAATCATAGCTATAGCAGCGTTATAATCATCAAGCACATTGTGAAAATTGTCTATTAATTGAGTCAGGTTTTGCAAGTTGTGAGTATCATCAAAATTGATCTGTGGATCGATAGCTTTTAGCCCGGCAACTCTAAATTCAGCTTTTTCTAAAATCCGGGAACTACGTTTTTTTCGAGCCATAAATTTACACTTTTAAAAGTTTTACAGAGCTATTTTGTCTCAATTAACTTGGATTTTGGTTCAGCAAAAAGCGCATTTTTTTAGTGAAAGTTTTTATTTATGTCCGTGATTTCTCGGATTTAATCATAAAAGGTTGATTTTCAGCAAAATAATATTATGTTTAAGCAATAGACAATAGGGCACAGCATTGCTGTGCTGCTACAAATGGTCTGTATTCTATGTCAACTGCGAGCGCTATAACATTAAGGCTTAATGTTGTAACCTTAAGGCTTAATGTTATAACCTTAAGGCTTAATGCTGTAACCTTAAGGCTTAATGTTATAACCTTAAGGCTTAATGCTGTAACCTTAAGGCTTAATGCTGTAACCTTAAGGCTTAATGTTGTAACTTTAAGAGTCAACCTTATAACATTGATGACCAAAGTTTATTGGTGAGTGCATAATACCAAGCGTGGTATTTTAACGATTTTTTTCATGCCTCGCCCTCAACGTAACTTGCAACCTGGCTTTTGCTACCACATCACGACTCGCTGCAATAACCGCGAATTTCGCCTAACGCGCTTAGAATGCCGCGAAGTCTTTCTGTATGCCGTCAAAAAGGCACAGGAAAAATATCAATTTAAACTCTATGCCTTGTGCATTATGAGCAATCATGTGCATTATCTGCTGGAACCAAAACAACCAGAAGATTTACCGAAAATTATGCACTGGTTGAATTGGTATACTGCTATGTGTTTTAACCGAATGCTCAACCGCACGGGGCATGGTTCGACTTCGCTCACCACAAGTTTTTGGGAAAAGCGCTACCACAGTACAGGTTTTGCCAATACAGATAAACGTCGGGCGTTAAATACTCTGCGATATATCCACGCCAACCCGAAAGCCGCAGGAATACAGCAGGGATTTTTCTATGACTTCAGCAATTACGGGACTCATGACCGTTTGAGTAATGATGGTATCACTCAGTGGCATCCAGCGTTTTTGCTATTGGGGAGGACGTTGGAAGAATGCGCTGCTAGATATCGCCAGTTTTGTAAGAAATATTGACCAAAGCCAAAGCCTGAAACAAGGAATCATTGGGGTAGTCGTTTTTTGCCTTCTTTGAAAAATAAGGGTAAGAAGAAGTCACCGGGACAGATGAGTTTACCTTGGGACAAGCAGAGAGTCACAGAAGATACTGAAGTGCATGAGGTAGCAGAAAAGTTTATTCTGGCGAATTGCTATAACCCCGCAGTGCCAGGTATCGGAGTTATGAAATGTTGATTATACCGTGCATTTGGGGTTTGTAAGAAATCTTTTTAAATGTCTGAAAGCCTTAGATGTTACAGTTTACAAGTCTCGATGCGAGAGAAGAGAACCCGCGCCCCCGCGACCCGCCCGGCCCAAACTCCTCAAAAAGGGAGGGGGGAATCGGACTCCACTTAGGGAGGTGTCCTTTAGGGGAAGAAATATCAAAAGTTACTTCGTCGTAATTGATCCAACTACCTCTTTTTATCCATCCAACGCGATCGCCATACCTTTCCCAGGCTTCCTCATAATACTTGCCGTCTGCTGCTCCGCCAACGCTCAAGTAAATTTCCTTCTGGACGCTGAAGCCAAAGTGTCCTTTGCTGTATTTTACCCATAAGCGGTCAATTGTGCGTAAGTCAGTGCAAGGAAAATTTAAGAGTTCGTCTAAGGTGAACCAAAAGTTGCCACCTTTTTTAGCCTGAATCATCACCCGATAGGTTTCTTGGTTGGCTTCCTCCCAGTTGCAGTTTTTTTCTGCTAGTATGTTGCGTAGTATAGTGTAGTCTATGCCTTTTTGAGAGGCTAGGTTATCAGCTTGAACTTGGGTTATTGGCTGTTTTTGGGTAATTCCCCACACTAGATTATCTAGCGCTCTACTATCATCTAATCCATTTGCAAAATTCACCCAATTTAGCTGCCTAAGGAAGTCCAAAGAGTCTGGAATTCCTTGCACCTTTGGTAACAAGACGGGAATTACAGGGATATCTGCTTCTACAAGTTTAGCCATGAGCGATCGCAATTCCATTATTTGCCATTTTCCTAATCCTGTAGGGCCAATGAAAATAGCAGCAGATTTAACACTTTGAATCGCCATTTGAATTTGATCCTGAAATGGCCGTCCCGGTGGAATTTGCTCCTCATCTAACCACGGCTTTAGCTTACGCTGCCTGAGTTCTTGAGCAATTTTTCTAACTTGAGGTTTATCCTCACTATTGTGAGCCAGAAAAACATCAAACTGTACCATTACTTACTCCTCCACACCTGCAATTTTTGCCAACGCCTTCGCGTAATCTTCCAACCCACCGCGCAAAACTTCCAACTCACTTCGCAACTTGGGTTCCTCTGACCAACTCTGCTCATGTTCCTTGGGACTCACCCCCACAGGTCGTCTAGCTTCCCACGCTTGCAACAACGGATGCCATTTAGCCAAAAACGGCCTTAACCCATTATTCAACACTGCGATCGCAATTCCCCCCACAGAATCACGAGAAGCACCCACATCCGGCCCGGCGGCTTTGAGAACTTCGCGGGTTGTACCAAATAAACTATAAAGAGAGTTCATCGCTTCTCGTACCAAACCCTGGTCAACTTCCAAAGGTTGTACAGCAATGCGTGTCACCAATTCCACATAAAGCGACCAAGCCGCCTTCTTTTGTGTGGTGTCAACTTTCCAAGACATCGAACCAATGCCAAAAGGCAGACTTACAGATACAGTCTCTAAAGAAACGCGATCGCGCATATTTTATAGTAAGCAAATTTAACTAATTTATTTGTGTATTGTATAGTAAATAATGTTACTAATCTAAAACCTGTTCAGGATTAGTTGCTATAATTATCAATCTTTTACCTAAATTTTTATAGTAACATCTGGATATTTCTAACTGATTCAGATAAACTAATACATTTGTCCGTTGCATCACGCTTCTTTTGTATATGCCCAAAACTTACACCGTAGAAATCGATCACCAAGGCAAAATTCATACCTTGCAAGTTCCTGAGAATGAAACGATCTTATCAGTTGCCGATGCTGCTGGTTTGGAACTGCCGAGTTCTTGCAATGCAGGTGTCTGCACAACTTGCGCCGGTCAAATAAGCCAGGGAACTGTGGATCAAACTGATGGTATGGGCGTTAGTCCAGATTTGCAAAAGCAAGGTTACGTATTGCTTTGTGTTGCCAAACCCCTTTCTGATTTGAAACTTGAGACGGAAAAGGAAGACGTAGTTTATCAGTTACAATTTGGCAAAGGCAAATAATCAGCGAACAGTTATCAGTATATCGGATGATTATTCATAACTGAATAACTGTTCGCGGAGATTACCAAATCTGATAAATTACGCAAGTATTTCATTGCAGATGAAGTCAGGTATTCTAGAAACTACAAATCAACAGGATTTACCAAAATGACAACTCATTTTATTACGGCAGAAATTGATTTACAAGAAACTCCCGCAGAGTTGCTAGAAGTAATTGAAACAGAGTTAAAAAAACAAGGCGAACCTCTGCGTTGGGCAGTTACTTCTGTGGATACTGACGAACAAAAAGCTACAGTTGAAGCCGTTGTCACGACAGTTAAGAGTTAGGATAGACGCGATTAAGAGAGACGGGATTAATCGCGTCTGTACAAGAGTTAGGATTTGATGGCTTGTGATTCATAAACTCATCACTCATCACTCTTAACTTAAGATGAATCGTCCATATACCGCTATTTTAATTGTACCGACAGGCGTTGGGGCTGCCATTGGGGGTTATGCAGGAGATGCTTTACCTGTTGCCAAAGTCATAGCGCAGGTTTGCGATCGCCTAATTACTCACCCCAATGTCCTGAATGGCGCAAGTTTGTATTGGAACCTCCCCAATGCTTTCTATGTTGAAGGTTACGGGCTTGACAAATTTGCTTCTGGATGCTGGGGTCTGCGTCCAGTCCGCAGCAACAAAGTAGGTTTGCTTTTAGATCAAGCCATTGAGCCAGAATTACGCCTACGACATATACAAGCAGCCGATGCAGTCAGAGCAACTTTGGGATTGACTCTAACAGATTATGTAATTACTGATGCACCATTAAATGTAGAATTGCGGACTACAGGATCGGGAGCTAGTTGGGGAACAATTGGCAACCCGGATAGCTTGTTACGGGCAGCCGAGATATTAATTAAAAAAGCGGGGGCAGAAGCGATCGCAGTTGTAGCCCGTTTCCCCGATGATATGGATGAGGAAGCAGTACAGAAATATCGCCAAGGTGAAGGCGTAGATTCTCTGGCGGGTGCAGAAGCCGTAATTAGCCATTTGCTAGTGCGAACCTTTCAAATTCCTTGCGCCCATTCTCCCGCACTTTTGAGCGAACCTCCACAACCTGATTTATCTCCGCGTTCCGCCGCCGAAGAATTAGGCTATACCTTTTTGCCCTGCGTGCTTGTCGGATTAAGTCGTGCCCCACAATTTATAATAGATAAAGGAGCGATTGCATCAGAGAAAGGAGATATTTGGGCAGATGAAGTGGATGCTGCGATCGTACCTGCAACTGCCTGTGGTAGCAGTGCCTTACTGAGTTTAAGCCAAAGACGATGCCAAATAATTACAGTAGAAGAAAATAAAACTCTAATAAAAGTTCCTCCCCAACCTTTGGGGATCAAATCTATACAGGTAAACTCATATTTAGAAGCAGTAGGTGTATTGGTAGCACACAAAGCAGGCATCAATCCCTCCGCTCTCCGTCCCAAATTATTACCTTTGCAGTCCATTAGTTAGGAGCAAGGAGGCAGGAGGCAGGAGGCAGAAGTATAAAGTTAGAATTCATACTAATTCCCTGAATTACAGCTAAAAATTATTCTCCCTTGCCCCCCTGCTCCCCTGCTCCCCTGCTCCCCTGCCCCTCTCCCCCTAAAACCTGTGATTGAACAACAAAAGCAAGAGCCAGAAATTCCATACCTAACGCGCATCCAAGTACTTGGGGCGATGGGAGCGACTGCAATCATTTTGTTGATAGTCGCCAAACTTTCGTTATACCTTGGCAACTTTTCGCTATTTTCTTGGGACTTGAATCCAAGAGAAGCGCTGTTAGGTGTAGGGTTGGGGTTTGTGCTCACCGCGTTAAGTGGCTTAACTTATCGCCTATGGGCTGCCTATCGTAAGAGTGCAGATTATTACCTAGAAGTAGTACTGAAGCCTTTAGCTTTACCAGATTTAATTTGGCTGGGGTTGCTACCAGGATTGAGTGAAGAATTGTTATTTAGAGGTGTGATCCTGCCAGCTTTAGGCTCCGATCTTACAGCTGTAATTGTATCCAGTCTTTGCTTTGGCATCTTGCATTTTAGCGGTTCCCAACAATGGCCTTACGTAATTTGGGCAACAATTGTCGGGATGATATTGGCATATAGCGCCCTGCTCACGGGCAACTTGTTAGTGCCGATTGTCGCTCATATTATTACCAATTGGATTTCTAGCTATTTCTGGAAAATGCGGCAATTTTCGGCAATTAAAAAATAAATATTTGTCGATCGGCAGAATGCGATCGCAATTTATGCTAGGTTTTTGGGCATTGGTTACATTGGATAACATCAGAAGTTGACAACTGGTCTAATTTATTGTTGTAGCTGGGCAAAAGTTCAACTTTTTTTACTTTTTAGTTAGAGCAAACTGTGCGCTGCAATGCTTCGATACGTCCATGAGGGCGCAGTGCTGCACCGGACTATTAACCAGGAGACTACAACAATGATGAAAGCTGAAGATATCATGACTAAAGACGTAGTTACCATTCGCGGTTCGGCAACTGTTGCTGAAGCGGTGGGGCTGATGAAGGACAAAGGATTGCGGGCGCTGGTTGTGGATTGCCGCCATGAGAATGATGCTTATGGCATTGTCACAGCAACAGATATTGTTTATAAGATAACAGCCTACGGAAAAGATCCAAAGCAAGTGCGGGTTTATGAAATTATGAGCAAGCCCTGCATTGTGGTAAATCCTGATTTGGGTGTGGAATATGTAGCGCGGTTATTTGCTAATACTGGTATTCATCGCGCACCTGTGATTCAAGGCAAGTTGTTGGGCATCATCTCGATTACCGACATTTTGACTAAAAGCGACTTTGTGGAAGCGCCAAAAGCGCTACTGCTGGAGGAGAGAATTCAAAAAGCAATTGAGCAAGCTCGTGCTATTTGCACTGAACAAGGTGCTTATTCTAAACCCTGTGCAGCTGCCTGGGATGAGGTAGAAGAACTTCAGGCAGAAGCAGCTCACCAGAAAGCTGAGGGTATGATATCAGCGAAAGTTTCTTTTGAAGAATACTGCAAGGAAAACCCCGATGCACCACAATGTCGAAATTATCATCCGTAATTGAAGTGGGGGATGAGGGAGAATAATAGACATCTGGTGAAAATAAATGTAGAGACGTACCACTGCTATGTTTCTGCAAGGGTTATGGATAACACATATTTAATTTCACCAGATGTTTAATATTGTTTATCTACTTCCGCATCCTCCTCAATTTACCTTCTCGCAACTCGCATTAATAAGAATAAACCTATTCCCAAAAAAAGAAAGTTGGGCAACCAAGCCCCCATAAAGGGAGAAAGGACACCTGCTTGTGCCATCGCCCCACTAATAAAGAAAATTAAGTAGTATGAAAATATAACTACGACACTAATCCCAAAGCTAGTACCTCTCCCTGTTCGCTGGGGTATGCTTCCCATCGCTGCGCCTACTAAGCCAAAAACCACGCATACAAAAGGTAAAGAGATTTTTTGTTGAATCCGCACTTCAAGTTTACGAATTTTTTGGTGATCGCCACCAAGATTTTCCACTTCTAGTTGATTTAGTGCTTCAGAAATATTCATCTCACCATAATCGCGGCTTTTTTCTGCCAGACTTAATGGCGTGCGCGGTAGTTGCAGTTGTTGATGTTCAAATTTAACGATATTGCGGTAAGAGCGATCGGCAGCAACAAAATAGATTGTACCGTTGTAAAAATCCCAGACATTTTGAGAAGGATTCCACTGAGCAGATTCTGATACCACAATTTGATTCAGATTTTTTGTTGAGCGATCTATAATTGTCAACCCTGTCATCCGCTTACCATCAAATTGGTCGGCGTAAAACAAGCGTGTCAATATCCGATTCTTAGAGCCATCCGGCTGGACAACATCCTGGTATTCAGGATAGAAAATATTTTGTTGTTTAAAAGTTGGCTTGTCTGATTTGAGTGCTTTATCCAGAGTCATCGCCGCTTGATAATTTGCTGCTGGTGCAATTTCTTCGTTAAACACAAATGTCATTCCTGTAACCACAAGACTTAACATCACAGCAGTTAGCACCATGCGATAGACACTGACGCCACAACCACGCAAAGCAATTAGTTCGCTCTCGCTAGAAAGACGACTGTAGGTCATCAAAGTAGCCAGCAGCGTAGACATGGGGAAAGCTAAAACGATAAAATTGGGAAATTTTAACAAAAAAACTTGAATAGCAATGTCTATAGGTAGCCCAGATTCGACAATTTTTCTGACGAGATCGAATACAGCATCAATGGTGACGCCAATTGATGAAAAAGCTCCGACACCAAAGAAAAACGGCGCTAACAATTCGCTGGCAAGATAGCGATCCATGATCGTAAAAGGCAGCAGCGAATAAAGACTATTAAAAAACGGGAGTTTCTTTGATATCATAAGCAACTTGAAAATTTAGATATTGGCAACCCTGGCAAAGCAAAGTATATAGCAGGAGGCAGGAGGCAGGAGGCAGAAGGCAGGAGGTAGGAGGCAGGAGGCAGAAGGCAGGAGGTAGGAGGCAGAAGGCAGGAGGCAGGAGGCAGTTGGTCACTGAGCGTAGTCGTTCGCGCAGCGTCTCCGACAGGAGAAGTGAGGCAGAAGGCAGGAGGCAGGAGAAAAATAGTCTTTATATCTGGTCTTTAAGTTTAGGCTCTCTACCTCACTTAATTGCAAACTGGTGTATCTAATTTATTCAGTATCAAAGTTTAATTCTCAATAGCTGAGAAAACAGAACTAAAATGAATTCATAAAATTCATGCTGAAGAATCAAAAATCAAAATATCCTTTGAAATTATTAACTAAATAATTGTTAATTTAGACTTGAAAATTATCCCCTAAATAATATTGCCGCACGAGGGGATTGCTGTAGAGTTCTTCAGCAGCGCCAAAAGCGAGGATTTGTCCCTCACGCATGATGTAGGCCCGATCGGTGATAGCGAGGGTTTCACGGACATTATGATCTGTAATTAAGATTCCCATGCCGCGATCGCGCAGTTGTGCGACGATTTGCTGAATTTCTGAGACTGCGATCGGATCGACTCCCGCAAATGGTTCATCCAAAAGTAAAAATTTTGGCCCTTCTCGTCCAGCAGCTAAAGACCTTGCTAATTCCGTCCGCCGTCTCTCACCACCAGAAAGTTGAATTCCTTTACTTTTAGCTAATTTTTCCAACCGAAACTCTCGCAGTAAAGTTCTGAGTCGGATTGACCACTCCCATCGTGGCACATGAGTTTGCTCTAGCACTAACAGAATATTATCCTCTACCGAGAGCTGGCGAAAAACACTTGGTTCTTGTGCTAGATAACCAATACCCAGTCGTGCCCTTTGATGCATTGGCATTCCCGTCACGTCTACATTACCCAGCCAAACTTTTCCTTGATTGGGTTTTTCTAAACCTGTGGCAATGTAAAAAGTCGTCGTTTTACCAGCCCCATTGGGGCCTAGTAAACCAACGATTTCGCCCTGAGCAACAGAAAGATTGACACGATTGACAATTACTCGCTTGCCGTAAGATTTGTGAATATTCTCTAAAACAATTTTCACTCTGGAAGCACCCTTTCTTGGTGGTAAATGCTAATTAGAAGGCTTCAAAGGTGGCGTCTTTGGGGCAGGTGTCGCAGTTTGTCCACTATTATTTGATTCCTCGATCATGTAGATGGACTCTACCTGACGGTTGGATTGGGGTAAAGCAACAAATCGCCCTTCATCAATTAAATAGGTTACTTTCTCTGCCCGAATACTGTTACCGCCCTGTTGCAAAATATAGACATTGCCACTGAAATCAATTCGGCGTTCTTTACTAAAATACTGTGCTTGGGCAGATGTTGCCTGAAGTTGGCGAGCCGGATACAACATTTGCACATTACCGCGAGCAGTGATTACTTGATTTTTCGCGTCATATTCTTGCACATCAGCGCGGATAGTCAGGGGGCGATTTGCCTCAGCTGTTTGTGCAGTAGCAGTTTGCACTTGGGTAGGGAAGGCAAAAGCGCCCAAGAGTGCAGCTGGCAGCATTAAAGCTAATCCAAAACGACGTATCTGTGATAAGGGCAATTGATAGCAGGGCATCATAGCAATTGGGGATTTAGGATTTCAGCTTGCATTCTAATTATCTCAAGTACTTTATCCAGATTATGAAATATACAATCTGGAGCGATTTCTGATAACTACTGGCTGAAATAGTGACGCTACCCCTAACCTCAAGGTTTCAGCTAATTGACATAAGAAGTGAAAATGACGTGGGCACAATACTCTTCTTTTAACAAAGACGCTACGCGTAGCTTGCTTCCACGTAGTGGTACGGGAAGCCCTCGGCTAGATGAATTTTGCCTACCAAGGATTCCGGGTAACGCATAATTTAACTAGATGTCTAATCAGTACTTAGCACAATTCTAGGCAAAGATAAGACTTGATTTTCGCCCAGGTCGCCAGCAGCAATTTTATCTGGCCCGATTTGTTGTAATGTCGTTAACAACGCTGCGCTCTCGCTCAATAGCTCATCTACGTCAACGCCGCCGTAACTAGATGGGTAACGGCGTAGGCGATTGCTGCCTTCTCCCAATAGAATTACAGCACCTCGCCAGTTCCGATTTTCCAAATGATACAATGCCACAGCAATTTGGAGAATGCCTTGATAAAAGCTTTTTTCCGGTTCGCTTGCTTCAATCCACAAAGCCTCTAAAGTGTCATGACAAGCGTAGAACTGTCCAGAATTGAACTGTTCTACGCCTTGCCAAAACTCTTGGGGGATGATTTCGCTCATCCCATGCTGTCTCGTACTTCTTTGATTGTTTCTAGAGAAATTTCTTGTTTGTCTCCAGCAAACTCATTGTCAGGGGTGAGGAATAACATGCAATGGCACTCTTTGCGTTCTCTCATTGGCACACAAGGACAGTTCCAATATGTGGCGTGAATCTCAGCTTCTTTATCTTCGTAATGGCGACAAGGACATAAAGGCGCACCCAGGTCGTCTTTATGTTTGGCTAGTCCTTCAATCACAACTGCGGTGACAGAAGGTTCAGAACAGAAGTATGTTCCAGTACGCTTGGCGTATTGTTCGGAAAAATGCCGCATTGCCTCTAGGCTTTTATCGCTGGATTTTGTGTTATGTTCTGATGCGATCATGTCGTTCATAATTTAAATATTTCTTTGCATTGTACCTCAGCCTCACTAAGGGATTACTGGGTGTATTTCCCCAACCTTACCTGCTCAAATCGTTTTACTTTTGCTCAAAGGCTGATATATCTGGTGTCCTGGGATCGGAGAAAATCTCAGAAATCGCAGAAGCTGAAATTGTCAGCAGTCTTTGAAATTATAAAATTTGAATTGATTTATGAATGTAATGTTTTTTGTAGCTGGGGTTGCAGTGAACCATCGCTTTGCAAAACTATACCAGGGTGTTCCCAATTGATTACTTCTGGTTCTGCTGCTGAGGAAAGATTTGGCCACAAAACCCAGCGACTGCCTTGAGGAAGAGTAGCAAGGCTCAGAGGATTCTGAGTCAGCCAAATCAAAGGATAGCTTTTAGGAATTACTGAACTGGCATCTTCTAAGGCTCTGGTTGCTGCTAAGGTTTCTAGAACAAAGCGATCGCCTTTAATTAAATTTGTTGATGCTGTCCATAATTGCACCTCTAATTCTTGTTTATGTGCATAAAAATACAGTGATGCTGCGGCAATTACTGCTTGTTCAAAGTTTTCTTCTTCCCAATTGCTAGCACTGTCAAGGGCAATAACTATTTCTTGTCCACCTGTGACCATTTCTAACTCCCGCACCCTTAATTCGCCATAGCGGGCACTAGTCCGCCAGTGAATCAAGCGAGTAGGATCTCCTAGACGGTAGGGACGGAGCGATCGCACCAGCCCCGTTGTCGCTGTCTGCAAGGGTCTACCACGAGGATCGCCTCTTTTGCTCTCTTCTTGCCCCATTTCGTCTATTAGGGGGCAGGTAGCCAAGGGTAACACTGTGGGATAAACGATCGCTGTGGCAGCGCAATCACGCTGACGGCGACACCAAAACAACCCCAAAGGCGCACCAGAACCAAGTTCGACTGTGTGCCAGCGATAAACACCCCGGCGCTGAGTCGGGTGGTAATATACCCAACGGTAACTACCTTGGCTAGGAATTGTTTCGATTGCCTTTTGTACTGGTTTCCCTAAAACGAAGGGCAATATATCTTCAACTTGCAATAAGCTGACAGGCTGCTGTGTCTGATTGCAGATTTCTAATTCCACCGTGAGATCGTCGCCTGCTGACACTGGTTGCATGGGACGGCGGGTGATGGATAGACCTGTGAGCGATCGCGGCGGTAAGATGGCTGCTACACCCAAAAGGGCAAAACTAATGCCGCTAATGGCGTAAAGCCAACCAGCCATCGTATTGATACCTGCGCCAAAAAAACAAATAGCCGTTGCAGCTAGTACCCAACCGCCGTATGCAGGGGCACTGGCGCGGGTTTCTAACCAATTGGTGATGGGTTTAATAATTTTCATGTTTCTTTTTTAGCTCAACACCACCCTAAATTCACAGGGTCTAAGGGTATGCCAAAAAAACCATAATAGTACTATTTATCAAGCGTCAAGCAATTTGAAGCGTGCTAGATTCAGGGGGCAACTCTCATCTGGAAAAATCTGGAAGACCGCTCTTATGGGTTCCTATCAATGATAATTTTAAGCATTGGGAACCCCTAAAAATCGAAGTTTATGAACGCAGCCGATGACAAAACGATTGTTCGCGAATATTTCAATTCCACAGGGTTTGACCGTTGGAAGCGAATCTACGGCGATGGCGAAGTCAACAAAGTCCAATTAGACATCCGCAATGGACACCAGCAAACTGTGGATACAGTTCTCGGTTGGCTGAAGGCTGATAACAATTTACCAGAGCTATCAATCTGTGATGCTGGGTGTGGTGTCGGTAGTCTCAGCATTCCCTTAGCAGTAGATGGTGCCAAAGTCTATGCCACCGATATTTCGGAAAAAATGGTAGAAGAAGGCAGAGATAGAGCAAAGCAAACTTTGGGAAATAACGAAAATCCTACTTTTGCCGTGCAGGATTTAGAATCGTTGAGTGGTAGCTACCATACCGTTATTTGCCTAGATGTTCTCATCCATTACCCTCAAGAAAAAGCCGATGAGATGATATCTCACCTCTGTTCTTTGGCACAGTCGCGGATAATTCTCAGTTTTGCGCCGAAGACCTGCGCCCTGACTATACTCAAGAAAATTGGCAGTTTCTTTCCTGGGCCAAGTAAAGCCACTCGTGCTTATTTACATCGTGAGGCTGATGTGGTGAAAATCTTAGAAAGCAATGGCTTTTCTTTGCAACGACGGGCAATGACGAAGACTCGCTTCTATTTTTCTCGCCTACTGGAAGCTACACGCAATTAAGGTTCAAATCGCAGCAAAGGTATAATAAACCTCTTGCTGCGATTTGACAATCTCAAACATGAGATATGGTAAATATTACCGTTGACATCAAGCTTTGTTTTTCTCAATATTGGTATTCTGGGAAATAGAAATGGGAATAATAAAGTGGTTAAATATGCTGAACGTTGTATTTTTTCCGAAGAAGAATATCTAGAGGCATTCCATTCAATTTATGAGGGATTAACTCTAGGACATAAAGCTATCTTGGATAAGTTATATCAGCATTGTTACTTTATGAAAGATAATCGCAGATTACGTACTTGGGAGTTATCTGAAGCTGCTGAATATGATGGTGATTCTCCTGGACAAATTGGCCATTTAGGCGCAAGTTTTTGCAAATTCTTTGGAGTAAAAGATGATGAATTTGGTCAACCAGCACTTGCAATAGTTAATTGGTTTGCAGATGAAACGAATGGGTATTGGTACATTGAGCTAATTCCTGAAGCAGCTAGAGCATTTAAGCGTTTTCGCCTCGAAATTAACTAATTACAAGGGTTGATAATGTTAGTTAATTTGTACAGGGAAAAGGTTACAGGTTGTCGGTGGAAGGATAATATTGCCAAAAATGGAACCATAATATTGCCACGACAAAGCTCAAAACGTTTATTCTGCCATTAATCACTGATACCAAAAATTTGGCAATTGGAATGATAATACTGCCGAAAACTAAAAATGGAACAATAAACGTGCCAAAATTGTTAAATTAGATGACTCGTTCAAAACGCTTTTGTAGCTAGAGGTACAATTAATAACACATCAGCGTAGTGCAATGGCTTGAGTAATAATCGGCTACTGTTTCTCCCAATTAATTAGTGTTTGCTACTTCTGACGTGCCATTGTTATAGACTGCATGTCTAACTCAAGTTTCAGGGAGTAAGAAAAATGCTCACCGATTACGAGTTTAAAAAATGGTGTAGCGACCAAAAATTATCAAAATCATCAATCTCAACTCTTACAGATATTCGTTCTAGCGAGCCAGCACGACGAGTTGGGGGTGGAAGAAAGAATGTTTCAGGTTTTTACCCCAGCAAAAAGAATCAAAAAAGCATTCAATTTGAGTCTCATAAAGTCGAGCTTCCCTTTATATATGAACTAGAGCATGATGAGTCGGTTCTGGAATATTACGACCAACCTCCGGCATTTAAAATAAATTACCAGTCCAAGTCGGGGCGAAATCTTGGATTTTTCTACACCCCGGACTTTTTCGTTATCAGAGCTTCGAGCGCTGGGTGGGTAGAGTGTAAAACAGAAAAAGAATTACAAAAGTTGCTTGTCAAACAGCCTCATCGTTACAGCTTTAATAGTGATGGTTATTGGTTATCACCACCTGCTTTATCGTATGCCGCACAATTTGGATTTGATTTTCAAATTTTTTCAGATGCTAAAATTAATTGGATTTTATACCGCAATCTAACCTTTTTAGAAGATTATTATCGTGCTATTGATGAATCCAAAAATCTGAGGAATAGGTCAGACGAGTTAATTGAAAATATTGTTCGCGCCCAACCAGGAATAACTCTGAATCAATTGCTTGACAATAAGTTAGGAATTAGCGCAGATTCGATTTATTTTTTAATTGCTAGCGAGCAGATTTATATAGATTTAGAGACGTGCTTACTAGTTGAGCCAGAACAATGCCAAGTTTTTTGCGACCGAGAGTATGCTTCTTCCCATAAATCGATATTTTTGTCATTGCGAAGTGCAGATACAATAACTGTTCCAGTCATAAATTTAGTTCCAAAAGAACAAATAAACTGGGATGGTCAAATCTATACATTGATAAAAGTTGGTCATACACAAATTACTCTGCGCTCTGAATTAGGGGAGTTGATTGACTTACCAGTTACCGAACTAGAGAGTAAAATTCGGCTGGGTCAAATAACAGTTAATAAACAGATGTATGCGGGCAGTAACCCCGACGAATTAAATTCAATATTAAGGGGTGCAAGCCAAAAAGATTTAGAAGATGCTAACCGACGTTACAGAAGTATTGAGCCAATATTGTTAGGTCAAAAAATAGAAAATCCAACAGTCCCAGAACGCACTTTAAGGGATTGGCTAGCCAAATATAAACAAGCTCAACAACAATACGGCTACGGCTATATTGGGCTTTTAAATCACTCCAATAAAAAAGGAAACCGCAACCGGAAGTTACCCCAACAAATCTTAGAATTAATCAATGAATTTATTACGCAAAGCTACGAAACCCACAAACAAAAACGCAAGTACGAGGTATATGGAGCTTTTTGTAATGCTTGCATCAATGCAGGAATTCCAGACGACCAAATTCCTAGCTATAAAACATTTATTAGCGAGATAAAACAGCGTAGTGGTTGGCAGCAAACTTGTAGTAGAGAAGGACATAGAGCAGCTTACCCACAACAATCGTTTTACTGGGAATTAGAGCTAACAACACCAAAACACGGAGATAGGTCATTAGAGGTTTGTCATATTGACCACACAAAATTGGACATAGAGCTACGTTGTTCACATACAGACCAAGTACTTGGCAGACCTTGGGCTACATTTCTGGTAGACGCTTACAGCAGAAGAATCTTAGCAGTTTATTTAACTTTTGACCCTCCGAGTTACCGCAGTTGCATGATGGTACTGCGGATTTGTGTAATGCGCTACTCACGTTTGCCCCAAATCATAGTCACAGACAACGGTAAAGAATTTCACAGTACGTACTTCGAGAGTTTGTTAGCTCTGTTTGAATGTACGCTCAAACACCGTCCCCCTGCTGCATCCCGATTTAGTGGAGTTTGCGAGCGTTTATTTGGAACAGCTAACACTCAATTTGTTTATAACTTAGCTGGTAACACGCAGATTACCAAAAAAGTCAGGTTGATGACCAAAACAGTCAACCCTAAAAATCTAGCAATTTGGACTCTTGGGTTATTGTATCTGTATCTTTGCGAATGGGCTTACTCAGAATATGACACAACAGAACATCCAGCTTTAGGGATGTCTCCTTCTGACGCATTTAATCAAGGTATAGCAAAGTATGGATTAAGAACTCACCGACTAATACCCTGGGACGAAAACTTGAGAATTTTAACTTTACCAACAACACAATCACAGAAAGTAAAAGTTCACCCAGTCCAAGGGATACAAATTCGAGGAATTCATTACTGGAATTCGGCTTTCCGCGACCCTAGTATTCACAAAACGTATGTGCCAATAAGATACGACCCATTTGATATTGGGATTGCTTATGCCTATGTTCGTGGTCAGTGGATTGAATGTATTAGCGAATATTATGCAGCTTTTAAAGGGCGTTCAGAAAAAGAGATTTGGCTGGCAACAACTGAGTTGCAAAAACGTAAAACCAATCATCATCAAGAATTTAAAGTTCGAGCCAAAAAATTAGCAGAATTTCTTTCATCAGCAGAAGCAGAAGAGGTTTTACTGGTACAACGTCTCCGGGATAATCAAGGAAAAGAAGTATTTAAAGTCATTGAGTGTGAAAGGAATAAAGTTCAATTTCATGAATCATTAAATTTGACAGAAACAGTAGCTATTGAGCCAAGCGGAAATAACACTTTAGGATTAGTTCAAGTAGAAAGCGTTGCTCAAATACCTACTAAACTCCAAATTTTCGATTCTTATTAATCATGTCTAATCAAAAGCATTTTCCCACGGCGTTACTGACACAATCAACGATGGAAAAGCTATTGTACTTCGACAATTATACAATGGCACACCCTCGGCTAGAAGAAGCCTTCAATTTTCTCAAGCTAGCGGTTAGTAATTCTTCGGAATCACGAATTATTTTTATTTACGGTCCAACAGGGGTTGGTAAAACTACCCTACGTTTACTAATTGAAAAGTGGTTAGTTGAATCGAATTTATCGCAACTCGAAATTGACCCTGGTTGTTTACCATTCGCATCAGTTGAGGCAGTGGTTCAAAAATCAGGAATTTTTAACTCGAAAGACCATATTAAGCGCTGCTTATTTGCCCTTAATGAACCACTAATTGAACATAAGATAGACTACGGCACGCGAGGTATTTATCGTAACAATTTGGGGCAAATTGTGATTGAATCAAAAGTCATTGAAACAGATTTAGGATGGGCGTTAGAGCAAGCTCTTAAACATCGCAAACCCAAAATATTTTTTATTGATGAAGCTCATCATATGCTAATGGTAGCCTCTGGACGCAAGCTAACAGATTTACCTGAAGCTATAAAGTCATTAGCTAACAGAACTGGAGTTGTGCATGGTCTAGTAGGCACATACGAATTATTGACCCTACATGATGTTGGCGACCAGTTAAGCCGACGTAGTGTTTACTTACATTTTCCCCGTTACCATGCTGATATAGAACAAGACAGAGAAGTATTCCAAAGTGTGGTTTGGGGTTTTCAACTAAGGATGCCATTACAGCAAGAGCCTGATTTAGTATCACATTGGGATTACTGTTATGAGCGAAGTTTGGGTTGTGTAGGCATTCTTAAAAACTGGTTTCAGAACGCATTGTTCGATGCAATTAATGAAGGATCTGACTCTGTTGAGCTTAAACATCTAGAACGTCGCGCCTTATCGGTTGCCCAATGTCGAAACATCCTCAAAAAAATTAAAGAAGGAGAGAATAATCAGGCACAAATTGAGGGAGAAGTTCAGCAACTGCGTGCGGAATTGGGCTTACCAATAAAATCTGCGCTAATTGATAACGACATTAAACAAGTTGAGATTCAACCACAACAGAGTAACTCAACTTTGAGAAAAGTGCAGTCTAAAGTCGGACAACCATTACCTAAGCGTCGTCAAGTAGGAACTTGAGTGATATGCCCACATTAACCCTAAAACTTTACCCATCGTGGGATACGCAAAAATCTCCGATTCCACCAAGAAGCCGTTTGTATAATCTAGAGCCAATTGGTATAGGAACTCCTTATGTAGAAAGTTTAACAAGCTATGTCATTAGACTAGCTGAACAACATTGCATCACTACTAGAAAGCTACTTATAAAGGAAATTGCCCCATTTATGGGTAGAGAACCGAAATTATCAAACTTAAGAAATGAAAGGAATGAAAGTATCGGCAAAATACTTGGAGTTAATAGAGATAGAACAGCAACTAATGGAACGGGCTTAATGGCAACTAATTTAGTACGTGCAATGTCCATCCTGACGAAACGAACAGACTTACATTTTCTTACCCTTATACCTTGGGAAAAGGTGCTTTCTAAAAGGGATTTACTTCGCCATGAGCGTGTTTGGTGTCCTTCTTGTTACCAAGAATGGCGTGATACCAACAAAAGTATTTATGAGCCACTTCTTTGGTGTATTAATGTAGTTCAGATTTGTCCAATCCACCACCATCCTTTTTTATCAGTGTGTCCTCATTGTTTGAATCAACAACTTGTACTTTCTGGTGATTCTCAGACCGGACACTGTAATAAATGCGGTAAATGGCTGGGGAGTTACCGATACAAAAGTGGTGGAATCAACCAAATGAAAAAAGCGGATGAAATTGCTTGGCAACTTTATGTGAATCACGAATTGGGAGAATTAATCGCAGCTGCACCCACTATCATATCTCCTCTTGATTCAAATCGGATTAGTCAGACAATTTCTACTTTTATTAATCAAGCATTTCAATCAAATCAAGCTGCTTTATCTCGCGCTATTTCAGTAAATCAAGCAACAATTGGTTCATGGTGTAAAGGAAAAGTAATACCTCAAATAGATAAACTTTTGCTACTAAGTCATCAGATGAGAATCAAATTGCTTGATTTTTTAACAACAGATATTTTATTTTTTGATAATATTGCTTGTGGCTCATCAACAAATCAAGCCGAACAACCAAGAAAGTCCTATAAAAGAATCAATTCCGAGAGAAAGCAAGTTTTAAATATAGTTCTTCAAGAAGTAATTAATGAGTACCCACCACCTTCTTTAGAAGATGTCGCGTTTCGTCTAAAACATTATCCGCTTTGTTTACAGAATCATTTTCCCGAATTATGTCAAATAATTAAAGTTAGACACGCTGATTATAAAAGCGTGAGTAGACAGCAAAAAATTCAACCTATTCTCGAATTAGCACTTCAGGAATTTCCACCTCCTTCATTCCTAGAAATTTCTCGACGACTAGGTTACAAAAATAACAGCTATTTATACAGATATTTTCCTGAACTTTCTCGTTCTATCTCCAAGCGTTACCAAGAATACAATAATGCAATTGGTAAGGAAAAAAGAGAGCTTGTATGCCAAGAAATACAAAATGTTGCTCAATTGCTTCATTCACAAGGACAAAAACCTACACAACGTCGGGTTACTCAACTTCTTACCAAGCCGGGAGTGATGCGTAACCTTTGGGTGAGGTCTTACTTACGTGAAATTCAACAGTCTCTTGGCTATGCTTAACACATTTGGCAACTGAGTACAACCTATGCTTAGGATTAGAAGTATAATTTTGCCGAAGTTAATTGGAAGCATAAGCAAGCCATTCCGGCAATATTATCCTTCCACCGACACAGGTTTATTTTCTAATTTGGGCATTTTTAGTTGCAGTTCGCTACGGCTATATTTTAAACACTAAGTAGACAAAGTAAAAATAAGTTTCTCGGCTCAAAAACTCCATCTGACTGCGAAAACTGCGATAGCGAGTAGTAGGTGTGGGAGACGAATGTGCATCCATTCCTAAGCCTCGTGCCATCAATACGGCTCGCTTCATATGCAATGGATCGCTGACAATAAGAAACTTGGTTAATTGGTGAGCATTCGCTACTTCCAAAGCATTTTTGAGGTTCTGGTGAGTTGTGCGAGATTGAGTCTCAATGAGAATATCAGCAGCTTTTACCTGTTGTGCGATCGCATAATTTTTCCCAACAATAGCTTCAGCTGGTTCATTACTCTCGCCAACTCCGCCAGTAAAAATGATTGTCTTAACAAATCCATTTTTATATAAGTTAATGGCGTGGTTAATTCGCTCTCTGAAAACAGGAGATGGTTCTTCTTTCCAAACTGCCGCTCCTAAAACAATTGCTGCATCTGCCTTGATATTATTATTACTCCTGCCATATAAATAAATACTTGAGGCAGAAGAAGCGATCGCCAGCAACAAGGCAGATATCAAAGCCACTGTCACCAAAATTAACCATTTTTTGGGAATTTTGTAATTGAGCATGGGGCGTTGTGCTATTTTTCATTCTTAGTTTCAATTTGCTCAAGGGCGATCGCAGTCTTTACGGTTTAACCTGGGACTGAATGGAATGGCACGCTTGATAAGGGTAAATCCATTATCTATAAGGATGAAAGGGTGTAGGGTATCGGGTGTGGGGTGTAGGGAATGAAGAATAAGTAATCTCTGTTTCACCTCGTGAGCTTGAATGTTTATTAACACTACACCTACCCCCTACCCCCTACCCCCAACAAGATAGCCCAGACGAGGTTTCACGTTATCAAGCGTGCCATTCGGGACTGAATGCTTTAGTGTCGGCGCTTTTCGAGAGATGTCGCGCTGAAGCTCAGGCTCTATCTAGTTAAACTAATTTTTGAATATCACCATAGGCACGGTAGAATCCGCCACTGGCTGATTCACGTATTTCTTGAACAAGGTAACGCGCACCTTCAATACGAATATCCTTGGGAAACTGAACTTTCCAGTTGTGGTTGTAACCATCAGAAACAACACGAACTCTCAATTTGCTTCCTTCTCGAAAGCATTCAACAATAACCCCAGAGCTTGTATTTGTAGTAGTTTCTAGAACAGATGAGGGTGCAGCTCCTTCACCTAATGGTGCTTTAATTACTACAGCTTCGGGAACTGTGCCTGTTTGAGCAGAGCTAATCGCAGTTTCACTAGCATCAATGCAAGCCAAATAACCATCTGTTGTAACAATATAAATATAGTTGTTGAAAAACTGCATAGATAAAGCCGAGCCACACCCTGTAGAAAGCTTCCAAAGACGCTCTCCTAGACTATCAAAGCAGTAAATTGAAGAACTATTGTCTCCAGCAAACACATACTTCCCGTTAAGTGCGGTAGCGCAAGAGTAAACTGACGCATCACATTTGAAAACGGAGCCAACTTCCCCATTTTTATTAAAGGAATAAACTTTATGGTCGCTTGTTCCGGCATAGACTGTTGATGCCTCTTGCCAACCAAACAGTACGCTGCCTTGAGTTTTTTGATGCCATAACATCCGACCTTCAAGGCGATCGTACATAGTCACGCCTTTGCTATGACCGTGATAAATCCCTGATTGATCACAACGTACCATCCAGCCGGAATCGCCAAGACTTAGACGAGTCCACTGTGATTCATCATCATGATCGATTGTCGTTACGCCACCATTGGCATCAGAGACGGCTAACAATCCATCTTTGATATCTAACCAAAAAATATCAACATTTTCATCAATTTTATAGCTCAGACGCGGTAGCTTGCCAGTCAGGTCGTAAACATTGCCGTCATCGCAACCAGCATAAATCCAAATATCATCGGCAACTAAACATTTAACGCCATCAGGAAGCTTAAACCGATTGATTGCTTGACCTTGATGATTCAAAGCAAAAACTTGACCTGCTTGATTCCCAACCCAGCAACGTTTGGCATCAATGAAAATTCCAAAAGCAGCTGAATTAGAAGCAAACTTCCAAATAATCGGAGCTTGTTTTGCGGTGGAAATAGTGCTGCTGACTTGGCGGCGTGTCACAGGGCGCTTCTGGCGAACACCCATAACAGCTATCTCGTAACCTTTATTGAGCTTCTCTTTAATTTTTTTACTAGCCTCTGCTTTGGCTTTCTCAGAAGTTGGATAAGCTTTTGTTTGAGTTTGCCCTGAGTCGCCAATCCGACCGTAACGTATAGTTAATTGGTTATCTTGAACTATTACTTCATAAAACTTGTGAGAGCTTCCACTAGCTTCGGAAAGCTCTAAATATGTCTTTTCTTCTGGGATGACTTCTCTCATAAAATCAATACCAATGTTTAAATATACAGAAAAATTTGGGATATGCAAATTAGCTACAGATTAGACTTTGCCCCAATCTATTGTGGGAAGTATCTTGAGCTTTTAGCACTGATCTAGATCACGAGCTAATAAACTTTTTAAGTTATTTATAATACTAATAATTTAATGTAATTACATACACTACTTAGCTAACAAGGCTACTATTGTTAGAGCATTTCTACTGGCGATCGCCTGAAATTGCAGTTGCTTTGGCTCTACACCCCAATTTTGGATGCTTTTGAGATCAAAAGAAAGAAAATTTATATGACTTCTAAGCAAATCTTTGTTTGGCAAAAATTAATTTTATTGGTCGCAATTGCGCCATTGGTGCTGGTTTTAGTTTGCAACCCGGTGTGCGATAGCAAGTGCTATCTGGAGCGAGGGATTGTGGCTTACAAGCAGGGAAATTTTGCTCAAGCTGAACTTGCTTTTCGCTCTAGCATTAAAACTAATTCCAACCTGCCGTCTGCTTACAACAACCTTGGAGTGACACTTGTCAAGCAAAAGCAACTAGACCAAGCCATTGTTGCTTTTCGTAAATCTCTAGAACTTGCTCCTAACTACGGTGAAGCACAGGCTAACTTAGGATTTGCTTTAGAAAAAAAAGGGGATTTACAAGCTGCAACTGCTGAGTTTACCAAACAACTCCCAACCGCCTTAGATTCCAAACGCTCTGCACTCAGTTTGGAACTAGGATTGCCGGAAGGTCTTGGCGTACTTGCCGAGAAAATCGCCTCTTATGAAAGCGAAATCAAGAGCAATCCTTCGTCTTGGAAAGGCTACTACAACTTAGGAGTTGCCCGCGATCAACAAGGCGATTTAGCAGGCGCGATCGCGGCTTATAAACAAACAATTCGCCTCAATCGAACTTTTGCCGAAGCATACGGAAACTTAGGTAACGCTCTAGTGCTATCTGGGCAAAAGGCGGAGGGTTTAGCTTATATGCGGCGCTGCCGAGATTTATTCGAGCAGCAAGGACGCAAGTATGATGTCCGTAAAGCTGAAGAGTTGATAAAACAACTCGAACAAAAATAGTAAATGTATACGATCTAAAATTTACTACTCAAAACCAGCAGTTGGCCTTAGCGATAGCGCTGTTTTGTCCACCGTAGGCGATCGCATTTTTAGTTGATGTATTAATTTTAGTCGAATTGTCTATAAATTTTAGTTGATGTTAGAAAATAAAGCCTCAAACCTAGACTAAATGCAAGTCTCAGAATTTGGCTGAGATTATTGTTTTCCGAGAGTGACAAAAGAGGGATAGTACTTAAGTACATCGGTGGTATTGCAAGGGTTAGTCAGATACAATTACTACAACCGTTTTTAACGATTATATTCTCTGGGCTATTATTTAGCTAAACAAATTACGCCATTGATGCTGATAGTCTTTGGTATCGTGATTGCTAGCATAGCAGTGCGAAAAAAGGCATTAATTGAACTACTGTTTGGTTTAGCAAAGCCTCTTACAGACGATCGCGGCAGACACCAACCGCCAGAAACGTGAGGGTTTTTGAAAGTCGGATTGGTGCGATACACAAGCTAAGTCTGTTACCTAAGTATAAAGCGTGTTTTACTCCTGAATTTCAGAATTCTGCTGTATATTGTCATCACGAAAGAGTACCTGCTTCAATTGGCTCTATAGATAGAGAAATATCCTCAGCAAAGCTGGTATATTTACAAGTTTTAGTAGTAATATTTTTTGAATAGAATTAAGAGATTAACCTGGTATTTTTACAAGTTTTGGCAGTATGAATATGGAATTTTTTAACAGGATTCCTTTGATGCCTTTAGTATTACTCTTATTGGCTTACATTCTCCTGGGATGGTATCTTGCTGCTAATCATATTATTTGGTTAGTAGGAGCTTTTGTTGTTGCTATGGTTATAGCTGTAGCAAGAAAAAGTTTTTCTTGGTTAGAGCGTTTAGTTGAGTTTGGCTCGAAAACCTTAGTTGTTATTTTGTTTTTAAGTATATCAATTGCTTTAGTAGCAACTTGGTCGATATTATTAAGACTCTTTATTATACCCTTAGCCACTACGCTTTTAGCTGATTTAGAAATGCGCTTTTCTGGCTACAATAAACTAGATTCATTTTGGGTTATAACTGTCCTAGCTGTATTGGGTTTGGTAGTAGGTGAAGTAATAGACATTTTACTTTTCCCCAGTAGCAGATACTAAAGAATTAAGGATAAAAAACCGATATATTATTTATTAATTAACAACGCACAGATGTGCATCCCTACTTAAGGGAAACTATGGAGCGATCGCTGTCTGTAGTACAGCAAGGTGTAAATCAAGCAAGCATCGATTATAAAGAAATAAAACGTTTTTGCTATAAAAATTATGCATAGCGTTAATAGCTTTTTTATCAAAAAATGCACGATTATGCCTTATTAGCAATCATACTTGAGATTAGTGTAAATACCACTATGGGAAGACGTTTTACCAATTCAAATTTTCTATCGTACTTGGGGAATAATGCTTTCTAGCAAAAGAAGTTAGAGCGATACCTACGGTGGCAAGCTACGCACAGAAATTAATCTTAATGTGGATTGATGGAGATTACAGTTTGAAGACATATCACTGGTGAGTGTCACTTTCTCGTCATAATTTCTTGTTAATCATAAAAGTATAGGTACTTTCTCAAAAGTTAAATTTTGGGCTGGTATCCCCAATCTCAAAGGTTTTATTGAATCGTGAGTTCCCAAATCTGGAGTACATAGATGATTCCTCTGTTGAACAAAGACTATAAAACAAAGCCAAAAGTCCCAACTCAACACTAAATAAGGAAGTAATGTGAGTAGACGTAAAAACTACAATTTGCTCGATCAAACAACAACTGAAGTAGCAACACCCAAACCATCCCTGACATTACCAGACGCAGTGGCTCTAATTGTCGGTATTGTCATCGGAGCGGGGATTTTTGAAACGCCGGCTCTAGTGGCCAGTCAAGCAGGTAGCGATATTGCTGTACTGCTTTTTTGGCTAATGGGTGGTGTGGTATCTCTGGTAGGAGCGCTGTGCTATGCAGAGTTGGCCACTGTCTATCCCGACGTTGGTGGTGTCTACTATTATTTGAAACGTGCATTTGGGCGGAGAGTTGCCTTTTTATTTGCTTGGGCGCGGATGACAGTGATTCAAACTGGTTCCATTGCTCTTTTGGCATTTGTTTTTGGCGATTATGTTTCTCAGATATGGCGGCTAGGCACGTTTTCGTCTTCTATATATGCAGCCATAGCGATCGCACTTTTAACTGCTTTGAACATCATCGGTTTGCAACAGGGTAAGTGGACACAAAACTTGCTAAGTGCTGCGAAAGTTCTAGGTTTGTTGCTGGTAGTCATTATTGGGCTTACCGCCATTCCTAATTCTGCCACCCCTGTAGAATCTGCATCATCCGGAACCTGGGGACTGGCAATGGTGTTTGTGTTGCTATCTTATGGTGGTTGGAATGAGGCGGCTTACATCTCCGCAGAAATTCAAGATGGACAACGTAATATTGTGCGATCGCTAATGTGGAGTATTGGCATCATCACTGCCATTTACTTACTAATCAATCTGGCTTACCTACGGGGACTAGGATTAGCAAACATGGCCCAGTCAGAAGCAGTAGCCGCAGATTTAATGCGCTCTCTTTGGGGCGAACCGGGAGCTTTGTTTATCAGTGTGCTGATTGCGATCGCTACTTTAGGAGCAACCAACGCCACAATCTTTACTGGAGCGCGTACCAATTACGCACTGGGACAGGATTTTTCGCTATTTGGTTTTATGGGACGCTGGCAACAACGTCCTAGCAGTCCTACCTATGCCTTATTATTGCAAGCTGCGATCGCCTTAGCACTGGTTTTTTTAGGCACGCTCACCCGCAAAGGCTTTGAAACAATGGTGGATTACACCGCCCCGATATTTTGGTTCTTCTTCCTGCTTTCCGGCATATCACTGCTGGTATTGCGCATCCGCGAACCCCACATAGTTCGCCCTTTTCGTGTGCCATTTTATCCTTTCACTCCATTACTGTTTTGCGCCGTCTGCGCTTACTTGCTGTATTCCAGCTTGGTTTATACAGGTGTAGGAGCGATCGCAGGTGTTTTAGTGGTGGCGGCAGGTATCCCTCTGTTGTTCTGGAATAACTACCGTCAAGGTAGGACTTAATACAATTTTGGATTGTGCAACCTAAACCTCACATAATGAGCAATTCAAAATTTTCTGACTATCAGTTGTTTTACTAACTACTGACCACAAGCTACTGAATCAAGGAGAAAATTTATGGACTTCAAAAAAATTCTGTTTTTACTGATTACAAGCGTTAGTATTACCAGTTTAGGAATTGCTGGGTGTACGCCGCAACAACAAGATTTGGAAGCCGGAACACAACAACCTTCTACTTTAACAGGTCAGACCGAAACCGAAACACCAGCGGCGACAACTCCCACAACTCAAGTCCAAGAACGTCCTGGAGATGTTCCCTATGTACCTACACCACAGCCAGTGGTCGATGCAATGTTGAAAGTAGCAAAAGTGGGTAAGAATGATGTGCTTTACGACCTTGGTAGTGGTGATGGAAGAATTGTTAATACTGCGGCACAAAAGTTTGGTACGCGCGGTGTCGGCATAGATATTAATCCTGAACGCATCAAAGAAGCTAATGATAATGCCCAGAAAGCAGGAGTAACCGATCGCGTCAAGTTTGTGCAACAAGACTTGTTCAACACTGATTTTAGTGAAGCAACAGTAGTTACACTTTACTTATTGCCAGAGGTCAATGCTAAACTCCGCCCGAAGCTATTGAAAGAACTCAAACCTGGTACTCGCATTGTTTCCCACGCCTTCGATATGGGTGATTGGAAACCACAGCAAACTCTCAATGTAGAAGGCAAAACTATTTACTATTGGGTAGTTCCCGAACAAGTACCAGCGAATTTGCGATAGAGACTAACTAATTCGTAATTCGTAATTAAGAGGCATCAGATTCAAGTTGAGTTTTCATCTCTTGGATCTGTAGCCTGATTTTTGAGAATTGATTTTATAAATTCACATTTTTTAAATTTAAATTACCTCCATTAGGGGTTAACAGCACGAATTTTAGATATTTTAAACAATAATCTAAGAGGATGTTTGAAAAGTTCTCTTCTTGGTAGCAAAACGTTTTAGATCCCCCTAAATCCCCCTTAAAAAGGGGGACTTTGATTCCGGTTCCCCCCTTTTTAAGGGGGGTTAGGGGGGATCAATAAGTGCCTAAAATCACAGCGAAACACTTTTCAAACAACCTCTAAAATCCAAAATTGTTTGATTAAGTTAAAATTCAAGCAAGGTTAGGAAATATGATAGGCTTAAAAGGGAAGAATGCTTTAATTACAGGTGCAACTTCAGGTATCGGTCAAGCGATCGCTATCAGACTCGCTCAAGAAGGCTGCAACATCGCCATCAATTGCCGCTCATACCCTGATGCCGCGGCAGACACATAAGAGATGGCATTGCAAAAATCCTGCGGAAATATCGAAAATTGTGGTGTGAAGTCGCTCCTGCTTCAGGCAGATGTCTCCCAAGAATCAGACATTATTGAGATGGTCAACACTGTAGTAAAGGAATTTGGCAGTTTAGATATTCTAGTTAATAATGCTGGCATTCAAGTAGAAAGTCCATCTCACAAAGTTACCACAGCAGACTTTGACCGGGTAATTGCAGTCAATCTCCGAGGTGCTTATCTCTGCGCCCGTGAAACTATTAAACACCTCCTGTCTGTTAATCGTCCGGGGGTGATTATTAATATTTCCAGCGTTCACGAAATTATTCCGCGACCGATGTATATCAGTTATTCCATTAGCAAAGGCGGGATGGAAAACCTCACCAAAACTTTAGCTTTGGAATATGCAAGCCAAGGTATTCGTGTCAACGCCATTGCCCCCGGAGCAACAGTCACGCCAATAAATCAAGCCTGGATAGATGATCCTGAAAAAAAGGCGATCGTGGAAAGTCACATCCCAATGGGGCGTGCTGGTTCCTCAGAGGAGATGGCAGCCGCAGTAGCTTTCTTAGCTTCGGATGAAGCCGCCTACATCACCGGACAAACACTATTTGTAGATGGTGGATTGACTTTATATGCTGACTTCCGGGAATCCTGGTCAGCTTGAGGTTAGGCTGGCGTACTTTCCACAATTAAGCCGATACATACCATTAGTGGAATTAAACGCCCATGACTAACGCGATCGATAAGAACAGTCAGATGGAAGCAGAAGCCTGGGAATTATTGGAAGATTCCGTAATTTATTACCAGGGAAAACCCATTGGTACTGTAGCCGCCAAAGATGCGGAGTCAGATGCACTCAATTATGATCAGTGCTTCCTCCGCGATTTTGTCCCTTCTGCCTTGGTGTTTCTTATGCACGGCAAAGCAGAGATTGTGCGTAACTTTTTAGTAGAAACACTGAAATTACAAAGTCATGAAAAGCAGATAGACTGCTTTGAACCGGGAGCGGGATTAATGCCTGCCAGTTTCAAAGTACATTCTAAGGGGAATGAGGAATTTTTGGTCGCTGATTTTGGTGAACTAGCGATCGCTCGTGTTCCCCCGATTGATTCTTGTATGTGGTGGATTCTCTTGCTACGAGCTTATGAAAAAACTACAGGCGATTTGTCACTAGCGCGTCAGCCAGATTTTCAAGCCGGAATCAAACTAATTTTGGATCTTTGCTTAGTACATCGGTTTTCCATGTACCCAACAATGTTAGTTCCCGATGGCGCGTTTATGATTGACCGTCGCATGGGAGTTTACGAACATCCTTTAGAAATTCAGGTGTTATTCTACGCGTCTTTGAGGGCTGCTGGTGAATTGCTGTTACCAGATGGGGATAACGATACTTACCTCGGCAAAGTCAATAGACGATTGGGATCTTTGAAATATCATATCCGCAACTATTATTGGCTAGACTTAAAGCGATTGGGGGAAATCTATCGTTACAAAGATAACGAATTTGGTAAAGAAATTGTTAATAAATTCAACATCAACTCAGAATCAATTCCTAGTTGGTTGACCGAGTGGTTGCCCGAAACTGGAGGATATTTAGCGGGAAATCTGGGGCCGGGACGGATAGATTTTCGCTTTTTTGCGCTGGGAAATCTGATGGCAATTTTAACTTCCTTAGCCAGCGAAAAAGAATCTCAAAGCATTATGAATTTATTCGCTCAACGTTGGCAAGACTTAATCGGCTATATGCCTGTTAAAATTTGCTTTCCCGCTTTGGAAGGTTTAGAGTGGAGAATTGTGACAGGATGTGACTCTAAAAACAGGGCTTGGTCTTATCACAACGGCGGTAACTGGCCCGTTTTACTGTGGTTATTTACCGCTGCGGCACTAAAAGCCGGTCGAACAGAACTTGCTCAAGCAGCGATCGCTATTGCCGAAAGGCGTTTATTTAAAGATAAATTTCCTGAATACTACGATGGCAATAATGGTCGTTTAATTGGCAAAGAAGCCCGAATTTATCAAACTTGGAGCATTGCCGGATTGCTAGCTGCTAAAAAGCTTGTGGAAAATCCAGAGCACTTAGAATTAATCAGTTTTGCAGAGGGTCTGGAAGTCCCAGGCTGTAGCCTGTAGGTAGATTGTAGAGACGGCGATTCATCGCGTCTCTTGCCTGAACCCAACAGATTGAGTAGTCAATACCTCGCAAAGTTTAACCCCAAAAATGATTAGTGGTGTAATTATACAGGGTGTTTCTACTAACTAGTACAGCGAGCCGTCAATCCAGCTACCATCTCAATTCAGCAGACAACAGGCAGACAAGTTGTTTTGAGCAACTGGTTAAAAGTAGACAAACTTTTGACTGTACTAGCTATACTGACATAACATTATAAGCGGGCCAACTTTTGGTAAGTATATTTTAGTAAATAGTGTATTTGTACTATAAAAATCTTGATTGAAAAGTTACAGCGATCGCACAGCCTACTTCTCTATGAGAGTTTACACCAACGAGTTACCCTGCCTCTGAATACCCTTCTCAAATACCCGATAACTGATACACTATATTGTAAGAGGTATCTGAAGTGTCATACTTAGTAATATCATCAGATCGTCTTTGCATAATTAACACGTTTTAACGTGTATTAACCATGAAAAATACTTCAGATTTAATTCTAGAATTTGAAAAACTATTCAGACAAAAATTGCAACTAAATAATTGTAAACTTAGAAAGAAAAGACAAGAGAATAATTATGAAATTATTACTCCAGCTAAAGATATTTTTTTGATGTATTGGTCTGAATTTCCAGAAGTTAACTTAATATATCAGGCTGTAGGGGTACGCACTCAGCAGACTAGTGTTTATGAACGAGCTATCCGCTCCCACATTAGTTCTAGTTTGAGTAGTATTCAGGAGAATCCTCACTCTGAATCACCATTATTGGTGCAATAGCTGAAACTCAGATAACACAGACAATATTTACTAAGCTCTCGCCAGTTTTGTTATATAGCTGACGAGAGTTGACCCCCAAAGATGTGTTGATCGAGAGATAAAAATGCAATCCGAAAAAAATCAAGATCAGCTAGATTATAAAACTTTGTTAGCCAATGCAAAGCAAGCCTTAAAAGTTGAATATCAAAAATCAGCCGCTTTAGCATCCCAACTGAAAGCCATCAAAACTCAGTTAGAACAAGTTCTGGCTGAAAACAAAACTCTGAGAGAAAGTACCTATGAAGATGTAGTTAAGCACTTTGAGGCGCGTACTCAAGCAGCAGAAGCACTGGCACTAAAAACAGAAGTACGCCAAAAATTCCTGGAAGCCAATGGTTGTAAGGATGATGAGAGCTTCGATGCTCTATGGGATAGTATTAAAAATAAGATTCAGATCCAAGATAGTGAAGTGAGAATCGTTGCTCAAAATGGCACTCCTAAGTTTACTTTAACAGGTAGCATGATGACTTTAAGGGATTTTATTCAATCCCTCAAACAAGATCCAATCTCTGGAAAATTTTTCTTGAGCTAGAGAGCTAAATTCATGAAAGCCTCTGGCTAAAAGCAAACTAAAGATTGTAGTCAAAAGTTATTTATCTTCGTCTCCTGGCGACCGTTTGATTTGACTTTGTTGGGCATTCCACTCCAAAGCAATGCACTCTTAATACTTATCAGTTCAGGAGAAAAGGGGAAGGGAAAAGGTAAAGAAAAAACCTTTAACCCTTTCCCTTTTCCCTTTTCCCAAAACCCGATTCCGAATCAAAAATGCACAAAGCGAGAAGTTACCCTGATGATTTAATAAAATGGTTGTATGGCGGTGAGCCTGCAAAAAGTGACTTGCTCAAAATTGTGCAAATCTTTTATAAAAGTTAGTCAAGTTCTTCGTTTAATGTTTGAGAGATATCTATAGTTTCATATTCAGATTAATTATAAATATAACGATCCAGATGACACCACAAGACGCACGAAAATACGCACCAGCAACCGAGCGTAACCGCGAATCAATTCTAGAAGTACTTTTACAAGTGTTGCCGGAGAGCGGCACTATTTTAGAAATAGCAAGTGGTACTGGCGAACACGCAGTCTTTTTTGCATCCAGGCTCAGAGATTATCTGTGGCTCCCAACCGATGTAAATCCACAATCAAGAGCCAGCATTATTTCATGGACTGAACACAATGTATGTGATAACGTTTATGCACCGCTTGAACTAGATGCAAAAGAACCAGTTTGGGCTGTGGAAAATGGTGGATTTGATTGGCTGAATACGAAGCCAATTGTGGCCATCGTTAACATCAATATGATTCATATTTCACCTTGGTCAGCCTGTCTGGGGTTAATGGCAGGGGCAGGTCGTATCCTAAAAGCAGGAGGTATCCTCTATTTATATGGCCCCTTCAAACAAGGTGGAGAACATACAGCTGCGAGTAATGCAGCTTTTGACGAATATTTACGCACTGAAAACCCAGAGTGGGGTGTGCGTAACTTGGATGATGTCATAGCAGTAGCTAGCGCACAAAATCTGATATTGCAACAGATTTACCAAATGCCAGCTAATAATCTTTCAGTAGTGTTTCAACGTTCTATCTAGTGATTGACTTTTATTGGGCTAAAAGCCAATACCCTTAAGTTAAGGGTTATTGGTGTCAATAATTGCTCTTTCAAGACGCGATAAATCGCGTCTCTACATCTGGGTTTCGGCAATGTTTGTGTAAATCCTGGGTTAATTGAACGCTATCTGAGTAAGCAAGTCTTTACTTTCTTCTCACCGCCGACTGCGAAAACCCTGTTTACCATTAACTTGGTCAAAGAGTACATCGTATTTATCAAATAAGGCGATTCCAGGATTTACAAATATAGTCAGTTCTGCTTGTGGCGAGATACTCAAATTCCAGCGATTAAATCCGTCACGGGTTCCTGGTGTCAAACTGTAATCAAAAATGCCATTAATTCCTACTTTCACAGCATTTGCTGACCCTAATACTCCGGGTTTGAGTTTACCTGCTGTAGAAGCTGACTTGAATTCAGTCAAACCATTAATAGTTCCAGTATCAGCGATCGCTCTGCTATTACACAAATTTTTTGCAGAACTCCCAGCAATAGTTAAACAAACTTTGTTCAGTCGAGAATCCCATCTTTTACCGGGTACACCATTAATTTCGGGTTGTTGACTCCAAGAGGCCATTTTGAAACCTGCTTGATTCTCGGCAGTTAAACCGAGAATTAGGCTGCCATTATTACTACCACCATTTCCAACGACAATAAATCCGTTACTCAGATTGCCTGGTAATTTTCTCAACGGGTTATAGGGAAGTGATTTTTCAAAATAGTTAACACCGATAATTCCCGAAAATGGTACACCACTATTTGCCGAACATTTAGGTTTTTGGGCAGTACATTGGCGACTAGTAACAACCTGTACGGGAACAGGTTCGGCGGTGGGAATCAAACCAAATCGGACATTAGTGTAAACTAATTCTCCTTCCAGGATAGTACCATCGCTTAATACTTCCTTGATATTTTGACCTGTTCTTTCGATCGGAGAATTACCTAAAAACTCTTTGGGAACTCTTAGCCCTGCTGACCCTGTATCTAATAAAATACGTTTTGGTTGACCATTTGCGATCGCAACTTCCAAAAAATAGCCGCGAACGCGTTGCCCAAGGGAAGGTTTTGGATATAAAGGTAAGCTTATGGTGTTAAAAGTTGGCTGGCGGGGTGTATTTTGCGAGATATCGCGCAACGCTGAATTTGGAAAAAGAGCCGCAAATGCCGACTGGCGTTGCGCTGCTGGTTCAGGGGCAATATCCCAAAGGCTTTCGTAGTAGAAAAAGCCGATACCTAAACCGCGTTGTTGCGCTGCTTCTACCTGGGATTTGATTTGTGGGATGGCTACTGGACGATTTCGTAAACCCGCCATAATCCCGATACCAGTTGGAATAATTTGTTGGGTTTCTAAAATTTCTGGGCGGGTAATTTGAGCGATAAAACTTTCCAAATCATTACGGTACACCTGCATGACCAACTCATCAACAATACCCAACCGTACCCAGTTTAGCCAATCTTGCAGTTGCATTTTATAGGCGAAATTATAGTAATTAGGAGCAACTGAAAAAATAGCATTTGGTTTTCTGGCTTTCACGGTTTGGTAAAGGTCTACCATGAAGGTAGTAATTTTATCTGCCCGCCATTTTATCCATGCTTGGGCTTGGGGGTTGGGTGGTGGAGGATTCCCAGTTTCTTGAGTATATAGACTAATTGTGTACTTATCGTAACCAAAATCTACAGGTAAACTCATGTGGTCGTCAAATTGAACGCCATCAGCATCGTATTTAGCGATAACTTCTATCACGAGTTCGCGGATAAGCTGTTGCACTTCGGGGTGAAAGGGATTCAACCACGCTACTTCACCCGCAGCACTAATTGAAGTTTGAGTCCCATCCCCTTTTTGTGTTAGCCAATCTGGATGCTGCGATGCGAGTTCTGAAGTTAGAGGAACCATAAAACCAAATTCAAACCAGGGTATTGCTAGTAACCCTTGTCTGCGGGCTTGAGTAATAATGTCTGCAATTACATCTTGTCCCTCTGCTCCCTTGAAGAAAAACGGGATACCCTTTTTCTCCATGATGGCACTGGGGTATTGTGTATAACCATCATTCCAGACTACGGGATAAACAGTATTAAAGTTTAACTGCCGCAGTTGGCTCATGGCTGCTTGCACCTGTGAACGATTTCTAAAAACGCTAAAATCGTTACCACTTAGCCATACTCCCCGAATTTCCTGACGAGGTTGAGCAGGTAATTGGGCAACGGCAGGCGCAAAGCTGTTTAGTAGCAATACTAGAAAGAATGAGATCAGACATAATAATAGCAGCAGACGCTTTTTCAAAATCCACGGCGATGTCTGTTGACTCGTTACCTGTAGCTTGCTTAGACCTACTAGTACTCGTCTGTGTACAGGCTTAAATAGTAAGTTAGTTAGAGTTGCATTAATTTCTCTACTTTTTTCCCAAAACTGAGTTGTCATTACTTCTGCTTACTAAATGAGGTTAATTGGTTATATTTAGTACCATATAAAGGTTAAATTACTACATCAAAAAACTGATGCAGTAATTTAGCTGCAAGATATTTGACGCAGTTATAAGGTTAGTGGTGCCAAATAGAAATGTTTCAAATGTAAGCTGTAATCGAAATGCTGTGATGAAATTTATTGTTGTGCTATCCTCAAACCCATGAATTTTCAACCTCACCAAAATACTTTTGACGACAAACTAAGCGCAAGTATTGGACTGGCCATTGGATTGCTGTTCATTGGGGGCGGTTTTTGGGTACGTAACATAATTGCCCGCGAAAGTGCAACGCTAAACGAAACACGTGGTACGGTGGTAGACAGCATTAGTCGTCGCGATCGCAGCAGTACGAATAACAATGAGCAAAAAGAAACCTATGCGCCAGTTATCGAGTTTTTAGCTAACGGTAAACGCACTCGCTTTACAGGCAATTATGAGTCTTACCGCTCCAGCAACGGCCAGATGGTGGTGATACGTTACAATCCTAAACAACCCATAAGCACTGCGCGTGTCGTGAATCCGCTAGAAGGTTTAGTACCTTGGGGAATGTTTGGTATGGGTGGGTTAGCTGTGGTTTTTAGTGTGGGCGCACTGTTGCCTATACGCTGGTCTTCAGGTGAGTGACTATAAATTAGATATGTTTTGATTTTCGTGCTGACTTTGGCGGCGTTCGGTGTGCGCCAAAATATTTCTCACTGCGGTAACGCAACCACACCCGCAACACTTGCGGAATCTGGTCTTTTTGTTCCTTAGTCAAGGTATTGTAAAGGGCTAAAGCGCGATCGCGTTCGCCCCGACAAGCAGCATTGTTGTGAGCATCCCAATAGCTGCGGGCTACTCGAATCCGCCGACAGACTTCTTTAATCAGTGCCTCTCCCGTAAGTGGAGTATCTTGCTTGGTCATACTCAAATGCTATAAATTTCTAATGCCATCCTAGCGAGTCAGATTTATCTTGACAGTTCAAATTTCAAGCTGGCTGATTTCACTGAGGTAATTCCATCACATTACTATTTATGTCATTCGGTATATGTGCGCGAACCGCAGTAGTGATTAACTTAAGCATTAGGAAAATGACTGTATTAATTGAGTTTAAGCTAAAGGGAATCAATAAAAGACCTTTTACTTACTTTTTGATGGTATTTATCTACAGTCTCACTGCCTGCATTTTTCAGCCTTGGGAGTTTTTAACAAGCTCACTAAGCTCTTATGCTGCCGTCTTCAGGCAAAAATCTCTGGTAGAAATCAACCTGTATTAGGAAGTGGGCAATGCATATTGGATTTCTCAACCCTCAAGGCAATTTTGATTCAGGCAATAACCACATCACCAAACACCCAGATTTTGGGGGTCAGCTAATTTACGTTAGGCAAGTCGCCATAGCCATTGCTCAAATGGGTCATAAAGTTGATATTATCACCCGTCAAATTATTGACCCGGAGTGGCCAGAGTTTGCCGAAGCGATTGGCACTTATCCAAAAATCGATAATGTCCGCATTATCCGCTTACCAGCTGGGCCAAAAGAATTTCTCTCTAAAGAGTTGTTATGGCCTCATCTTGTCGCTGATTGGATACCCAACATCTTAAAATTTTATCAACAGGAAGGTAGCTTACCCGATGCTATGACTGCTCACTACGCTGATGGAGGACTGTGTGCCGTTCTAATTGAAGAGGAGACAGGCATACCTTTTACCTTTACTGCTCATTCTCTCGGCGCTCAAAAGATCGACAAATTGGAAGTCACCCCAGAAAATCTCACAGCAATAGACGAGCAATTTAATTTTAGATATCGCATTTTAGCCGAACGCCTGAGCATGAATCGCTCGGCAGTTAATATCACCAGTACACGACAAGAACGTTTTGAACAGTATTCTCATCGAGTCTATACTGGTGCAGTGGATGTAGACAACGACAACCGCTTTGCAGTGATTCCACCGGGAGCAGATTTCTCGATTTTTGGTGCAAAAGCGCGTTCCGAAAACGAGGAGGCTACTTACGAGTTCATTCAGGAACGATTGATACGGGACATTGCAGAAGATCGTCGAGATTTGCCCGTTATCTTAGCATCTAGTCGATTAGAACTGAAAAAAAACATATTGGGTCTAGTGCAAGCTTTCGCAATCAGTCCAACACTTCAAGAACGAGCTAACTTGGTGGTAATTACAGGGGCGCTGGACAATCCTTTACGAGAAGAAACTAGCGACGAAATAACTGAAGAAGTATTAGCCCCGATTCGGGAGGCGGTCAAAGAAAACGACTTGTGGGGCAAAATCAGTGCATTTGGCTTGTTACATCAGTCTCAAGAGTCATTAGCAGCAACCTATAGGTTTTTGGTTAAACGTCGCTCAGTATTTGCGCTGACCGCACTCTACGAACCCTTTGGGCTTGCTCCCTTAGAAGCAGCAGTAGCAGGTTTACCAGTGGTAGCAACCAAGAACGGCGGCCCTAGCGAGAGCTTGCGACAGGGAGATCGAGAATATGGCGTACTCGTCGATCCAGAAGATCCTGCTGATATTGCACGGGGCTTGGAGCGGTTGCTATGCGATGCTCAGGAGTGGGAGTATTTTGCCCAAGCTGGTCAGCAACGAGTGTTGAAGAAGTACACTTGGGAATCTACTGGTGAAAACTACCTGTCTTTGCTTGAGCAAATTTTGTCTTCACCGGAAACTCGCCCTCGCGCTGAACTCCTTCCTATCCATCCCTACTTCCTTAATCCAGAATCGCAGACCGATGTTTTTTTGGAAGAATTGAGCGAACTCTACTTTGGATCTAATCAAAAGGTAGTAAGGAATGCGGATTAAATAAAGTGCAAAGCAGAAGTTGCTACAAAAAAAGTGGGAGTTCTTGCAGGGAAGGCGGAGGTTGCTACAGACTGCGCGAAACACCGAAACGTCAAAGCGGAAGTTCTTGCAGGGAAGACGGAAGTTGCTACAGACTGCGCGAAACACCGAAACGTTAAGGCGGAAGTTGCTACAGACTGCGCAAAACACCGAAACGTCAAGGCGGAAGTTCTTACAGGGAAGACGGAAGTTGCTACAGACTGCGCAAAACACCGAAACGTCAAGGCGGAAGTTCTTGCAGGGAAGGCGGAAGTTGCTACAGACTGCGCGAAACACCGAAACGTCAACCCTGGAGCAATATTTTTTGATGGATGCTAAATGTGGGATTCATATCATGTCCGGTTAATTAGTTATAATTCCCAAATCTATGCAGAAAACCCAAAACCCCTCCCCTCTGCACCTCTGCGGTCTTAATGATAAGTCTTTAATCGGACATGATATCAGGCAGCTATGAGGAGCAGCCAGCGCAAAATGTGCTGACTGCTTCAGCAAACTGTTGGTTTTGTTCCATCAATGCCATGTGTCCACCTGGTTTTAGGGTGACTCTTTCAGAGTAAGGTAATTCTGCTTTCATGCGATCGCTTGCTACAGGTTTTGTCGCTATATCTGAAGCCCCACACATTACCAATACAGGAACGTTAATAGTTGCAAGTGTGTCTGTTTCGTCGAACTTCAACATTCCCAGTGTGCCACGAGCCAGAACACCAGGCGAACCCAATGCTGATAATAGACCTGCAAAACTTAATTGACCGCGTGTTTCAGTACCCGTAAATCCAGATAGTTCGACGGTGATGTACAGCGAACCATTTAAATACGAGAGCCAAGTCATCAACCAAAAAACCGGCCACAACACGATAGTCAGGTACAACACAGGTTCGAGTAGAGGTTTCTGCAACTTACGTACCAGATTGCTAAAGATACAAGTTTTTACCGGATTAGTGTAAGTAGTATCTACAAGAATTAAGCCAGCCACCCGACTCCCCAATTGCTCTGGAAACAGGCGACAGAATGTCAGGTTAATCATGCCGCCCATGCTGTGTCCTACCAAGATAACGGGTTTATCCCCTGCGATCGCAACAACAGCTTCCAAGTCACGGGCATATTTTTCTATAGAGTGATCGTTGTTTTTCGGTTTAGTGGATTTTCCTAACCCTGGTAGATCCCAAACAATTACTCGGAAGCGATCGCTTAATTGTCGTTTGGCATAATACCATATAGTACTGTTTGGCCCCCAACCGTGTGACAAGATAATTGGTTGGCCATCTTCAGGGCCAAAAAACTCTACTTGCAATACGCTCCCATCTGGACGTGGCAAGCGCTGTACGGTTTTGCTACGCATAAACTTGGGTTCCTGGTTTCCAGGACGGCGCAGCAGTGGCAAACTGATAAAACGACCGCCAAAAGACCACAGAAACATTACTAGTCCAGCTACTAAGTAGGGCGTTCCTACAAGTTCTCTTTCATACCACTCATAGAGAATGTAAATCCCCCCGCCAAGCACCCCAACGGACAGCAGTTGAAACAGCCATACAAGTAGAAAATTATGAGGCATGAATATCATGAGCCTAAACCTTGCAATGCTTTGTTAACTGCTTTTAGGTTCATACCATAGTTAGAATAGTCCAACTTTCACTCCCAAGAATGATTTATACAGTGTTGGGGTGATAAAAATGCTGGGTTAGTTAATAAACGGTGTATATGGGCAAAAATAACTATTAATAAAAAATATTCCCTCTGCCTCCTGCTTTTTATTAATTAACAACTCTTCAGTAGGGATAGGTTAGTGACAGGTGCATGAGCCTACAGCACGCTAGCGCATTCGCATTAGGGATTACGAATTAATATCAAATGCTTACTACTCAGGCAAAACATTAACTGAATCGTTACTAAAATTTTCTTCAAGATAGTGTGGATCGCTTACTCCTACGTGCAAAAGCACTGCTGTAGCTAATGCACCGATAGCTGCTACCAAGAAGGTAGTTTTATAGTCAATATTCTCCACTATCCATCCACCTAGTAGGGGCGCAAGGATGGTGGCAGGAGCAATAAGGGTATTACCAAGACCAATATAGGCTGGTCGTTGGTGTTGGTTGCCAAACTCTAAAGTCATTACCGCAGCAATATTTTGCAGAGCCATCATACCTATTCCTTCTCCTATAAATACCAAGTAAAACCAGTTTGTATTGGGTGCTAAACAAGCTAAAACCGAACTGAATACACAAGCGACACAACCAATTTGTAAAATTAACTTGCAACCTGTGCGATCGCCCAACCAACCCAAAACCAATCCAGCAATAGTTTGTGTAACCATCAATAGAGTCGTAATTAACCCAACAGAAACTTCTCCCATCCCATATTGATGTATGGCATAGAGTGTATAGAAGGGAAGTGGCATCAGTGCGAACTGTGAGATCATACGTGCGATTACAAAGCAACGGAAATTCTCATCGCACCGGAGAATTACACCCAGAGTGTGCCAAAATTCACCTCTAGTTTCAAAAGCTGATGGTGTGGTCTTTACTGGCTCTCGCGTCCTAGACATAAAAAACCAAGATAGAGCCATTGCCAAACTGGCACACAAAAAACACAGAGCAAAGTTAAATGGTTGAGCAATTTCCTTAAGCAGTAAACCAGCGATCGCAGCACCACAAATACTCATCAAATTAGCAGATGCTGCTAAAGTACCGTAAAAAATACCAAGCTTTCTGGAGGGAACAATTTTAGCAATCATGCTTTGCCAAGCAGTGGCGCTAAACCCACCGCCTAGCCCATGCCAAATGAGTATGGCAAATGTCAACAGTAAGATAGTTTGGTGATTGAGTTCTAGTTGTAATAAAGCCACCAGTGCTAATCCCAAAAAAGGAAGCTTATGATGAATTGTCAACAACATTACAGTTGGTTTGTAACACTGTAGGCGAGCTACTTTATTAACTGTTAATAGCTGAGGTAATTGCCAGCCTAAGCGTGGAATAGCTGGAATCAGGCCGATAAGCAATGCAGAATCGGTAAGAGTGCTAACAAATAGTGGAAGAATCGTGAAAAATGAAGCAAAACCACTCCCAAAACCAAAAAATCCACTTTCAATAACATTGACAGTAAAGTTATGGCGAAGGTCTTTTTGAATTTCAGAATTAAGCATTTTTATAGATATTGCCAGTTTAGTGATTTATTCCCTTTTGGGGAAACTCAGGCTGCATTTTGAACAGGTTTATCTTCTTTTTGTAGGTACTTAGAAATTACCTAAGTACCTACAAAAATCTGAGTTCCATAAATTGTTCCCAAATGTTGTACTTAAATCACCGTTGAAAAATATTTTTGTAAAATATCCCAATTTTTGATGGTGAGCCATACTGCAACAGAGTCCTGGGTCAATGGCAGGTATAGGGTAACTTTGAAGGTGTACGTCTGTGATTGGCTGTTAGCGGTGTAGAGAATGGCCTCACAAACCTCACGCTTATTAATCGCAGAGATTGACTTGACAGTAAAATAGCTAAAGCGTAGGCGTAGCCCACTGTAGGCATCGCACAAAATTTATTGAGAAAGGTTGATTTGAGGTTGGAATTCTTTGGGTTAAGGGAAAACCGGAAGTCTGTCTATCAGTTTGTTGATCCCAGGAACCCCCTTCTAATCAAGTCAGGTTTACCTGCTTTGCATACCAATTAGCTTGGGGATATCGTGTTTCTTTCAATACTGGGAGGCAAACGCAACCTTTAGTCACCCTTTCAGAGGAACTTGTGTGAAGCTGTAAGAGAGTGAAGAATCAAACTCTCTTCTACTAATCAGTTCTAACTTGCCCTTTGTAAATATGCCTTCAATTAGCTACAACCGCACCAACAGCCAGCAGCCACAAAGCATTACCATTGAAGGTTATGTTGTCCGGCCAGGATTACACATTCTCAGTTACGAGCAACTAAAGTTGCTACGAGAACAAACACAGCATCATTCTCAGCTTGAATCTCTAGTTAGCCAAGGTGTCATTAAGTTGACTGGTTAATAGTCTTCAATTCATTTGCAATTCATCTCATCACCTGCTTATTGGGTAGGTGATGAGATGAATTGCTGTATTAGCTAAGTTCTAAGTAGATGAGTTTGAACGTTCTATTTGCTGACGAATAGTATCAATAGAAGCATTAATACCAGCCAGTCTAGACTCTAAATCATCTCGTAGCCAAACCAAGAATTTTAATTTCCGCTCTAAGCTAGCTTTGTGCGAAATGGGTTCGCTTCCATAACATGGATTACCCCAAAAAGGAAACATAGTTTACCTCTGAATTTAACTTTTGTAAGAGTGCAATATATCGCACTACTATATTCTGACTAATCACAATCAAACTGGTGTATGTAACAACCGACCATTATTGTGTGTGCTTAACGAACTCTTGCTGAAAGTTCTCTCTTGAATTGGTGGAGGTATTTGACCAAACTGTCATCAACTCTATCCACTTCTCCTTTAAGACAAAGCTGAAGTGACGATACCATGTTCAAAGGTTCTGGCAATTTGGCATCACAACTTTGTATTTTGCAGTTTAAATGAGATATCAACAGAACAGAACAACCACAAATCGCCAGTTGTTGACCCAACGCTGTAAAATAACTCAGCAGCCAATTCACAGCGCTTGGTCATCGCTTCGCTACAACTGGCTAGTAATTAGACTAGAAAATACATAATAAATGTGCGTAAGCTAGAAAGCTGTATTAAAACAGCTGGTAAAATAAATGTGAAGTACCCGCAAATTAACGTACTTATATCAGTAAATACTTCTAATAATAGATGACTTGGTGAAAGGGAAAGGGATAATGCTGAAAGGTGTCAAATTCTAAGACCAATTACTGAGTAGGAAATTATTTTATGAAAACTAGAAAGCTAGGCAAACAAGGCTTAGAAGTTTCAACTATCGGACTTGGTTGTATGGGAATGTCTGAGTTCTATAGCGGTCGTGATGAAATTGAGGCGATCGCGACAATTCATCGGGCATTAGAACTCGGAGTGAATTTTCTTGATACTGCTGATATGTATGGGCCGTTTACCAACGAACAATTAGTAGGCAGAGCAATTAAAGATCGCCGAGATCGAGTAATTTTAGCAACTAAATTTGGTAATGTCCGTACTGAAGATGGTGGTTTTAAAGGGGTTGATGGTAGACCAGAATATGTCCATCAAGCTTGCGATGCCTCGTTAAAACGTTTGGGAGTGGAAGTAATTGACCTCTATTATCAACATCGAGTAGATCCAACTGTCCCCATTGAAGATACTGTCGGGGCAATGGCAGAGTTAGTCAAGCTGGGAAAAGTGCGTTATTTGGGGCTTTCGGAAGCTGCCCCGGCGACGATTCGCCGAGCTGTAGCAGTTCACCCGATTACTGCACTGCAAACAGAATACTCTCTTTGGAGTCGAGAGCCAGAGGATGAAATTTTACCCACCGTGCGGGAGTTAGGAATTGGGTTTGTTCCTTATAGTCCATTAGGAAGAGGATTTTTATCAGGTGCGATCGCTAGCCCTGACGATCTTGCACCTGATGACTATCGAAGAAATTCTCCTCGCTTTCAAGGTGAGAATTTTTATAAAAACCTGCAATTAGTAGAGCAAGTCAAAGCGATCGCCAGCGAAAAAGGAGTAACTTCTAGTCAGCTTGCTTTAGCATGGCTATTAGCTCAAGGAGAAGATATTGTCCCAATCCCTGGTACAAAACGCCGTACTTACTTGGAGGAGAATGTTGCAGCTACCGAAATTATCCTGACTGAACAAGAGTTGAATCGACTGGAAACAGTTGCACCAAAAAATGTGGCAGCTGGCGATCGCTATCCTGATATGAGTACTGTTAACCGTTGATCCCGCTGAGTGTTGGAGTATTTTTCCAAATTCCGCTTTAGATGCACAAGCAGACATTACCGCAGCTTAACAAAGTAATCACCCCGAATTTTCTAAGGAAATGTCAAAAGTAGCGATCGCTATTTTATCGGCGACATATTTGGCTACTCATTCAATCATCTGGAAACTGCCAGCACGAGATATGTTCAATATCTTTGCTGCCGCATTTACTACAGACTGCATCCATCACAGAGTCCACCCATTCATCACTACAACTACGGCAATGACAGAAAATGTTATTGCGGTTAGCCATTTCAATACCTTGATGCCACTGTTGTAGTTGAGAAGAGTCTGTCCAAGCTTCTGACATTTCATCAAACCTCGTTCATGTCATTGTCATTATGAGCCTAACAAGCCCCGAAGTGAATAATTCAGTATTAATCGCTCTGACTCTTGCCGCATCTATAGTCCTGTCGCCCGTCAGCATTGCTGGTACTGTCCAAGGTTCAACCCATACTATCAAAATGTCTTCATTTAATCTCAATTCTCAAAAATGGCAAAACCGTGTGCTACTAATCTTTGCACCATCTGTTGATAACCATAACTATCAGCAACAGATGCAGGTATTTAAACAGCACCAAAACGATTTTCAAGATCGAGATTTAGTTCTTGTTCAAGTTTTGGCAACAGATAAAAGCTATGCCAACGGACAGTTAATAGATGAATCTTCTGCTACCAATTTGCGAAATCGCTTTGGGGTTGATAAAGAAAATTTTCGCGTCATTTTGATCGGCAAAGATGGAGGTGTTAAGCGCCAAGAAACTACACTAGTGCAAGCGACAGCAATTTTTGAGCAAATTGACGCTATGCCCATGCGTCAGCGAGAAATACAAGAACGATAAATTGGTCAAGCAGTTGGTTTTCTTGTTTTACATTCATGCAAGTACAGGTAATTGCTCTTTTGCTATCCCAATCCCTAAGCGCAAACTTCTTAAGCGCCAGAATCCTACAAGTTGAGTAAACTTAAGTGCGAACCTACAAAAGTAGCTGCTTTCAAACCTGAGCTTAATTCTTCAAGTAGATGAGAACAATCATTAAAAATGCATATACTGCAATTATCAAGCAATGAATTTATTAGTTCCTGGTTTTATACCTACTAGGAGCTTTTTTATTATCCATTTCAATTAAGAGAGTTCATCACGAGAAGTAATAGCGTTCATCCTCAAGGCTATCGATTATTGCTTCTGTTGATAGATTGAATGTCAATATTTGGATTGCTATTGTGTATTTGTCACTAAAAAACGTTTATCAAATAAAAACAATGAATATTCTTGCTTGGATTGTTTTAGGTCTAATTGCTGGTGCGATCGCAAAGGCTATCTACCCCGGTCATCAAGGCGGCGGAATTTTAGCAACAATTTTATTAGGAATCGTTGGTGCTTTTATTGGTGGCAGTTTGGGTGTATTCTTCAGTACAGGAAGCTTTGCTTTAGCGGCTCCCTCTTTGAGTATTCCCGGTATTGCAGTAGCAGTTCTGGGTGCAATTGTTGCAGTCTTCCTGTGGAATGCGTTAACTAGCCGCAGTGCATTGTAATAAATTAAATTGAATTAACTAATTTAGAACTTACGCACTTTTTGTCCGATCTGTCAATGCGTAAGTTCTGTTTATCAACAATTATTGACAGAATTTGCCGCTTGTCATGCTGATAGCCTCAACATTATTCAGGTTGATAATGTTGAGGCTATGATTTTATTTTGAATGCCTTATCTGTCGCAAACATTTTTTTAATTGGTATTAGAGAAGTCGTAAATATCTGCCTTACAGGCTTATAAGGTCTGTGGCACCGACAGCGTGCTAAATCGCAAATTTTATACTTGTAATCTACTTAAGTTTTTTTGGTGCATAGGCGTAGACCATCATAGACATCGCCTAGTAGGGTAATTAAACACTTGGGTTAGCGATCGCAATCTATTATTTATAAGTGTTTTACTTTAATTAATGTTACATTTAATACATTAGAATATCAGGCTACACACTACTATTATTTAATAATTTAATACTAGTAGTGTGTGATATAGATTAAGCTTGCCTCTCATCTATTTGCTATGAAATTTAATGAAGAGGTAGTTACGATTCATAGTGTACAACTTTGACAACTGTCCACAATACTGTTGCATGTCTCAAGCTCATGGTAATATTATTTTACTGTCAGGGAGATATTATTTATACATCAATTTGTAACCATGCTGGAAGAGCTAGTTAGGTGCGCTACCTTCAAAAAAACAAAAAATTATTCAACCTACCCAGGAAATCAACAAAAGCCCTAACGTGCAAAGCACAGAGCTTTTTGAACTCTGCTTATATAAGGTACTAAAGAGCTAACTAAAGCTCTTTTTTAGGAATCATCATAGCCAGCGAGAAAGGCATAAACCCTTCTTAAAATGGCAAAAAATTAGACAAGAGTAAATAGAAAAGTTTTGACGCAATGTCAATAGTTTTTTGTATATGTAAAAATATCAAAAAGCCTAATTTGTATTGTCAATAAGACATTAACATTGTGTGTTTTATTTAGATATTGATTCTCTTTGTGTTTAGTTACCTATATGTAAAAGTCCTATTTGATTAGTGAAAACTTAAGCTACCCTCGCTCAAATCAGGCAAACACTTAAATTTAACAAATAATTTAGGACTGCTAGATCGATCTCGATCTAGTAAAAATTCGATTATTCACAAAGTCAGTAAGAGTAACAGGAAAAACATGAATATCATAGTTCGTTTGTTTGGAGCGATCGTTCTCCAAGTATCTGCGTTGGCTGCAATGTCTAGTATGGCAATGTCTGATGACAAGCCCTTTCGCGTCAATACCCAACAGAATCCTGCTGTTTATCCAGAAAAAACAACACAGCCCTTTCGCGTCAATACTCAACAGACACCTGCTGTTTATCCACGAAAAACAACACAAAGGATTTGCTCTTTAGATCCCATTGAAGATTTATTACCTCCACCACAAACTAAGACAAATAATTCTTTGCTTTCTTACCTTGCTGAACAGGGTTTTACACAAAATAAAGAGGGTTCCTGGGTCTGTTATGCGAACGATCCTAAAAAAGAAGGACGTTACTTTACTTTATTTAAGGTCAAACAAGTTAATAGCAGGCTCATAGCAAGTTCTTTCTTAGATGAAGGCAGTCTGATTCAAGGGCAGGAGAATCGTAGCTTGGACTTCTTTATGATGCTGATTGAGCGTCATACGAATACTACTAAAGAGAACCGTCAAGGTATACGTAGATATCTACAAGCCTTCGTTTCCTTAGTCAAGGAAGGGAAGATTAAACCTACACGTCGTGGGTATCTTTTTGACCAACCAAACCGGGCGATGGTCTTATATCACACACTCTCATCGGGAAACCTTAAAGGTACAGGAATCACGATCAACATTTATTTACCTAAGAGTTGAATTGGGGAAGTAGGGGAGCAGCACTTCGGCTACGCTCAGTGACCGAGGAGAAGTAGCAGTAAGTCTTTCCCCTCTGCCTCTTGTGCCCAATCCCCAATTAAATTGCTGTCGTTTAGTGGAGGTGCATCTTGTCTAAATCAATTGTTCAAAGAATTGCGATGCCGAAGGTAGTTCGCTTTGCAGCGATCGCATTTTCATCTGTTGCAGTAGTACTTACTACGTGTCAGTCTGCTTTTGCACAGTTAAATGTTGGACGCTATGGCATCCAACAAGGACTGGAGTCTGAGTATCTCCAGTACCAAATGAATAACCAGAATTTGAGCCGGATGCGAGTCATTCCTGGATGTGATGTGGGATTTGGTCTGACCTGCAATAAAACTGGATCGGTAATCCAACGATTAGTGGAGTTAAACAATGGAACTAGTTATCAAAACCTTCTAATCCGAGCAGCCGGTGGGGAAAAAAACTTCCAGAATTTTGCTAGCTTCTATGGCAATAATCCCAATCTCTCTGCGGTGCCTTACGCCTCATTTTGGAGAAACGCATCTCCCGCAATCATGGATGGATCTCAATACCTTCTTGGACAACCTTTTGGTCGTAATCCAGTAGAAGGACTCGGACTTGTAACCAAGCAGTTCTACTGGGCACCATACTCAGGAGTTAATGACTCGGTTAGCCTTCGTAATGGATTACTAGACCTGAAATTGTCATACGGACGATTGCTGTTTGAAGAGGCCTCAAAAATTTCTAATATTCAAGAGCAGATTCAGTCTCTAGGTCTATCGCCAGAGATGACAAATTTTTATTTAGATAAAATCTCTACAGGCTTGGATGCATTGAGTTCTGGAGATCAGAACCAACTCCAACAGAAGATTTTTGAAGTACTATCCTATCCATACTCCGAAGATGGTGGGGAACTCGGACGCCCCAACAATGCGATTCCAGCGGAATTTAATCAGCTCTTAGGTGAAGATATCGCAGGAGATACTTTGCTAAGTGACAATCCACTAGCCTTGGATGGAGAAACAATAGCTTTTGATGCTTTCCCTGGCTCTACGGGAGATGTCTTGGTACCAGACAGTTCTAATTCCTTTCCACTTTGGCCAATAATCGGCGTTGGGGGTCTTGGTTTAATTCTGCTTCTACTACTGAGTGGCGATAGTTCTTCAGCTCAAACACCTATTTCTTCATCTCAACCACCAGTTTCTTTATCTCCTCAACCACCTGCACCTGTTTCTCCAGAAAATGCACCTTTGTCTCTCACCAATAAAGGCGAATGCGATCTGACTCCCAGTGGTAATGGTTCTAATCACACACAAATCGTTGAGATTCCATGTAATATTACTCCTCAAACTCCCACGCAAGTAAAGAAGGTAGTGGAGCCATCAACGATCAAGGCGCTTGTATTGCTAATTGTTCTACTATGGATAGTCGGTAACAAATACCGAACGTTAAAAATCCGTCATTCGTAATTGTTATATAAGGGGATTTGGCAAAAAGTTGGAGCGCTAGTTTCCAGCGATGTCTACGAGCATTAGGCTTAGAAAGAATTGAAGAAGAATTCAGAAGTCAGAATTCAGGAGTCAGAATAAATCAGTGGGGGATTCAGACCCATCACTGATTGTAGACTACCAAATCCACGATTTGGTGGAGGTGCAAAAACGCCATTTATTCATCCGCCAGCGATGCACTGAGCCGATCGAAGTGTCGCACAGAATTCAATTCTGAATTCTGGCTCCTGACTCCTGAATTTTGTTCTGATAATTAATTGCTTAATTAAGCACTTAGGGTAACACAGCTAGCTGTGCTACCCTACCCGTGTAACTCATTCAAATAAGAATCGCTATTATTACAATTTTGTAATTCGGACAAAGGGAAAGCTGTCATATTGGGCTGGTGTAATTAAAACTATCAACTCTTTCCAATCTCAGCAAAACAAGATTGATTGTTATGATTATTCGTCAATTTCTAGCCTTGGCAGCCATTTCCCTCACACTTGCAGCCTGTGGTCAAGCAGGCAGAAACCCGAACCTGACCACCCAAAACCCCACTCAAGCGCGCGAGCAACTACCACAAGGGAGGCGATCGCACCGTCAGATAGATTTTACAGCCGCGGCTCAAAAACTCGGTGTCACCGAAGCGAAGTTAAAAGAAGCTTTGAGAGTACCTACTAATCCAACCAATCCACCAGATGGAGAGCGTCGCCGTCCCGACCTGAAAGCAGCAGCTACAAAGCTCGGTGTTACTGAAGAAAAATTGCGGGAAGCCTTGGGAATTCCGGCACGTCCTCCGAGCAATTAATCAATTGCTGCTAGGAGTCGATCGCAACGACAGCACTACTAAAAGCAGGAAATCGTCAGGAAGATATTGACGCCGCACGCGCTCAAGTGGTTCAGCAACAGGGCAACCTAAAAACGATTCAAACACAAATTCAAGACACAGTAATTCGTGCTCCATTTACTGGTATTGTGACTTCCAAGTATGCCGATCCGGGTGATTTCGTTACACCGACAACATCAGGGAGTTCGGTTTCGGGATCGACCTCTTCTTCGATTCTGTCACTGGCATCAACTTATCAGGTTGTGGCAAATATAGCTGAAACCGATATTAGCAAAATTAACCCTCTTCTGTCACTTTCCGGTTATTCTAAATAAAAGAATAAAAAAAGAAAATCCTGAAAGGTAAGTAGGGCAATGGATGTAGAATTACAAATCTTGAAACATTTGCCAAGAGATGCTCACCCA
>NZ_JBWQXL010000033.1:0-66501 GCF_056620565.1 Nostoc sp. LEGE 12454
GACCAACCAATCATAAGTAATCATAATCTATACTATGTCTGCTGGTTAGAGGATTCTGTGTTTACTAGTATTATAAGCTATCAGTATTTTAGCGATCGCCCTTTTGGAAAAACTTTTTGGTTTACTGTTAATTAATCAGAGAGAATAAAAATAAAACGATGAACCAGGTAGACTACCTCCGCATTAGCTTAATCGATCGCTGCAATTTTCGTTGCCAGTACTGTATGCCAGAGGGAGTAGAACTGGATTATATTCTCAAGCAACAGTTATTGACTGATGAAGAACTACTCACCTTAATTGAAGAGGTATTTATTCCAGTAGGCTTTACCCGATTTCGTTTGACTGGGGGTGAACCCTTATTGCGTCCGCGTGTGGTGGATTTAGTCGGTGCGATCGCAACTTTACCCCAAACTCAAGACCTTTCAATGACCACCAACGGTTTTTTGCTGGCTCCGATGGCGCAAAACCTCTACAATGCTGGTCTGCGACGAATTAATATTAGTCTGGACTCTCTCGATCCCGATATTTTTGACCAAATTATTGGTAATCAGGGGCGTTCTCGTTGGCAACAAGTTTGGCATGGGATTCAAGCTGCCCATCAGGTCGGATTCGACCCCCTGAAGCTGAATGTGGTGGTGATTCCTGGGGTTAATGACCACGAAGTTCTCGATTTAGCCGCCCTCACAATTGATAAACAGTGGCACGTTCGATTTATTGAATTTATGCCCATTGGTAACGTGCATTTATTTGGCGATCGCGGTTGGGTATCTTCAGCCGATTTACGAGAACGCATTCGCGATCGCTGGGGCTTGACAGAATCACAAGTTCGTGGTGCTGGCCCTGCTGATGTCTTTCAAATTCCTGGTGCGAAGGGGACACTAGGATTTATTAGTCAGATGTCAGAATGTTTTTGCGATCGTTGTAATCGGATGCGCCTGAGTGCTGATGGCTGGCTGCGTCCCTGTTTATTAAATGAAACTGGTCAAATAGATTTAAAAACGGCTCTGCGTTCTGGTGTCAGTACCGCTCAATTACAAGAACAGGTGAGACATTTACTCGGAATCAAACCAGAAATTAACTTTAAAGGGCGCGATTCTGGCATTTCAGGTGCATATACCCGCACCATGTCGCAAATTGGTGGATAATCATTGGTCATTTGTCCCTTGCAAATAACTAAGGACAAATGACTAAGGACAAATGAATATTACGCTTGTCGTGAGTAGTATTCCACCACAAGTAGTTCATTAACTTGTAGTGCCACCCATTCGCGCTCAATAACGCTGTTGACTCTACCAACCAACTTATTTTTGTCAAACTCCAAATGACTGGGGAGGTTTGCCAAACCGGGATATTGCAAGTTAGCTTCCACCAACTTCCGGGATTGTGCCCGATCTCTGACGGCAATTACTTCGCCAGGACGGCATTGGTAGCTGGCAATATTCACGACACGACCGTTAACAGTTACGTGACCGTGATTTACCAGTTGACGAGCTGCTGGGATAGTCGGGGCTATACCCAAGCGGAAAACGGTATTATCCAAGCGCATCTCTAGCAATTGCAACAGCACTTGTCCGGTAGAACCAGTAACACGTCTGGCTTTCCGCACATAACGGAGCAATTGCTTTTCAGTCAAACCATAGTTGAAGCGGAGCTTTTGCTTTTCCTCTAGACGGATAGCATATTCAGAGCGCTTCTTGCGATTCTGGCCATGCTGCCCAGGTGGGTAAGCGCGTCTGGCACTTTTACGAGTTAATCCTGGTAAGTCGCCCAAGCGGCGGACAATTCTGAGGCGGGGCCCTCTATATCGGGACATGAGTTTCCTTAATCTAATCCTGTTTAAACTTTACCCAAACCATTTTGACATTCCACTGATGATAAATCAGCGGATTCTTGGTTTTTTGAAGGTGCTTGCTTTGGTATGACGTATCTTACCAATGTAGAGGCATCTCCTTTACACCAGTTGCTTTAAGTCGGTTGAGCCGACACACTGGCTTCCAAGCCTGAATTCCGACGTGCCCCGCCGTACTACTGCCAATAAGTTTTTTGTGTTTATTTAGTTTCGTAGGCTACTCAATCATCAGATTGGTTTACGCAGTATTCTTACTCTGAAATACTTTTTACGTTGCCTACTTATCTTTCAAACAGCTATATTAACACAATTTTCGACATAATTAATTATGTCTATACTTTACTACCTCTGAAATTCTTAGATTACAGAGGATTTTTAAGATATTTGAGTTAGCATAACTTTGGGTGTTTGGAGAATGGCAATGTCAATGTCAATGAGCAAAAAAGTGGTTAGCAGAGTTAAGAACAAACAAGGCAGTTCCACCTCCAGGATTTTAACATTACCAGTTTTGGCTATAGCTGGATGTTTAACAATCTTGCCTAATGTGGCTGTTGCTGCCTCCTACAGGAATGATTATAGTGTCTGTGCGGGTCGCCTTTTGAGTGTGGGTGTAAACGCAGAAGCGGCATCAGAAGGTTGTGCAGCAGCACTGCGTCCAAAAGATTTGGCTGCTTGCGTGGTAAAAATTGATAAGGAAACCCAAATTGCTGCGACAGATGCGCTTTCTTCTTGTGGGAAGGCCCGGCGTCCTGAAGAGTTAGCAACCTGTGTAGTTGGTGTCAGCTTAAGTACTAAGGAAGAAGCTAATCCGACAGTTTTAGATTATTGTGGACGCAGTTTGTTACCCGTGCGCTTTGGCCAGTGTGTGGTTGGCTTGCGTAGTCAAATCGACTTTCCCGCTACTCAAGCGCTAGATACTTGTATCAGTGCTGATGATAGTGTTATCGGTGCTTCATCTTCGTCTACACCGCCAACGATAATTCCTGCGGGTTCAAGTCCAAGTTTAGAAACTACCCCATTTCCAAACCAACCAGTTGTTCCAAACCAACCAGTTGTTCCAACTCAACCAGTTATTCCAACTCAACCAGTTATTCCAACCCAACCGGGCACTAATTAGATTACAGTGCTTTGTGTAATTGATATACAGGTTGAATTTAGAGTAGCTATTTGCCAACCTGATTCAGGAACTACCAAAAAATAAATCATCTGATTTTAATGTTTAGGTTGGGTTGAGCAACAGCGAAACCCAGCCTTATATATTTACAATGCTTCAACCTGACTGGATAATTTACCTTTGCTGACTATATAGCTTTGGTTAGGCAATGACAGTAATATTTACATTAGTTAGTATTGCCTGATTCGAGAACTGGGCGATTTGAACTTGTGCAGCTTTACCAATCTCATCTGCGTCAAAGAAAAGATTATCAGTCAATACGCTTGGGTTAAGCATTTTTTTCTTCTCTCTGTTTCCTCTGCGCCTCTGCGGTTCGTTAAAAAATTTGACTTTTATAAAGAGTTTTAGCCTTAACCCAAGCGTATTGGAAGGGGAGACGCGCTACGCGAACAAGTCGGGAAACCGCAAAGGCGCAGTGGCTCCCCAACCTACACAACTTAAGGTTTTTGGCGCTAACCCAAGCGTATTGGATTATCGGTAGTTCGATCGTAGAGAAAGCGATCGCTTTGTCGCACTAGTTCCAAGTCAGAACAAGCTGAAATTGAAGCAATAATAGTTACTATATTTCTTACTTTGGTCTCTATATCATCATCAAAAGGTTGAAGAAGTTTCTCCACCTCGCCGAAAAAAGCCGTCCTTTTGCCTTTCTCGATGATGTCAACACCTGGTATTATCCAGACTACAAAGATATCATGCGAACTTTCAGGCGGATTGTACACTAATGCAACTTTCGTCAAACGTTCTATTAGCTAGGACAAACTTCGGTAGCACTTCTGCCACTTGTGGGCATACGATATCTAGCACTGTTCCCAAAGTGTCCACTGACAAGGTAAGCATTTCATTCAAATAAATGAAAAACATTATAATTCTCCTCTCCAACGCAAAGAGGAGTTGGAGAGAGGTTAGTTGAACTCACGTCAGTTTTTCAGCTTTGAGAATTTAGGATTTTGCACAGTTTGCACAGTTAGTTGTACTAGTACAGCACGGCGTAAATAAAGCAACTATTCCAAATCGTTCAAAAGCCTGTTTTCTAAGCTTTTTGACTTTTGACACTTCGACTTCGCTCAGTGTTAACTTTTGACTTCCGCCTTGCGTTACTAGTCTTCTCTTTCACCAAAAGCCGTCTGTAAAACTACTGCAATACCACCGTCTTGATGATATTTGTCAGCCCAGGCACGGATAACTTCATCCAATTCTTCCATAGCCCGATCCATTTTTTCTGGGAGAATATCAAGTTCTTCCAGCAAGCGCATGGCATTTCGTCGCCGTTCTGCCCAATTTTTCATCATGCGGAAATACCGAGCAGTATCTTCCACGGTGATGTGTGTACGTTCTTCATCGTCTGTTGGGGTATAAGAAAGACGGGTAAGCGCGTAGAAGGGCATTCCCCAAGGAGAATCAATCCGTGTTACCGTTCCTGAGTAAAGCAGACGGCGCTTAATATGCTCACCTAAAGCTTCACTCAAAGGCATTTGGTGTTCTGGTGGCAAGTCTTCTTGCGATCGCTTGTGTAAAAACTCGATTAAATCCAGAAACTCAAAGGAGCTAACTAACTGAGCATCAGGTAAATTACTGGGCAGTTTCTGCTCAATTTGTCTTTTTTCTTCACTTGTCAGATTACTACCAGGAACGCGCGATCGCCCCGGTTGCCAAGGATATTTTTCTAGCCAGACATAAGGCAATTGAATTAAATAGCGAGGTTCTTGAGAACCCAGCATTTTTAACAGTTTGCCTTCTGTTAGTGCCTGCCTGACTTCTTCTACAATAATTTTTACTCGTTTTGGCTCCAAGTGATGCAAATGCCCTGTCATTCGCAGGTTTTGTCCCTGCTCTAGATAGGTCATGTAAATTGCACACTTTGCTGCTGTTGCGGCTGCGTCTAAAAATGCCCCATGCCTGTGCCCACTCGTCCGCATGGCACTAAAAGCCAGATAAAGCATGATCTGATCCATCGCACTGGGGTCAAGACGTTTGATCAGATCTATGTCGTTACTCATATTACAGACAATTGAATAGCACGTTTACACAATTTTTAATCGAGTGAAAATAGGTAGTATACACCTGGCTGAAGGCTGTCTTTACTTCAAACTATATTAGTATGCGATAACGATGATATCGGTGGTAGCGCAAACTACCGTTTTCGCATATTTCCTGGTAAAAAAGCAGAGTTGGTAGTTGTGACTATAACTGTCTCTGCATCTAACCGGAAAATTAGAGACACCATCAAATCTAGCTTAACAGTGGTTTATGTCCCAACAGTCAACTATGCTGCAATTAATCTCCAAAGCCTTTCAGTTTTCTGGTTTTTTTCATCTTTCAAGAGCAACAACGTCAAGCTGCTTACACTTAATTATGGCACTATGCCGACTCAGAGTAAAAACTAGTTTGCGCGGTTAATCTGGGATATCTATTACTAGAAAAAGATGCTTTTTTGCAGATTTTGCGAATTATTTGTAGTACATAAGTGACTATAAATAATTGGGAATAGTCTCAAAACAAATCGCTTACCAGGTGTAGCCACATTTAGAGGTTGAGGTATACAGTTCGTTGTGAACTATCATCTCGTTCACAACCTCCAGTGATGTCTCGGCACTATCAGCCGTTGGTTTGAGGGAAAATAATAGACATCAAGTAGAGCAAATAATTCCAATTTCAAAATACCTGTTGTTTTTCAAATATTGTTCCTAATCATATCACTATTTTTTGGTTTTGAAATAAAATTATGCATTTTAAAGCTGAGAAATAATGACTATTTAAATACTTTATATTTTGCATAAATCAAGGTTTGATGATATTTTTATATCTACTCTTAAATCCAAGTTTTATTTATTATTTTATATTGATTGTCGGACACAAAAAGCCGCGATTAATTACAACTGAATCGCGTATACATAAGGTTTTTTCGCTCGTGCTAATAACTGAAAGATTAGTTAATAGCTATACATATAATAAAACATCTTGGGTTCCATCCGATGATTGTTTAGAGTTTTTTTTGCCAGAGATTTATATTTCTTTCATGAAAAAATTTTAAGTTTTCATGATTTAACTGATTTATTAGCTACTTTCAAGTATGTTTTACCTCGCTATTTTATATATTTCAGAGACTTAAATTACGTAGATAGCTTGTTGCTAAAAAAGAGTGATAATCCGTAGTAGGCTACGATAAAAGCTTCTTTTTCTGGGTGTTTTGGCGATCGCAGATTAAGTTGACTTGTATAAAACGACAGAAATAAAGATACCATCTTACGAAACACAATTAGTAAGTGGGTGTGAATAATTAAAGATTTGTAGTGACTTAGTGCGGTCTGATAGACTTCCCCATTAGGGACAAATAAAACCGAAAGATAAGGAATTTAGCTCTCACTACAAGGCAATTTCATGTAATTTACATTGCTTAACATAAGTTAGTCTATTCTTGCCCACTTACTTTGCCTCCGATACTGAAAAAATAGGTAGGCCGACCGCCTAATCTCAACTAAGTACGTTTGGCTTGAAACAACGAGTTTTTCTAAACATTTCTGCGACTTCTCCATCTCTTAGTTCCAAAATATGCTGCAATAGTCTTAACTCCTTGCGAATATTCTCTCCGAGCAAGTACTTGTGCTCAATTGTTGGAGTCAGTACTACTCATATTGCTTACATATACGTGTTTTCCCTACCTGTATCAGGCTAAATTCCTAAAAATATATTACAAGTCGATTTATTCTGAATACTGCTTGCCGAATCTATTAAGTGTCAATACGCTTGGGTTAAGGCTAAAACTCTGTTATCCAAGTCTATTTTTTAACGAACCGCCTTCTCTACGAGAGGCTTTCGCCAACGCGTAGCGTCTCGTAGAGAAGGCGCAGAGGACGCAGAGAGAAGAAAGAGAAGGAAAAAATTGCTTAACTGAACTGTATTGTATTAAGTGTTATCTGCACCTATACAGCATTCTGAAATTCTTCGTAAAAACTTAAATCCCCAACTTCTTTGAGAAGTCGGGGATCTTGAAGTTATAAGTGGGTGCATTAGCGTCAGGATTGATGCTGAGAGTGATGGGGAGTAAAGTAGCTCCCATCACCCTTAAGCTGATTGAACTCGCCATTTAATTCGTGGGACTAGAGGGTTTAACCTGATTTCGCATTGTTTCAAAGCTGAAAGCAGCCGCGCCAAAGGTTACAAATAACACTCCCAGAATTTGCACAATATCCAAATTTTCTTGAATGATTAACCCAGCGAAAATCACGGTTAAAACTGGGATGGTACCACCGATGAGCGCCGATCGCGAGGCACCTAGTTTACTAATACCAACATTATTGAGCAAATAACCTGCAAGGGTCAGCACGCCTAAAATAAACGCGCTTAAAACCAGTTCCAGCATTTTAGAGGGGTCAATTACTACCAAGTTCCAACTGCTTGGCAAAGGTAGCATCAAACAGATAAAGCTCAACAACAACATGGTAGTGAAGTTGATTAAAGTAAAAGTCACGGGATGCAGTTTGCTAGCGCAGACTCGCGTCAGAATTATATAGGCAGCAAAAGCCACACCCGAAAGAATGGCGGTGCTGCTTCCCATTGAAGTATTACCGATACCGATGCTGGGAGAACCCCATAAAACCAACAATTCACCGCAGCAAATCGCGGCGATCGCGGCGATGCGGAATAGAGTGGGGCGATCGCGAAACAGAAACCACGAAAATAGACCGCTAACCATTGGATAGATAAAGAACAGTGCGATCGCCATTCCAGTTGTGATTTGAGCGATCGCAATATAGATTAGTACCTGAGATAAAAACAAAAAGCACCCACTCACAATTGACAACACCAAAATCTGCTTGGTAGCTGCATTGGCAGGTGTGGAATTTCCTCGGACTGAAGCAGACAAGTTTTCCAAATCTTGCCACAGTCTTGGATGCAATATCGGAGACAAAAGTACCATCAATGGTACGACTACCATAAATCGTAGCGTCAAAATTAACAGAGTATTGCCCAAAGTCGGCGGTAGCAATTGCTCTACCTCTAATACTCCAAAAATCTGGGAACCTTCGTGGAAAATCACTTTGATGGCTACGTTGTAAAGCGACGATACCACTGCCGATAAGACGATCAAAAACAAACCGATTTTGAGTGTCGGTAAGCCAGGGGAATTAGGCGATCGCAATTGTGGGGATTTTGCTTCCACCTGCGGTTCTGGCGCAGCGATCGATGAGGGTTCAGCTTTGCTTTGCGATACGTTCTTACGGCGGACAGAAAGTGGTTCAGTAGGAATCTTGAGAGAAGGTCGGATTATTCTCGGCTGTAGTACAGATGCGAGCGGAGGCTCTGATTTCGTTTCGTTTTCCGGCGATTCCTGATTTAGGACAGAAATTGGCTCGGTGGCATTATCTTTTGGTGGCGGAACTACAGCCGCAGTAGATTCTGATGGCGTTTCCCTTGGCGACAAATCCTTGCTTGGATTCGCGACATTTTCTCTAACAATCGGCGGCTCTGATGTTATTTCCCTTACCGACAAATCCTTGCTGGGAGAAGAAATTGGATTCGCGGTATTTTTTCTAACAATTGGCGGCTCTGATGTTATTTCCCTTACCGATAAATCCTTGCTGGGAGAAGAAATTGGATTCGCGGTGTTTTCTCTAACAATCGGCGGTTCTAATGTTGTTTCCCTTGGTGAAAATTGATTGGAGATCGGTGAAATTGGCTCAAGGGAATTTCTTACAACTTCCTCAAACTCTGGTAAGGATGTTTCAACAGAACTGTTTTTTTGTGGCTCCGTAAACTGCAAAACAGTAGGTATACCTGCTGTTGCTGATTTGCGTGAAGTTTCTTCTATAGTTTTATCTAGTTCTCCATGCAGGCGGTTAACAAACTCCGTCAAAATCGTTTCCCCTTGCTGCTGCTGGCTATACATCCGTGACAGCTGTTGGGAAAGATTACTTTGATAGTTTTTCAGTTCCTGTTGTAAGGAATTAAAGGTAACAGTAACGGTGTCATCCAGACTGTCAAACATGTGTTCGACTTTTTCATTAATTTCACCTACTACATTGCTGCTCACTTCAGCAGACTTCAACGCGGCTTGTTCGTAAGATTGGCCCTCTATGCCTTGATTAGCTAAAGTTGCCAGAGAGGATTGCAGTTGTGAAGATATATGCTTTGCCAGAACTTCTGCCAGTTGCCGAATTAACACTTGCTGCTCGGTGATTTGGCGCACTTGTTGTAAATGCTCTTTTTCCTCTACCAAGCTTTGAATCTCATCAGATAACCGATTTTTTTCTGACTGAAGCCGCTTTACGTCTTCCTGCAAGCCTCTGAGGACATTCTGCTGAAGATTTTCTAAGTCTTCAACTACAGCCCAAAGAGCATTTTCTGCTGCTCTAGATAGCTCCCCTCTGACTCTTGGGTTTTCTGGTTGCTTCTCGAATCGCCCCATTAGCTTCTAACCTCTAACACTTTGACGATAAAGCTGCTTCCCGTACACTTTATTGGCGGTCATCCTAATTTCCTGTATTTTGTCAGATAAATTAAAAATTTTAACAGCACTTCCGCATTTCAACGTAATTCTGTCATACTGAACACAAGTTAGCAAAGCATCTAAGTTTGCCCACAGCTTACTACACCGTGTTCTCTTCAGCATTGATAAGTATTTAACCATTAGATTTGGAATTTTGGTGAGGTAGGTAGCACCCGTATTGGCGATTCCCATAGTTAGCGACGCTAGAGCGTCTAAGGGATTGCCCAACCGAAGGGATTTTGGATCGATCGCCACGCTTGGAAGTCCCTTAAATAGAGACTTTTATTTTTGGTCAGTTTAATTTTCATAAATTATTTGCCAATGAAATTTTTTCTTTTAAAGAAATCTCACTCCAAATAAATATTTATTATTTTGCTGCCAATAATAATTGGCAAAGATTCACAGATGCGTGTGCGTAGGCGACTCGTCGCTAGATATCCCCACCAAATTGTCTGACTTGCGAAACTAATTGTAATTTGTGTGGAATGTAACTGGTATGACAGTTTATATCTCTAAATGGGGATTAAAGTATCCTTCTGTGGAAATTCTAAGTTACGTTATCCCCTGCACAACATTCTAATGAATGAGCAGCAATTCTGCAAAAGCACGCTTTTTTTGGCATTGTTGCAGTCTGTGTTTTGCTTTGAGTAAATTCCAATAGAGGAAAAGTTTGGACAATATTAATAATTCTTAGAAGAATAAAATCTGGGCGATGCTGAAAATGGCAGCGCTAAGGGCAGCACTCACGGGGATTGTAATTAGCCATGCGGCGGCAATGCCTTTTAGTGTTTGAAACTTAATCGACTTGAGATTTTGCACTAATCCAATACCAACTACACCACCGACAAGAGCGTGGGAAGTGGAGACTGGTAAACCTAGCCGAGAAGCGATGAGGATGGTGGTAGCAGTTGCCAGTTCGGCACAAAATCCACTACTAGGTTGCAAGGCAATGATGTTTTCGCCAATAGTGGCAATGACTTTTTTTCCCCAGACAGCTAAACCACCAACAATACCAGCACCACCAAGAATTAAAATCCAAAGCGGGATAGTTATACCATCAGTAGGTACGCTACCAGTGCGATTGATGTAAACGATCGCAGCTAAAGGAGCGATCGCATTTCCCACATCATTAGAACCATGAGCAAAGGCGACAAAGCAAGCACTTAGTAGTTGAAATCGACCGAATAATCTTTCTACAGGATTAGGGAGTATTTCTCCCTTGTCTCTCTTATCTCCCAGTTGTCGCCAACTCATGATTGTGAGTCCAACTGCTGCGATTGCACCGGTTAATAGGGGGATGTCATGAGAAGGGATTGTAAAACCAACTTGCTCAATTACAAAATTGGTTAGCGGTTCTGTGAGCGATGGTAAGACAATCACGCCGAAGACACCTAGCAGCAGAGTACTCAACCAGGGAATCCACTCTTGTAACTGGACTACTTGATTGGGTTGATCTAAAATCCAGTGCTTTATTAGACTGTAAAATAAAGCAGCGATCGCACCACTAATTAACGGCGTTAAAACCCAGCCAATGGTAATTAAGCCAATTGATGACCAATCAATTGCACCTACTCCCAAAGCTACCCAACTAAATCCAGCGATCGCACCAACAACCGCATGAGAAGAGGATACAGGTAAACCGCGTGATGTGGCAATTTGCAACCACACACCACAGGATATTAGTACCGTTACCATTCCAGTTACGAATATTTGGGGTGTAGCTGCGAATAAGGCGGGATTAGCAATTTTTGTTGCTAGGGTTTCCGTTACCTCATGTCCAAACAACACAGCACCCGTAAACTCTAAAACCCCAGCAATTATTAGTGCCTGCTTGAGGGTGACAGCTTTGGAACCTACGGAGGTTCCCATCGCATTAGCAACATCGTTTGCTCCGAGATTCCAGGCGACGTAGAAAGCTAGTAGAGCGACGAAAAGTAGGGTAATAAGCATTTTGTTGGGGACAAGGGGAAAGTGAGAGAGATGAGGATGAAACTTGAGTTTTTAAGGTTTAACTTTGAACCTTTTAGCTTCATCGTCGAACCTCTGAGCTTCATCGTCGAACCTTTTAGCTTCATCGTTGAACCTTTTAGCTTCATCGTTGAACCTTTGAGCTTCATCGTCGAACCTTTTAGCTTCATCGTTGAACCTTTGAGCTTCATCGTCGAACCTTTGAGCTTCGTCGTTGAACCTTTGAGCTTCGTCGTTGAACCTTTTAGCTTCGTCGTTGAACCTTTGAGCTTCATCGTTGAACCTTTTAGCTTCATCGTTGAACCTTTGAGCTTCATCGTTGAACCTTTGAGCTTCGTCGTTGAATCTCAGACGGAACTTTAAACTTCTAGTTTTAACACTCTCCTATCTCCCTAATCTTCCTTTTGCGGATAAATTAAGATTTTATAAGTATCCGGTGTGGGTGCGATCGCAACTTCCACAGCTGCTGATAAATCTTTTAATGGATAGCGATCGCTAATCAACGCTTGCACGTCAATTCGCTGATTAAATACAATATCAGCTGACAAATTCTGAAGTCGATAAGATGAACTGTAACTGCCTATCAAGTCAATTTCCCGACGGTAGAGGATATTCGGGTTGATGGGAATCTCCACTTCATCAGGGAATTCGGCGAAAAACAAGATTTTACCGCCTTTGCGGGTACTATCAAGCGCTTGAAAGAAAGCTTTCTCACTCGGAACAGCCAGCAGGGTAACATCAACACCTAGTCCACCAGTTAAGGCAGATATTTTGGCGGGTAAATCGGGATCGCGAGCATCAAAAGCTGCTTCTGCACCGACACTCAAGGCTTTTTCAATTCTAGAGGGTAGTAAATCGGTAGCGATCGCTTTTGCTCCGAAATACTTCACCAACATAATGAACATTAATCCAATTGGCCCAGCGCCAGTAACTAACACAATTTGTCCTGGGGCGATTTGGGCTTTTTTCACTGCCTTCAAACAGCAGTTAGTTGGTTCTACAAAACTCGCTTCTTCAAAACTGATGTTATCCGGGATGGGAATTAACCCACCATTTTCCACAATATGTCCGGGAACCTTGACATAATCGGCAAAACCGCCACCACTGGCGTTAAAGCCTGCGGTTGTGGAGATGTTTTTGTAAACATCACACATAGAGAAATTATCATTTAGGCAGTAGGCGCAACGCATACAAGGGATGTGGTGCATCACTGCTACCCGTTGTCCAACTTGCCAACCTTTGACATTATTGCCTATTGCTGCGATCGTGCCGGCAGTTTCATGTCCAAAAATGCGCGGCGGTTCATACAGCGGATAACGAATTTTTTTAATATCTGACTGACACAACCCCACAACCCGCACCTGTACCAGCACTTCATCTGCTTCTAGAGTTGGAACTGGGATATCTTCGTAAGAAAGTTGATTAACGCCTCTAAATACCTGTGCTTTCACGTTGGTTTTTCCCCGCTTAACGATACTAGATGTAACATTAGCAGTCAACGTTAGGCTATCAGATTTGTGATTTCTCTGTCTTAGCCTGTTCTAATTCTTGCCCTAAGCTTTGTTCAAAATCTTATAATACACACTACATAAACGAAATATCCGAAAAATAAAATAAATTATCTTGTCTGATGCCAAGCTATCTGGAGAGAATATGTCGGAACTCCAGTGAGGTTAAGTGATGGTTCATCAAACATATACAGCTGATGTTTTAGTTGTCGGCGGTGGAACCGGAGGCACTGTGGCTGCTATCCAAGCGGCGCGACGCGGAGCTAAAACCATTTTGGTGAGTGAATTTCCTTGGTTGGGAGGAATGCTAACTTCGGCTGGTGTATCTGTACCCGATGGCAATGAATTAGAAGCCTTTCAAACGGGGTTATGGGGTGCATTTTTGCAGGAATTGCGACAACGACAGCCGAGAGGATTAGATAACAGTTGGGTAAGCTTTTTTAGTTACGATCCTCAAATTGGAGCAGAGATTTTTGCAGATTGGGTGCAGGAATTGCCCAATCTGCACTGGATTTCTGGACAAGTGCCTTTAGAGGTATTCCGACAAGGTGATTCTATAACTAGTGTCCGCTTTGCTGATTTTGCTGTCACAGCCAAGATTATTCTTGACGGTACAGAATTAGGAGATTTATTAGCTTTAGCTGACATCCCTTACCGTTGGGGTTGGGAATTGCAATCTGAGTGGGGAGAACCCAGCGCCCCAGTGACTTTTAACTCTTTAACCCAGAAATATCCTGTGCAAGCGCCTACTTATGTAGTGATTATGCAGGACTTTGGTGAAGCGATGTCTACGACGGGCTACGCCTACGCACCAGAGATTCCATCTGCGCCTAACTATAATCCATCACAGTTTACAGGTGCTTGGGATGGCTATGGAGCAGAGACATTTTTAAATTATGGACGTTTGCCTGGTGGCCTGTTTATGATGAATTGGCCAATCTGTGGCAATGACTACGGCGAAGGGGTAGGGCGATTGATAGAGTCAGATGTATCCAGAGGTGAATTCATCCAAGAATCTCGCTGGCACAGCCAAAATTTTGCCCATTTTATCCAAAAACAGCTTGGTCGTCGCTATGGTTTAGCAGAAAAAGTATTTCCTCACACCTCTACAGCTTTTGCACTGCATCCTTATTACCGGGAAAGCCGCCGCTTAGTGGGGCTAACTACTGTCCGAGAACAGGATATTTTGCCGATCGCCAGAGGTAGAGTTGCATCTATATTTAATGATGCGATCGCAGTTGGTAACTACGCCAATGACCATCATTATCCTGGTGTTCAATTCCCACTGCAACCTAAATCCATCCGCTGGGGAGGGCGTTGGACTGGAACTCCTTTTACAATTCCCTACAGTTGTTTAATTCCAGCCACAACAGATGGTTTCTTAGTGTGTGAAAAGAATATTTCTGTCTCCCACATTGCCAATGGCGCTACCAGATTACAACCTGTGGTTATGGGAATTGGCCAAGCAGCAGGGATGGCGGCGGCGATATGTGTTGAATTAAACTGCCAGCCGAGGGATTTACCTATTAGAAAGCTGCAAACGGCTTTATTAGAAGATAATCGCTCAAAAGCGCTAATTATTCCTTTGTTTAATCTTCCCCCCAATCGTTCGGATTGGCGGCACTGGCAACTGTATTACTTAGATAACCCACAAGCCTATCCAGTTAGTGGCGATTGCCCTGACTCTGCTTTTGATAAAGCATTAATTCAGGAAAGTAACTGTTTCAAAGGGATTTTTTACCGCTTGGAACAGCAGGAATACAGATTCACTGTCACAGCCCCAGCCGCATATCAAGGGCTAAATTGGCAGCTTGTGACTTTGCGATCGCATATCGACGAGCAATTACGCGCTTATCCCCACGAACAATTAGTTACATTGTGGGGTCGTTACAATCACTCCGGTAATTGGTTATTAGTTGAACATTTAAACGGAGGATAAGAAGAGTTTATTTTCAGTAAAACAGAATACTTTTTGATGAATTGTCCGGATATTAATCAAAAAGCTAAGTATCAGTGAAGTGGAGAGTTCCAAAATAGACATCTGCTATGCGTGCTGCCATTTCACTTTTAGTCTCGAGTCTGGTGTTCGGCCCCTTAGCTTTTAACTGCCAAGCAATGGTCAATCACTTATCAACAGGGCTGCCTTCCCCGCCTACTTCGGAACAGTGGCTCTCGGCGGCATCTGAACAAGCTTCAGATGATGCGCCACGTCATCGCGGTAGTGGGCGCAGAGAAGTGACACAAAAAGTCCGAACTATCTATGCTGTGGTTTAACTACTGTAGGGTAATGCCTCTTTTCCCAAAGGAACAGAATTACCAGGAAACAGGATGTTGTGCTAACGTCTTTTACACAGCTTTTCTGGCAGAGATATATACAGTTGATACACGAAAGTCTTCAGCGATCGCTTAGTATTTCAACTGCAAGCTTTGTATATATAGTTAACGTCAATCCTGGCGAGCAAAACGCAAATTAAATTAAGTGCCTCGATTAACAGCATCACCAACTTCTTAAAAGGTACACAACTGTTGCTCATATTTGGTGGGAAGCTTTGCGTTTCAATCCTCAACTGTTCTAGAAATAGATGTTACTTAGGCTATTAGTTAATCTAAAGCACATCTAATTCAGACATTTTGCTTGTTGAGAAAACTAGTGTTAAGGCAACTTCACTTTATTCCCAAATAAGTTTTCTCATACATTGAGTGGCTGGCTATCTACATCAAGAAATAATTGATCTTCGCTTTGGCGTGCTTTGCCGAAGCATAAAATCTCTTGCGCTGCATCTGAGCCGATCTACAGTATAGATTCGCATAAGTAGTATAGGTTTATTGCACTTGGCAGCGAATCTTACTATTTTTGACTTTTGACTTTTGACTTTTAACTTCCCCAAAGGGGCTAACTTACTCTTGCCCCTGATTCCTTCTTCTCGCAGATCGCTCCCAATGAAATAAATATTAAGAAGTATCTGCGATCTCCTCTTTGTTCTCTTAATTATTCTACACCCAAGGGCAGATGCAAAATTTTGCATTTGCCCTTTTTAGATAAAGTTTACTTAAAGAAAATGTTTGAGAAGATTTTATGCTGGCTTATGAGCAATAAAATACTTGCTCATAAAATGGACTTGCGTCTCAATATTCTCAAAGCCTACTCTCTGTAAACGTTCTAGTAAGTTATCAGTAGTGTAATGCCTGTAGTATGGTTCATGGAAAGTTTCAGGGAAAGAATCCATCATATATTCCAACTCAGGTGAATCACTCAACTGAATTGAGTCACAGATAATAAAGACTCCTCCTGGCTTTGTTACCCGGAAGCATTGCTCAATGACTGTCTGACGTACAGTTGCTGGTAACTCATGGAAAAGAAAAACAGAAGTTACAGCATGAAAATAGTTATCTAGATAGGGTAACTCTTCGGCATTGGCTTGTAAAAGTTGCGGCAATTCTCCTGGAATTTGGGATAGTAGTTCATTTGCTTTACGCAAATAAGCTGGTGATAAATCTGTGCCAAACAGGGATGCTTGCGGCAATGCTGCCCGAATTAACTTTAGAGTCCGCCCAGTTCCACAAGCTACATCCAAAATACGGGTTTGCCGTGGTGCAACCGAATCAATTGCTTTCAGTCCTTGCTTGAGGGGAGCGAGAATCCGCCGTCGCATTGGATCGGCTGCCCCACCAAAAAGAATTTCTACTTGTAAGTCATATAAATTAGCTGACAAGTCACTCAAGTAGCCATTGCTTTGGTGATGGAAGTTCTGCACGTAGTAGCTGGGATAACCATCTGTATGAATTTCGGGCGAAAAATCTTGGTAATTCTGTTGTTGAACCCGGTCCCAGGTTTGAGGTAAATCTAGACATACCAAGGGATAGTAGCGGAAAAAGTCATCCCAAGGGTTGTCAAACAACAAACTTTCCGGGTACACACCTTTTTGAGCATCTTGCCAGTCTGTTTCCAGCAACTGATTCAATCTCTGTTGAAGTTTGAGTAAAAGCTGATTCGGGATGGGTCTGGTCTTTTGTTCAAGTGTCGGATACACCAGGTTCCTCAACTGTGAACTTAATATTTTGTGAGCCAGACCAAAGTAATTTTTGCTCTGCTGAAAGGTTTGATAAGTCAGCTTAGTTAAACTCTCAGGCATAAAAATAGCTAAAGTTTTGATACTTCTATGTAAATAATTGTAACGAAAAAATTATTGACTGTTGGAAAGGTAAAGGTTCTCAGGTGAGACAAATCTGAAGCCAGATGATTTTAGCCATCAAAAGTAGATTAGGAAAGATTTTTCGAGCTTTGGGGAAAAATACCTAATATTGTCAGCAAACGCAAATATAAACTTTTCTAAAAAGTAGCTTATGTTACAGAATTTTCGCTATAGTAGTTTATAGACGAACCAAAAATTATATATTCACAAATAGAGAGGACTATGATTATGTCTATCGCAGATAAATCTCGTGCATTAATGGTGCGCGAACACCAACAAGTCAAGAATCGCCAACAATCAATGCTGATGCGTGCGGCACAAGAACTTGGTCTTCCTGAAGAAGTATCTCACTACTGGAATCCGATTCAAGGGAAAGTAGATGCTAGCAGCCGGATGATTTATGGCCCCAGCCACGCTTCCATGAGCTAAGTTTCAGGAGTCATAAGTTGGATTTTTTGATTGAATGTCTCAACTGACAAGTCTGGAAAAAAAAGCCACCCTTTACTTTAGGGTGGCAAGAATTATTACTTTTTAGTTAAATACGACTCTCATTAAGCATCGTAGTAGAGGTAAAACTCGTAGGGATGAGGACGTAGCTGCAACTGTTTGACTTCGTTACCTAGCTTGTAGTCAATCCAATTTTCGATAAAGTCTTCCGTGAAGACGCCTGATTCAGTCAAAAAGGCGTGATCTTTTTCTAGTGCTTGCAACGCCAACTCTAAAGAACCTGGAGTTGAAGGAACCTTTGCCAGTTCTTCTGGAGAGAGTTCATAGATATTCTTATCTAAGGGTTCACCAGGATGGATTTTGTTCTTGATGCCATCGAGACCAGCACAAAGCATTGCAGCAAATGCCAAATAGGGGTTAGAAGTAGCATCTGGACAACGGAATTCCAAACGTTTGGCTTTGGGGTTAGTACCAGATAAAGGAATACGGATAGAAGCAGAACGGTTCCCTTGGGAGTAAGCCAAGTTAACAGGAGCTTCATAACCAGGTACTAGGCGCTTGTATGAGTTGGTGCTAGGGTTGGTGATTGCCAACAGCGCTGGTGCGTGTTTGAGAAGACCACCAATGTAGTACAATCCCATATCGCTCAAACCAGCATACTTATCACCTGCAAACAGAGGTTGGCCATCTTTCCAGATGGACTGGTGACAGTGCATTCCCGAACCGTTATCGCCAAAAATTGGTTTTGGCATGAAGGTGACGGTTTTGCCGTATTTCTTGGCAACGTTCTTGATGACATATTTGTAAATCATCAACCAGTCAGCCGCTTCGATCAACTTACCAAAACGGAAACCTAGTTCGCACTGACCACCAGTAGCAACTTCGTGGTGATGCTTTTCAATGGGCACACCTAATTGTGCCATCGTCAACAGCATCTCTGTACGGATATCTTGGAAAGAATCCGTCGGTGAAACTGGGAAGTAACCTTCTTTGAAGCGTGGTTTGTAGCCCAAGTTAGGTTTTTCATCTGTACCGACTTTACCGGAATTCCAAGCACCTTCTTGGGAGTCTAAGAAGTAGTAGCCTTCGTTGGCGGTTTGGGCAAATCTAGCATTGTCAAAGATAAAGAACTCAGCTTCAGGGCCAAAGAAAGCTGTGTCACCAAGACCAGTAGAAACCAAGTAATCTACTGCTTTTTGGGCGATAACGCGTGGGCAACGGTTGTACCATTCACCCGTGCGGGGTTCTTTGATACTACAAATTATACTTAGTGTTGGCACTTCCATGAAGGGGTCGATCCAAGCAGTGTTGGGGTCGAGTACCATCGTCATGTCCGATTCGTTGATCGCTTTCCAACCCCGGATGCTGGAACCGTCAAACGGTACGCCATCAGTGAATGCAGTCTCATCGATTTGGTTCTGGTACAGTGTGAGGTGCTGCCAAGTCCCTACTGTATCGATGAATTTGAGATCGATCAGCTGAATTTGTTGGTCTCGGATCAATTCCAAGACTTCTTGTGGTGTTGTCATTGTTACTCCTTCTCTACCAATTTCCTAAAGTAAACCAGAATCTTACATTGCATCCTAACCCTGCCGATCTCAATCAGGCCGTGACACACCAGAAATATCTTAAATACTAGACATTAGCTGATTTTGTAGCTTGTACTACAGATATCTGGATTATCAGGTTATATTAACCTTTCGGCGATCATCTGTACAAAACTGGAAAGTTCATCATATAGGGGTCAACTTTGACATAAAATCCTTATGTAGTGGATAGATTGTTTTTGTGCCGAATCTATTTTTAATAGCACAAAACTTTACTGGTGCATAAGTGCAGCCAAATAAATATCAAACCATAAATAGCAATGATTGGGAGAAGAAGGAATGCGCGATGCAGTAACAAGTTTAATTAAGAATTATGACCTAGCTGGTCGATATTTTGACCGGAATGCGATCGATAGCCTAAAGTCTTACTTTGATAGTGGTACAGCAAGAGTACAAGCGGCGGCGGCAATTAATTCTAATGCGGCTGCACTTGTCAAGCAAGCTGGTTTGCAGTTATTTGAAGAACTGCCAGAATTGATTCGCCCTGGTGGAAATGCTTATACAACTCGTCGTTATGCAGCTTGTCTGCGCGATATGGACTACTATCTGCGCTACGCCACTTATGCGCTGGTTGCTGGGAACACCAATGTATTGGATGAGCGAGTGCTGCAAGGGCTGCGGGAAACTTACAATTCTTTAGGAGTGCCTATTGGGCCTACAGTTCGCGGTATCCAGATTCTCAAGGATCTAATTAAGGGGCAAGTAGCAGCAGCAGGTGTGGTTAATACTGCTTTTGTAGATGAACCATTCGATCACATCACACGTGAGTTGAGCGAAATAGATATTTAGCATCTAGCTCTGGCAATCAGAAATCGTGGAACTATACAAACAAAGTTCCTGTAATCTTAAGTGGACTTAGATATCGCACTTTGGCTTGATTGGCAAGGTGCGTTTACTTTTATTAATACAAAAAAATTTTGTTTGACAAATTAATTAGTAGTACTTAAATAATTTTATACCTGCTTTTATGATATTTATTATTGATATAAATAATTTTGGGCTAATAGTTCTATGAGTATTAACGATTTAGAATTTCTGCATGGTGCGGCTTTTCTTCGACTCCTCAAAGGAACATCTTATATTTCTATTAGTTATTTATTTGAATTTGCGATCGCGCCTCTGTAAAATAACTTTGCTAGATTAAAGCTGTGTTTTTGGAGCTATATTTCGACTAATGCCAGCCAGAGACATCTACCACACCGCAGTCATTAAAGCACTTATTGCAGATGGTTGGACAATAACCAACAATCCCTTATACCTGGCATACGGGGGTAGAGAACTTTACGTAGATATTGGAGCAGAAAGAGTTACCATTGCTGCTGAGAGAGACGATCAAAAAATAGCTGTTGAAATCAAAAGTTTTCTGAGTCCTTCTCCCGTGAATGACCTCCAGGAAGCTGTAGGACAGTATGAAGTTTATCGTAGCGTGCTTAAAGAACTACAACCAAAACGCCAACTTTATTTAGCAGTTCCCAAGCGGGTTTACGAAGGTATATTTTCCGAACGCTTTGGTCAGCTAATTCTTAATAGTATAGGAATAAACCTAATTGTCTTTGACGAGCAACTAGAAAGGATTATCAGATGGATAAGCTAGCTCGGTATCGTGAAATTATTCGTCAGTTGATATTTGACTATGCTAGTCACAAGCCTGCTAACGGTCAAATAGAGACAGAAGCAGTCATTGATTTGGAGCGAGACCACTACGAAGTGTTACACATTGGCTGGGATGGAGTGCGCCGCGTACATGGTTCGGTGGTACATATAGATATTATTAATGATAAAGTGTGGATTCAATATGATGGGACTTCCCAGCCAGTTGCAGAGGCATTATTAGAAGCGGGTATTTTGCGCGAAGATATTGTCTTGGGTTTCCATCCTGCTGAACTACGGCAATACACCGATTTTGCTGTATCTTAATTATCTGAATATTATGTATTTGCAAAGAATAATACATTTAAGTAGCGAGATCGCTCATAGATTAAACGCATTAGCTTCTGTTATCTGAACTAGAACCTCTATAAGCCACAATAGAAGTTGCCGATACTTGAGGCGCTGATGATGGAAGAATTATTAACCCTGAAAGACTTACTTGTTAAGGGCGATGTTCAAGGAGCATTAATTATAGTTGAAGAATTAGAGGAAATGAGCCGAAATGACATAATTAAGACGATTCGTAGCTATGCAGTGATTCTGTTGTTGCATTTGATTAAACAACAAGCTGAAAGCCGCACAACTCGTTCTTGGGAAGTCTCAATTCGGAATTCGGTTCTGGAAATTCAACGGGAAAATAAGCGGCGTAAAGCTGGAGGCTATTATCTCACGCCAGAAGAATTGTTAGAAATCTTAGCAGAAGCTTATTTAAATGCCAGTAATGAAGCTTCCCTAGAAGTAGAAGAAGGTCGTTATGAAGTCCAAGAATTAGAAAAGCTGGTTAACCGGGAAGAAATTATCAATCGTGCTTTGGCTTTAATCTTACCAGGAGAGTCTAGTTAATTGGCTAAACAGCGACTCGACACACTATTAGTAGAATTAAATTTATGTTCTTCTCGCGCCTTAGCACAGCGGCTAATTCAGGCGGGGGAAGTTACTGTTAATCAGCAGTTAGTTGATAAACCTGGTACTGAAGTTGATATTTCGGCTCAAATAAATATTAAAAAGCGATCGCCTTTTGTTTCTAGAGGCGGTGAAAAACTCTCCAAAGCTTTGTCAGTATTTGCCATTCCTGTAGTAGAGCGCATTTGTTTAGATGGTGGGATTTCTACTGGTGGTTTTACTGATTGTCTTTTGCAAGCTGGAGCAAAACAAGTTTACGGTATTGATGTCGGTTACGGACAAGTTGACTGGCGGTTGCGAAACGATCCGCGGGTGATTTTGCGGGAACGCACCAATTTACGCCAACTACGACCGGATGAATTATATGGCGAAAATGACGCGATTCCTGATTTGGCGGTGGTGGATGTATCGTTTATTTCTTTAACTAAGATTTTGCCTGCTTTGTGGCAATTAACTCAAGCTAACCGAGAAGCTGTGTTGTTAGTCAAGCCACAGTTTGAAGTTGGCAGATCCCGTGTGGGTAAAAAAGGTGTTGTACGCGATCCAAACGACCAAGCTGATGCCATTTTCCAGGTGTTGCAAGCTGCCCACGAATTAGGATGGAAATACAAAGGCTTAACTTGGTCGCCGATCGTTGGCCCGGCTGGGAATATCGAATATCTTTTGTGGTTGGCAATGGAAAGTGAAACACCACCACTTGATTTAGAGGCAATTAAGCAAATAACGCAATCAGCAACAACTGATTTACGCAAGAGTTAAAGAAGAATGCAGAATTCAGAATCAATTAGTGGGGGACTTTAACCCACGTAATCATCTCCACTCGGACTCCAATTCATACTGAATTCTGACTCCTGACTCCTGAATTCTTGCTTATTAAAGGTCGTAGATTAGACATTCTACGGAATCTGGATGGCGATCGCAGTAATTTTCCAAAGAGGTTTTCTTGGATTTTGCTTGGTGTTGATGAGATTTTTCGGCTTGCAATTCTTCTACAATGTCCCAGGCTACAGCACAACCAGCAGAATTGCTGCCATCTAGATCGCAAGTTGTCCGGGCTTCAGTAATGGCATTAGTAATGGCTTCTTCAAGAGTTGCCGCCCCAGCAATTTCAAATTTTAGGGTAGTTGTCATGATACTTTCACCTTTAATTTACAGACAGAGTTATTAGCTGCGAGCTTTTAATGACCTCAATCAGCTCGCATTTCTAGTTTAGATAGGCTTCCCACAAGAGGTAGTGGTAAACACCGCCATCTTTTTCGCAAAATTGAGTGGGATTACCCTCTTGTCATTTTTTGATTAAAAAAGGTACGGGAATTCCACTAGTTGCGATCGCAAGCAGAGGTGGTCATGTTCTCAATCTTGCATCCCAAATTGAGAATGTCAGTTAATTGTCAGAAGACTTTGATAGAAGTTGATAAACGCTTATAAACGGTAACAAAAAGATAGCAGTTTTTAATTATTCTCAATACTTTATGTTTAACTCTTGTCGCAAACGATACAGTATTGTATTTTGATCGACTTGAGAGAGAATTTCTTGAATGACGCTGCTAGCACCTAATTGTCCCCAAGTGCAGCCTTTTTCGAGATAGACTTGAGCAGCTTTGCCAACGGAATATGCGCCATAACCTGCGATACCAGCTTGAGCGATCGCACTGCTAGCAAAAGCAGTAATATTGCTGGGATTGTCACCACTGGCGATTGCAGCCGTACTTTTACCTAAACCCAAAACAAAACTACTACCTAACTCTCCAAGTAGCAAGCCGCCAGAACTAAATAAAATCGTTTTTAAAATTTTCCCGGCTTCATAGCTAGTCATCGGCAAACCATACAATCTAGCGAGAGCGCGAATTAAAGCTAAATCAGCAACAGTTCCGCCAAGGATATCTAAGAAGGCGATGGGATTGAGCATTACTGCTAAAGCTTTGTATTTGGTAAATTGCCAAATAATTTCTTCGGCTTCCTTTTCGCGTAAATCGATGGTTTTTTGAGCGATCGCGGCTTCTGCATCCCGTGCTTGGATCAGTGCATTTAAAGCCAGAAGCGATCGCCCTTCCCGATTCAGAATATTCAGAATTATCTCTTTGAGTTCGTCTACTTGCGGTGGTGGTGTTTCCCATTCATAAGTGACACGCCCATCAGGCCATTCAACGCGGACTTCCATTGCTGCTGGTTCCGCTGCCACCATCACAATTTCATCAGGTAGTAGAGGCTTTGCTTCAGGATGCCCTGCACCCAGTTGTTGTAAATTTTGGTAAATTGCTCCTTGGTCTGTATCTGGGTAGAGGTCTATTTTGTTAAACACTAAAATCAGGGGTTTTTGCGATCGCCTTAATTGCAGCAGCGCTTGATACTCAGTGCGCGTGATGTCACCAGACACGACAAACAAAATCAAATCCGCCTGATGTACTACTTCTCGTGCCATATCCGCCCGTGACTCCCCCTCAATTTCATCTAATCCAGGGGTATCAATTAACTCTACTAGTACCTTCTCACTGGGCTGCCAGCGCACGGACCTGGGCCATTGGGTGACACCATTCAGGGGCCCAGTTTGCAAAATCTTGTCTCCCAACAAGGCATTTAAAACTGCTGACTTTCCTCGACTCACCAAACCAAAGACGGCAATTCTAATGACGTTTGAATCCAGCTTGTTGAGTGTGGCATTCAAAGCTTCCAATTCTGGTTTCATCAAACCTACTAATTCTGGGTTAGATGATAACTGTCCTGACTTGCGAAGATATCCATACCAAGAAAGCGCTTGTCTGAGACTGGCGCGGGCACGATTTAAGTGAGTTTCTTGCAGATTACGATAAACCGACATAATATCAACACTTTCAGCCTTCACTCTCTCTAAAATGCTCATCCAATGCTCAAAACACTTACTTTCAGCATTCGATTGTAAATAATAGGTATGAATTCGTACTCATTAACCATGCTTAACTAATGCTCACTTTTTCAACCCCATTATCAGGGGAAGGAAAAGTTAAACATACCTCTCTATCTTATATCCCTAAGTTCTTGGACTAATAATCTATATATAGGACATAAAAAGTCTCTAAGTTTATGAGGTTGGAGATTAGGTATTTTATAAAGGGTACAATTTTGAACTTTTAATTTTGAATTGTTAATCTGGGTATCCTAAGAAAGACAAGGTTAGATGATATAGACGAAGGAACAAAGTTTATAACTTATCTATGAGTAGAGAAAAAACTATAATTTCTACTACAAAAACTGATTGAACAATTAGCCAACTCATTCTATAAAAAGAAGAGTGCTGAGTTCCGTTAGCGCTGAGTGCGGTCAATCATGAAGGTAAAGGCTCGTTTACACCCTCATACCAATTTTGCAATGCCTGCGGTAAATGCTCGCCTACGCAGATGGTGAGAACTTTGATTGAGCAAGTTTTCCCATAAGTGCAGCCTGAAATTCTGGACTTATAGGAGCAGTCTTTTTCAGACTAAGACATAAATATTAATTATATGAGAAATTTGAGGAACAGCCATGCAAGGAAATGAGCGGGAAAAAATACGCCATCTGTTGGTCATCCAAGACCTAGAAGGGCGGCGAACTGTCCCCTTGCGAGAGACTACTTATTCTCTGGGGCGGCATCCTGCAAACACTATTGTCTTGGCTTCCCGATCGGTATCAATGCAACATGCAATTTTATTGCGAGTCACTGTTCCAGAAACTGACCAATACGGCTTCCAGATTATTGATGGTAACTATAAGGGGAAAGGAAGTACTAATGGCTTATTTGTAAATGGCACTAAATGCTTTTCTCATAATCTTAGGCATGGAGATATCATAGCTTTTGGCAGTAATAAAGCTCAGGCTAAATATTATGCTATTTCCAACATTTCCGAACAAGCATTTTCTGAATCTTTTGATGTTGAAGACTTATCTGGTTTTTTATCAGAGCAAGCCAGTCCTGCCAATCCGTTTCAAACTTTAGCCATCGATCCCAGCTTTGAAGCAGCTAGTGAGTCTGCTCTAGCTCGCCTAGCATCCTTTCCTGAACTCATTCCCAATCCAATTATTGAGATGGATTTCGAGGGAAGAATTACGTATCTCAATCCAGCCGCAGCTATCAAGTTTCCCAATCTTAGGGAAGTTGGGACAGAACACCCAATTTTAACGGGACTGTTGATTGGAGTTAACAATCTAGAAAACAATTCTTTTGTGCGAGAGGTGGAAGTAGGTACGGAAGTTTTTGAACAATCCGTTCTCTATCTTCCGGAAAGTGATTTAATTAGAACTTTTATTATTAGAGATATTACAGAGCAAAAGCAAGCTACAGCCGAACTGCGCCAGCGCGATCGCTTGCTACAAGCAGTTGCAGAAGCTGCCAATTATTTGCTAGGAGAAATGAATTACGAAACTGGTATCGATCTAGCTCTAGCTGTAGTGGGTGAAGCTGCCAAGGCAGATCGTGCCTATCTGTTTCAGAACCATCTCCATCCTATTACAGAGGAAATGGCAGTCAGCCTACGGTTTGAATGGACACAATCTAAGATTGAATCTACCTACCACCATTGGCAGAATCAGCTTTATCAAGCTCCTGAATTAGCCCGTTGGTACACAGTTCTCTCTAGCGGCCAGTCGATTAGCGGCATCACTCAAAAATTTCCTGTCGCCGAACAAGAATTCCTGATTCGAGATGGCATTAAATCCCTTCTCTTGGTACCTCTTCGCTTGGATAATGATTTCTGGGGGTATCTTGGCTTGGCAGACTGCACCTTTGAACGTCATTGGTCAAAGCATGAAGAATCTACTCTTTTGACCATGGCCGCCAGTATCATTGGTGCGCGGCAGCGTCAGCAAGTAGAAGAAAAGATTCGCTATCAAGCCCTCCATGACTTGCTGACAGGGTTGCCCAATCGTCTCCTATTTAACGAGCTGCTCAGTAAAACTCTGCCCAACGCCACTCGCAATGGCGAAAGTTTAGCTGTGATCTTCCTCGATTTGGATCGCTTCAAGGTCATTAATGATACTCTGGGGCACACTCTGGGAGACCAATTGTTACAAAGCGTCTCTCAAAGATTAAAAGACTCACTCAGAGGTGGAGACACTGTAGCCCGTTGGGGAGGCGATGAATTTACTATTTTACTCCCACGAGTCAATGATATTGAAGAGGTAACTTTGGTGGCGCAGAGAATCTTACAAGCCTTAGAGGATGCTTTTCATCTCCAAGAGCATGAACTTTATGTAACTGCTAGCCTCGGTATTGCCTTACTTGATAGCAACAGCCCTGACACCGAAACACTAATCCAGCACGCAGATGCTGCTTTGTACTACGCCAAAGACAAAGGGCGGAATAACTACCAATTTTACAGTGTTTCTCTGAGTGCTAAAAATCCTGAACTATTGACTTTAGAAAAGAGCTTGCGCTATGCCCTAGAACGCAATGAATTTAAGCTTTACTATCAGCCTCGCGTGAACATTGCCACAGGAGAAATTACTAGTATGGAGGCTCTGTTGCGTTGGCAGCACCCAGAGATGGGATTGGTCGCCCCCAGTGTATTCATTCCCTTGGTCGAAGAAAGTGGATTAATTGTCCCCATCGGCGAATGGACTTTACAGACGGCCTGTAGCCAAAATAAAGCATGGCAAGATGCTGGATTGCCACCGATTAAGATCGCTGTCAATCTTTCTCTGAAGCAGTTCCGCCAACCCAAATTGGTAGAGACTATAGCTAAGGTTTTAGAACAAACGGGTCTGGAGCCGCGCTTTTTAGAATTAGAAATTATGGAAACCACAGCGATTGAGGACTTGGGTTTTACCAGAAGGGTTTTAGAGGAGCTACAGCAGATGGGTATTTACATCTCCATTGATGACTTTGGTACAGGTCATTCCTCGCTCTCGCGCCTACAACTTTTGCCACTCCACAATCTGAAAATAGATAAATCTTTCATTCAATATTTGACGCAGGATGCCAAAGTAGCTCATATTATCCAGGCCATAGTTACCTTGGGACACAGTTTGGGATTAAAGTTAACAGCCGAAGGGGTAGAGAAAGAAGAGGAATTGGAATTCTTGAAATCTATCAACTGCGAGGAGGTACAGGGCTTTTTATTCTACCGCCCACTTCCTGAACAGAAAGCAACAGAAGTCCTCGAAAGTAAACGACCAAAGATTTAGTACAAGGGAAAACTCTTTGTACCAGTGAGGATACAATAAAATTCATTGTCTTGCTGCCGACCTTTTTCGTCCTATGCTACCAGTCATATATTCCGACGAATTTTTAGATCACAAGACTGGAAAATACCATCCCGAAAAACCAGAACGTTTAAGTGCGATCGCCAATGCCCTAAAAGCAGCTACATTTGCTGATAAAATCACCTGGCACTTGCCTACACCAGCATCAGAACAGCCATCGCTGATGTCTTCGTTGGTTAGAGCACATAGCCCAGCATACATCAAAAAACTGTGGCAAATCGCTTCTAGTGGCGGCGGCCCTTTGGATGGAGATACGCCAGTTTCCCCACGCAGTTATGATGTGGCATTGTTGGCAGTCAGTGCATGGTTGGATGGAGTTGAGGTTGTCTTAGAGTCGGCTAATCCAGCTTTTGTACTAGCGCGTCCCCCAGGACATCATGCTGAAAGTGATGCAGGGATGGGCTTTTGTTTATTTTCTAATGCCGCGATCGCCGCTTTATTTGCTTTAGAACAACCTGGAATTAACCGCGTCGCCATCCTTGATTGGGATGTACATCATGGTAATGGTACTCAGGCGATCGTGGAAACTGAAGCACGCATCGCCTACTGTTCTCTACATCAGTACCCATGCTATCCCGGTACGGGAAGATCGACAGAACGAGGTTTTCACAATAACGTATTAAATTTACCAGTACCCCCTGGTAGTGATATTGCAATATATCAACCACTATTTGAAAAACAGGTAGTACCGTTTTTAGCGAACTTCCAGCCAGATTTACTAATTGTGAGTGCTGGTTACGATGCCAATGCAGAAGATCCTTTGGCAAGTATTAATTTACAGCCAGAAGACTACGCTTTATTTACTGATTATTGTTTGGGGCTAACTCGTAAAATTCTGTTTGGCTTAGAAGGTGGTTACGACTTCGATACTCTTTCTCAATCAGTTGTAGCGACGATTGAACGCTGTTTACTTTAAGCTTGTCTTGTTTATCCCATTTCACGTCGGCACAAGTCAAGGCAAGTCGCTCAGTTTCTCATGTTTCATATCTAGCAAGCTTTTTGCCGTTTTCTATCCGTCGAACTCACGTTTGATTAAGGCTATACGCTTGTATAAAGCTCATTGCAAAGCAGCGATGTCTACGCAGGCTATACCAAGGCACCACACCTGAGTTTAGCGATCGCTCATATAATAAAGTTCATTGCAAAGAAACGATGTCTACGATGGGCTACGCGAACGCACCAACAAAAGTTATGAGAATCTCAAATTTTAATTAGCACCGCAAGATGTAGCGACGAGCGAGGAGTTATGGGGCGATGCAGTAGGTACTTGAGCAACCAGAACCACGTTTCCATTAGCATCCACTACCCAGCCTTGGGCTTCTACAATTTGAGTAGGCTCATTGACAGAATTAACCTTCTGTGATTTTTCTTCTGTATTTCGCTGCGCCTGAATAACCGCTCTTTTCTGAATACCCTCAGCCCGATTCTGACTCTCTGGAGGGAGTGCGATCCAATCTGCCAACACTGCATCATCAGCTATCAATGGCTCTGTAGGATCGGCTTGTATTCCTCCACGCCCTGTAGTAACAAATGAACTTCTTCCTATTTCTCCACCAGAACTACAACCAGCAGCAATTTGCTGCGAAGCATCAACCAGATTTACAGGTAGTTCCACTAATCCTTTACTGGGGTCAGCATCCGGTGAGTTGATTTGTACAGTGCCACTTAATGAAGGATTTTGCTGAGAAAATGCAGTGATGTCACTTGTTGGGATGTTATTCGGGTTTATATCTTTTGGATCGAGCCTCTCCACCTCTGCACGGGTGCGTGACACAAACCCAAAGGTATTTTTAGCGGCGATCGCGATTTTACCACCAGAGCCAAAGTTAGCGTTAGCGGTAATATCGCTATTTCCGAAAGGAGTGGCGACGAGGAAGCCATTAGGTGCATTGATGGTGATATTACCGCCAGTTTTATCACCTCCGGCATTAGTAGAGATTTGACTGTTGCGACGCATCAGTAATAAGTCCCGCACCTGTACCCCAATGTCACCGCCCTTACCTGACTCACTATTAGATGTGAGTTTTCCTTTATCCAGCAGGATGGAACGAGCGCTTATATTGAGTTCGCCTGCTAGACCTAAATTGGGTACACCGCCTTGATAGTTAACATTTTTTCGAGCTTCACTGCTGACAGTTATTGCCGCCCCATCTTTGATAATCAATTGCCCTGTAGTTAGGGTCAAGTTACCGCCATTTCCAGTCCCTTGAGTCCCAGCAAACAAGCTACTGAGCCTAGAACCGTTTGCTGAGGTTCCCATTAATTCTACGGACTCAGAGGCGTTCACTATCAAATCTCCTCCATTTCCTGTAGCTGGTATAAATTGATTAGAAAAACGCCTAAGTACACCCTCAGAACTTGTTGATATTGCTGCCCCTCCCTCGATACGTAACTTTCCAGTATTAATTGTTATGGTGCCAGCATTTTGAGCGCCATAAGTTGCACTAAATAATCCACTGGATGTTAAATCACTACCATCTGGCAAAGGAGAAATGGGGATGCCTGCGATTAGTTCTACGGAATCTGAGGCGTTAATGGTCAATTGCCCGGCCAATCCCGAACCAACATTGAACATTAAGACTTGCGCTCCATCTTTGGCAATCAACTTTTTAGTAGTAATATTTATATTTCCAGAGTTTCCAGTGTCGAAAGTTCCAGTAGACAAGAACGCATTTAGTCCAAGTTCTATAGACTCGGAAGCGTTCACTGTTAAATTTCCTCCTGGTTGCGCTCCCAGGGTAAAAGCCAAAATTTGTGAACCGTCAGTTACCAGTACTCGTTGTCCTTGCAGGTGGATATTACCGCCACCTTTGCCACTGGTATCTACAGTAGATGGAATCTCACTTTGCTGGGTGAGTTCGATATTCTGAAAATTTTGAACACCCTCATATCCTAGCGCCCAACCCTGATTTGTTGAATTCAGACTAACCAAACTATTGCCAGCAACGCTTCCTAACTCAATTCTTCCCCCACTTGCCGTTAAATTTCCGCCCTCTAGCGTTATATCACCACCTATCAGTGCTAAGGTTTTGCCTTGCTGCACTTGTAGACCAACACCTTGTCCAAAGGTATTAATTGCATTATTGGGACTTGCTTGGGATTGATTGCGGATAGGTCGAGCATTTGTTCCGAATTGTAAACCTATAGGAACACTTTCTGTGAGTAGAGGTGTAGTTTGACCAGATGTAGCACTAAACTTTATACCATCAGCAAAGTTAAAACTACTCGCCGTACTAGCCACAAATGAACCGCCAATATTTAAAGAAGCATTAGATCCAAAAACAATGCCGTTAGGATTAATCAAAAATACGTTGGCTGTACCGTTAGCTTTGAGAATGCCATCTATATTAGAAACAGAATTGCCTGTCACCCGACTGATGATGTTCTGAATATTGATTGCATTGTTAAAATGGGCTGTCCTTCCCGCAGAGATAGAAAATTTTTCAAAGCTGTGGAGCAGGTTTGTACCACGAACTGCTCCACCATCGATCTGGTCTATAGGCTGACCATTGATTAGCTGTGGTGTAATGATTGAACTTTCAGATCCAAGTGTGGCATCTTTTTGAATTTGAGCTAAGGCAAAACTCTCAGCAAAAGTGAGCACTCTAGCAATTACTAAAGTACTCACTATTCCTAACTTCCAGTGGCAACTGCTTCGATTTTGAGACATGAAAAACTGGCGCTCAAAACATCAGAGTTTATTAAAATACTGCTTTTTGCTAAGTAGTGATGTTAGTACGCTGATGTTATCTTTGTAGCCTAACTACTACATAAATGCAAAGTTTAGTATTTTTACATTCACTAGAATAAACTCTTTGTAGTCTGAAGATTAAATTATTTAGCAGTAACAGCCTAAAGGGCTGCCAGTTGATGGGCAAGGGATACACAATGCTTTTTTGACTAACACAATTTCTGGTATTGAAGGTCTTGGAGTTTCTGGCAATAATGCATTGGGTTGCTGTTCATTACCTGCATCATCAGATTTGAGTTGATTGGGATCGAGATTACACTGCCAATGAATTCTCAAGACTCTATATTCTAATAAGCCGTACTTTTCAAGCACTGAATGTAAGTCAGCGTTTTCTAGGCTTTCATCCATTTTCTGCTGAATCTCTTCTTGTAACTGCTGTAATATTTCAGGGTCTATAACTTGTTGAGAACTCATGAGTATTTTCGTTCCTGACGGGATGTGTATAATTATTGCTTCAGTTTAGTTAGCAATGATTACGCTGAGTGTCATAAAAGTTCATGTTTCCCTGCGGGATTTTCTTTGCAGCTGATTTTGCGATCGCACCAATTCAAATTATTTATTGTAGAGTGGGCATCTCGTCTAGGAACTAAAATCGGGCTTCCATTTACCGGCTTCCCCACTAATTCTTAATCCCTGTCGCAGCAATACCCTGAAGAAATTGACGCTGACCGATGAGAAATAATACCATCACTGGCACTGTGGCTATTGTTACTGCTGCCATCATCAAAGGCCAATTATTCGTAAATTGCTCCTGAAACTCAGCCAACGCTAGTTGTACTGTCCTTAATTCTGGTCTTGTGGTAAATACTAGAGGCTTAAACAAATCATTCCACTCACCGATGAAGGTGAACAAAAACAACGTCACCAAGGCCGGACGAGCTAAAGGTAACATCACCCGCCACAAAATTTGCAGTCGGTTCGCCCCATCTATCGCTGCGGCTTCCTCTAACTCTACAGGAATTGTCTGGAAATACTGGCGTAATAAGAAAATCCCAAATCCGCTAACCGCAGTGGGTAAAATCAGCGCCCAGTATGTATTTATCAGGTGTCCCCACTTCAATACCAAAAAGATAGGAATCACCAATAACTGAAAGGGAATCACTAAAGTTGCTAAAACGACTAATAGCAGTGCTTGGCGTCCCCGAAACTTCAATCGTGCTAGGGCGTAACCAGCCAAAGCAGAAGTGACAATCTGAAACGCCGTCACAGCGATCGCTACCAAGGTAGAATTAGCAAACGCCAGCAAAAATTTTCCTTGTTGCCACGCAACGCGGTAATTTGCTAAAGACCAGTTATTTTTGAACAAATTTTCTGGGCTGGCGGATGTCGGTGCAAAGGAGGTGAGAAAGACCACAAACAGTGGTAGTAAAACTATAAATGCCCCTAGCAGTAAGATTACTAGGCTCAAAAAATCGCCAGATTTCAGATTCGGGTTTGGTTTAGACATAACTTGAGATGCAAAGCATTTATTTCGCTAGTACTAGAGCATTGCCCCCAGCAACAATTAATCTATAAACATAGTCTATTTGTTAAGTTAAATTAAACCACAGTAATTGTTACCCTCAGTTCATAGGGAAAATCAATCTTGGTGTCAAATAATTCAAGTTTACAGGAGTAAACATAACCATGCAGCAGCTTGCAGACCAATTTAAAGAATTAGATTTCAAGAGCGAAACATACAAAGATGCTTATAGCCGGATTAATGCGATCGTGATTGAAGGGGAACAAGAAGCCCATGAAAATTACATCACATTAGCCGAACTGCTGCCAGAATCTCATGATGAATTGATTCGCCTCTCCAAGATGGAAAGCCGCCACAAGAAAGGATTTGAAGCTTGTGGGCGCAATTTGGAAGTCACCCCAGATTTGCAATTTGCCAAAGAATTTTTCTCGGGACTACACCAGAATTTCCAAACAGCAGCAGCGGAAGGTAAGGTCGTCACTTGTCTGTTGATTCAGTCTTTGATTATCGAATGTTTTGCGATCGCAGCATATAACATTTACATCCCCGTTGCCGACGCTTTTGCCCGCAAAATCACGGAGGGAGTAGTAAAAGATGAGTATAGCCACCTCAACTTTGGAGAAGTTTGGTTGAAAGAAAATTTTACAGAATCCAAAGCTGAACTTGAACTTGCAAATCGCCAGAACTTACCTATAGTCTGGAGAATGCTTAACCAAGTAGAGGGTGATGCCCACACAATGGCAATGGAGAAAGATGCTTTAGTAGAAGACTTTATGATTCAATACGGTGAAGCATTAAGTAACATAGGCTTCACGACTCGCGATATCATGCGCTTGTCAGCCTACGGACTCATAGCCGCTTAAATAGAGTGCTGAGTACAGACGCGATTAATCGCGTCTGTACAAGAGTGCTGAGTAGTTCAAATTTATCAGAACTTCAAAGCTCAGGACTTAGGACTCAGGACTGCTGAACCATTTAACATATTCCACGCCTCAAGACAGCACAAGCCTAATAATCACTACATGTTTGGTCTAATTGGACATCTGACTAGTTTAGAACACGCTCAATCGGTAGCTAAAGAATTGGGATATCCAGAATATGCCGATCAAGGGCTAGACTTTTGGTGTAGCGCCCCACCGCAAATTGTCGATACCATTATTGTCACCAGTGTAACTGGGCAAAAAATTGAAGGACGGTATGTAGAATCTTGCTTTTTGCCAGAGATGCTGGCCAGTAGGCGCATCAAAGCCGCGACGCGCAAAATCCTCAACGCGATGGCTCACGCACAAAAGCATGGTATTAACATTACAGCTTTAGGCGGATTTTCCTCGATTATTTTTGAAAACTTTAAGTTAGACCAGTTTAGCCAAGTCCGCAACATTAAACTAGAGTTTGAACGCTTCACCACAGGAAACACACATACTGCCTACATTATTTGTAAGCAGGTGGAAGAAGCCTCAAAACAATTGGGAATCGATCTGTCAAAAGCCACTGTTGCTATATGTGGGGCAACTGGGGATATTGGTAGTGCAGTCACCCGTTGGCTAGATGCGAAAACAGATGTCAAAGAACTTTTGTTGATCGCCCGCGACCAAGAACGCCTCAAAGAACTGCAAGGCGAACTGGGGCGAGGAAAAATCATGGGTTTGACAGAAGCACTGCCTGAAGCTGACGTTGTAGTTTGGGTTGCTAGTATGCCCAGAGGCGTAGAAATTGACCCGACCACTTTGAAACAACCCTGTTTATTGATTGATGGCGGCTATCCTAAAAACTTAGCAACAAAAGTTCAGCATCCTGGTGTATTTGTGTTAAATGGTGGGATTGTCGAGCATTCCCTGGATATTGACTGGAAAATTATGAAAATCGTCAATATGGACGTGCCAGCCCGCCAGCTGTTTGCTTGTTTTGCCGAATCAATGCTGTTGGAATTTGAGAAGTTATACACGAACTTTTCGTGGGGACGGAATCAGATTACCGTAGACAAAATGGAGCAGATTGGTAAGGTATCAGTGAAACATGGATTTAGACCGCTGCTGGTTTAGTCATTGGTCATTGGTCATTTGTCATTAGTCATTTGTCATTAGTCATTAGTTATTAGTCATTTGTTATTTGCAAAGGACAAAGGACAACTGACAAAGGACAAAGGACAAAGGACAAAGGACAACTGACAAAAGACAAAAGACAAAGGACAAAGGATAGATAACTTATAACTCGTACTTATAACCCCTACGATGGCAACTACCGAGCGTAAACCGCTACTGTTAGATTTTGAAAAGCCCCTAGCAGAACTCGCAACCCGAATCGATCAAATTCGGCAACTTGCAGAAGAAAATGGCGTTGATGTTTCTGGTCAAATTCGTCAACTAGAAGCACGCGCCATGCAACTACGTGAGGAAATTTTCACTAGTCTATCCCCGTCCCAGCGATTGCAAGTCGCTCGTCATCCGCGTCGCCCTAGTACTCTCGATTACATTCAGGCAATTAGTGATGAATGGATGGAATTGCATGGCGATCGCTGTGGTGGTGACGATCCGGCTTTAGTTGGTGGTGTTGGTCGTCTGAGTGGGCAACCTGTGGTGATGTTGGGTCATCAAAAAGGGCGCGATACTAAAGACAATATTGCCCGTAACTTTGGAATGCCTTACCCTGGTGGCTATCGCAAAGCTATGCGGTTAATGGAACACGCCAACAAGTTTAGTATGCCGATACTAACCTTTATTGACACACCGGGAGCTTGGTCTGGGGTAGAAGCAGAACACCAAGGTCAAGGAGAAGCGATCGCTTACAACTTACGGGAAATGTTTTGCTTAGATGTGCCAATTATCTGCACAGTTATCGGTGAAGGTGGTTCCGGTGGCGCACTCGGCATTGGTGTAGGCGATCGCCTACTCATGTTTGAACACTCCGTTTATACCGTCGCCACTCCCGAAGCCTGCGCTGCAATTTTGTGGAAAGATGCTGGTAAAGCTCCCCAAGCCGCTGTGGCGCTAAAAATTATTTCCCATGACCTGAAAAAGTTGGGAATTATCGATCAAATACTGCCTGAACCCACTGGTGGCGCTCATTCCGACCCCTTAAAAGCCGCTACCACTCTCAAGCAAGTGCTGATGGAAAATTTAGACGAACTCAATCGTTTAACCGCTCCAGAACGCCGCCAACTGCGCTATGAAAAATTCCGCAAAATTGGTGTTTTTACAGAAGTTGCCCACTAACGGCACTGCATAATGATTGATTAGTAAAGCAGCAATGCTATAATTGCCTATGTGCTTAAAGATTTTTAACAATCTAGCCATAGGCATTTGCATGTTTGGCAAATCTACTCAATTTGATTGAGTGGGTTTTGTCTTATGTAAATAATCTAATTTAAATGTACGGCGTGGTTTTCCAGGCAACAACTTGTTGTCTTCACTGCTAAAACCCACAATATGGGGAATGTTGTGCTGCATCATAGCATTTGCCTAATGAAAATCATCATATTTTTAGATTCCTTTAATCTATCCAAACCGAGAAGTGTGAATAATTGGATGGTAATAGGTTTTGGGAACTGCCAAAAAATTGGGAGACACCATGAGTGTTGAGCAAAAACGACGCGCCCTAATTACTGGGGCAAGTAGTGGAATTGGGAAAGCAACGGCTTTAGCCTTTGCGAAAGCGGGAATAGATGTCGCCTTAGTCAGCCGTTCTTTGGATAAATTGGAGGCGGTAAGAGAAGCCGTAGAGCATACTGGGGTGGAAGCGAAAGCTTACGCTGTAGATTTAGCGCGGATCTCCGAAGTCAAAGACAAGATCCAAGCGATCGCCCTTGACTTTGGTGATATAAACATTCTGGTAAACAATGCTGGCATCGCCTATACAGGCGCTTTGAGCGAAATTCCCCTAGAAGGCTGGCAGCAGGTAATTGACTTGAATCTTACCAGCGTGTTTCAGTGCATTGTGGGGATTTTGCCTTCAATGCGCGATCGGGGCACAGGCACAATTATCAACATCGCCTCAATTTCCGCCAAGCAACCCTTTCCTGGTTGGGGAGCATACAGCGTCAGCAAAGCTGGTTTGATAGCCCTCTCTCAAACCCTGGCACAAGAAGAACGCACTCACGGCATTCGTGTCACAGCTATTTGTCCCGGCGCAGTCAATACCGAACTTTGGGATACAGAAACAGTCCATGTCAACTTAGACCGTTCTAAAATGTTAACCCCGGAAATTGTGGCTCAATCAATTCTCCATACAGTTCTGTTACCACAACAGGCAGTGATTGATGAATTAATCTTGATGCCCAGCGCTGGCGCACTCTAATTGCGAAGTTAGAAGTTAGGAGTTAGGAGTTAGAATTTTTAACTCATAACTCATAACTCATAACTAAATTAAAACCATAACCAAGACTGAATCATGACTATTGCTAGTTCCAACGGTTCCAATTGCTCTCAATCGCCTCTGATTCCCGATTTGGCAGAAGCCATAACTCCTAGACCCGATCGCAACACCCACAACGGGCGACAAGCAGATGTGTCCCCACCAAAAGAGGAACATCTGGAGGAAATGAAGGACGCCGTGCGGACACTAATATTGGGAGTTGGCGAAGACCCCGAACGCGAAGGACTCCTGAAAACACCCAAACGAGTAGCCGAGGCAATGCGGTTTCTGACCAGTGGCTACACCCAATCTCTTGAAGAACTCGTTAACGATGCCATCTTTGATGAAGGGCATAGCGAGATGGTACTTGTTAGAGATATTAACTTCTTTAGTCTGTGCGAACACCACATGCTGCCATTTATGGGTAGAGCGCACGTTGCTTATATTCCCAACCAAAAAGTTGTCGGATTGAGTAAGCTGGCCCGCATTGTTGAGATGTATTCCCGTCGCTTACAAGTACAAGAGAGACTAACTCGTCAAATTGCCGAAGCAATCCAGACCGTCCTAGAACCTCAAGGCGTTGCTGTAGTGATGGAAGCTAGCCACATGTGCATGGTAATGCGTGGCGTTCAGAAACCAGGTTCTTGGACTGTCACTAGCGCAATGATTGGTGCGTTCCAAGAGGAACACAAAACCCGCGAAGAATTTTTTAACTTGATTCGCCACCAACCAGCATTCTTTTAAGTGCTGAGTGCTGTTAGCGGTAGCGGGGCGTTTAGCCCGTGCTGAGTTAGGAGTTAGGAGTTAATTTACAACTGATGACTCCTAACTTCTAAGTAACTCAATGTTCTTCAGACTGTGAAATAGCAGTGCTACTTTATCTAAATCCTTATCTCCAGGTGTCCGTTCCACACCACTAGATAAATCAATGCCGCTAGGATTAACCTGATTTAGGGCTTCCACAATATTATCAGCTGTTAATCCTCCTGCTAAAAGCCAAGGACAACTAGGGCTAAATTGCTCTAGCATCGTCCAATCTAAAGTTTTGCCTGTACCACCCAGTTGTTGCGGATGGTAGGCGTCAAGTAGCAAAGTATCGACGTATTTGGTGTAATCATCTGCTGTGTCAAGATGCTCAAGACTACGAATTCTCAGTGCTTTAATAATTTCAATATTGGGTAAAGCTTGACGCAATTGGTAGCAAAAATCTGATGATTCATCTCCGTGTAACTGTACACCAGTTAATCCAGAATCAGCAACTATCTGACTGATTTCAGCGATACTAGCGTTGGCAAAAACCCCAATTGTGTCAATATTTGCCGAGAGTTCTGCCACTGCTGCCCGAATTTGGGATGTAGTTACGTAACGAGGTGAGTTTGGCACACAAATAAATCCTAGTGCCGTTGCGCCTAGAGAGGCGATCGCTATAGACTGCTGTGGTTGAGTGATACCGCAAATCTTAACGCGCATGAATATTTAACAAATTTAAACTAATTATCAGAAAAGTCTAAACTATCTAAAAAATTTTTGGGCCTTGTAATTTTATAATCTTGTAGGTCTACATTAACTTTTCCATTTAGGAGACAAAAGCTTGATTTCCTCTATTTTATTAGCAGCAGCTGAAACTGTTCCCGCAACACCTGCGTGGAATCCCACAGTAGGAATCATCATCAGCATCAGCAGCTTAGTAATGGTTTTACTAAGTACTAGGATTGAAAAACCCCTAGTTGGCCCCAAGTTCCCTATTCTGCCGATTAGTATTCCAACATTCGTTGCTGCGATGGCTTTTGGTCATATTATTGGCGTTGGCATCGTTTTAGGACTGACTAACATCGGTCGTCTATAGTTTTGTGATGACAGAGGTGTTACTTGTAACCCCGCTATCAATGCAAAACTTCTAAAACCGATTTTGGGCAGGGGGAGTAGGCAAGAAATAACTTATGCCCCATGCCCAATTCCCAATTCAAGAGTGTTGCTGACAGGCATTAATTGTCTATTCTAGAAATAAGAGCATTTCGTCATTTGTTACTACCAAATTGATACTCAACCATAGATGTGTATAGGAATAAATGTAGTAATTCGGTATAAAAAGTACTGACGATATCTAGTTTTAGGGCAATGTAATGCAAACAAATTGGAGAATTGGGTCATTATTTGGAATTCCCCTGTTTTTAGACCCGTTATGGTTTGTAATTTTAGGGTTGGCAACCCTGAATTTTGGGGTAGCTTATCAGGAATGGGGGCCTGTTATAGCTTGGAGTGCTGGAATAGTTATGGCACTGCTGCTATTTGCTTCGGTATTGTTACATGAGTTGGGTCATAGCTTGGTAGCCCGATCGCAAGGTATTAGAGTTAATTCAATTACCCTATTTATGTTTGGCGGGATTGCTGCCATTGAAGAAGAATCTAAAACTCCTTTCAAAGCCTTTCAAGTAGCGATCGCTGGGCCTTTGGTAAGTATCATCCTATTTGTCCTGCTCCGTCTGGCAGCTATTGTAATACCTGATACGAATCCCCTCAGTGTCATGGTTGGAGATTTAGCGAGAATTAACTTAGTGGTGGCTCTATTTAACCTGATTCCCGGCTTACCTCTAGATGGGGGGCAAGTGTTAAAAGCAGCACTATGGCAAATTACAGGTAATCGTTTTCAAGCCGTACACTGGGCTGCAAGGGCTGGGCAAATATTGGGTTATGCTGCGATCGCTCTCGGATTTGTTGTAGATTTCGTCACCAGAGAGTTAGTAGTTGGTTTGTGGATTGCGCTGTTGGGTTGGTTTGCTGTCCGCAACGCTAACACCTATGACAACATGACTACATTGCAAGAAAGCCTACTCAAGGTGGTGGCGGCTGATGCGATGACTCGTGACTTTCGCGTAATTGATGCTGACCAGACATTACGTTCCTTTGCCGATTTATACCTCTTAGAAACCACTCCCTCACAAGTTTATTTTGCCGCTTCTGATGGACGTTACCGGGGTCTAGTTTCCATTGACGATTTCCGTTTAACCCAAAGAAGTGAATGGGAAACCGAAACCTTACACAGCATAGTGCATCCGTTGACAGAAATACCTACCGTTGCAGAATCAACAGCGATCGCTGAGGTAATTAACAAGCTAGAAAATGAGCAGTTACCGAGAATTACCGTCCTTTCTCCTGCTGGTGCTGTAGCTGGTGTAATTGACCGGGGAGATATTGTGCGATCGCTGGCACAAAAGTTAAATTTGCAGATAACCGATGCTGAAATTAAGCGCATCAAGGAAGAAGGTAGCTATCCGCCTGGGTTGCAACTGGGAGTAATCGCGAAATCAGCTACAAATTAAACGTCACATCCTCGTCATAGGTTTGCAATAGATACGTCAAAAGCGTGTGTGATATTGAATTTGGTATTTGGTTACAAAATGCTTTTTTTGGGTAAAAGGTAGGACTTCCTACCTTTTTTATTTTTCAAAGTATGGCATTACCAAACAGCCCATCGTAGACATCGCCTCAAATGATGGCAAATTATTAAAACTTCAAGTTTAAAGCGAGTAAAATGGAGGAACGTGATATACTACACCTCTCACTTACCCTGGTTTTATGGCACTGCCAATTGTTGCAATTATCGGACGCCCAAATGTGGGCAAATCCACCCTGGTTAATCGACTCGCCGGGGAACAAACGGCGATTGTCCATGATGAACCGGGAGTGACACGCGATCGCACTTATCTTCCAGCTTTCTGGAATGGTCGTGAATTTTTAGTGGTAGACACCGGTGGTTTAGTTTTTAATGATGATACCGAATTTTTACCACTGATTCGCCAACAGGCAATGACAGCCCTTGCAGAAGCTTGTGGCGCTATTTTTGTAGTCGATGGTCAAACAGGCCCCACCTCGGCAGATTTAGAAATTGCCGAATGGATGCGCCAACAACCCTTACCTGTCCTACTAGCTGTAAATAAATGTGAATCCCCAGAACAGGGCTTAATGCAAGCTGCCGAGTTTTGGGAATTGGGATTGGGCGAACCTTACCCCATCTCCGCGATTCATGGCAGTGGTACAGGGGAGTTACTCGACGAGTTAGTTAATCACATCCCTGCTATTGAAGATATTCCAGACACGAATGAAATCAAAGTAGCAATTGTGGGACGCCCGAATGTCGGCAAATCGAGCTTACTCAATTCTTTTGTCGGGGAAGAAAGGGCAATTGTCAGCCCCATTTCCGGCACTACCCGCGATGCTATTGATACTGTCATCGAACGAGCCGGACAAACCTACCGCTTGATTGATACTGCCGGCATTCGCAAAAAGAAACACATCGAATACGGCACAGAATTCTTTAGTATTAATCGGGCTTTCAAAGCGATTCGTCGCGCTGACGTGGTTTTATTAGTAATAGATGCCGTCGATGGAGTCACCGAGCAAGACCAAAAATTAGCTGGGCGGATTATCGAAGAAGGTCGAGCTTGCATCATCGTCGTTAATAAGTGGGATGCTGTCGAAAAAGACTCTTACACAATCTACGACTACGAAAAAACTCTGCAATCACGGTTACATTTTACCGAATGGGCAGAAACAATTTTTGTAAGTGCCTTGTCAGGACAACGGGTAGAAAAGATTTTAGAATTGGTGAAAACGGCGGCGGAATCACACAAACGCCGTGTCAGCACATCAGTTATTAACGAAGTTTTAACAGATGCCGTCAGCTGGCATTCACCACCGGCATCCCGTGGTGGGCGTCAAGGGAAGATTTATTATGGTACACAAGTAAGCAGCCAACCACCAACGATCGCACTATTTGTCAACGACTCGAAACGCTTCAACGACAACTACCGCCGCTACATTGAACGGCAATTCCGGCAACAGCTAGGATTTAAAGGCACGCCAATTATTTTGCTGTGGCGGAGCAAGAAAGTCCGTGATGCCGAAAGTGGTAATGTTAATAGAGCAACTCGCGTCAAAATAAGTTAGAAGACGCGATGAATCGCGTCTGTACAAGAGTTATGAGTTAAAGTCAAAATTGCTAACTATAGAACCCTATCTACTTGAGTTTGATAGCGGCACAAGGTAAAAGTTATGAGTTAAAGTCAAAACTCCTAACTCTTCATTTCTCACTCGTAACTCTAAAATGGATTTATTGCGATCGCTGCCACTTGGACTTTATTTAGAACAACCCCAAACTTGGCTGCATAAAATCGATCCGCGAGTCAAGTTCGCCTGGTTGATGAGCTTTTTAACAAGCTATGTTTTAGCCAACAACAATTGGCGGGTGCTGCTGGTGGTAATATTAATCGTTGCCACCTTGATTGCCAGAATTCCTCGACGCGTATGGCAGCAGCAAATGGGTTGGCTATTAATGCTATCGTTTTTTGTGCTAGCGATCGCAGCCATCAGTCCTGATGGACTGGGTGTAGATTATCAGTCACGCTTGCCAGCTAATGAACAAATATTAACCCAGCAAGCATTCTCTAATAATATTCAAGAGCCACCAGCCGAGAAAAAAGCATACAGCTACGTGCTATTTCACAAAGGCCCGGTTAAAGTGACTCGTTACTCATTGAGTTTGGCTGTACGCCTAAGTACACTTATATTTACTGTCATTTACAGTACCAACCTCTATCTGCTGACAACCGCACCAGAAGAAATCACATCTGGCATAGAAAGCTTAATGCAACCCTTGCGACGCTTCAAGTTGCCTGTCACAGAAATTGCTTTAACTTTAACCTTGTCCTTGCGCTTCATTCCCTTGGTTTTAGAAGAAGTGCAAAACTTATTTCGCTCCGTAATGACAAGGGCGATTAATTGGAAAAAGCTGGGATTAAAAGGAGCATTTAAGGTTTGGATGACAGTCGCAGAGAGACTTTTAGAAAATCTGCTCTTACGAGCCGACCAAATGGCGAATGCCATGATGGTGCGGGGTTTTACCAGTCCGAATGAGCATCGAGTCCAGTGGCACGACTTACGATTAAAAGGGCGTGACTGGCTGGCGATCGCAACTTTAATCTTATTCTGGGGAATACGACTAGCTATAGGAACTCAGGCGTAATTTTGCACTGAGAAAATGGTAAGAGGTAATACAGCAGAATTCAGGAGTCAGAAGTAAAAAATTAAATCGCCGTCTCTACCAAAGACTAATTATTGTAGAGACGGCGATTCATCGCGTCTCTTGCCTTAACCGAAAAGTATTGAGATATAGGTAACAATATGGTAGGGTAAATTGAACAGATACCCAGCCATAAAATTGATCCCCTACCATTTCCTGTAGATTTTAGCTATTAACCAGCCTTACGCGAACCCTACAAATTAATCTCAAGATTTTTGACCGACACCCTGATGAATCTCTGCACAACGCTCAGGCACAAATTCCACCACTGAAAATACTGGATAATCAATAGACCTTTTGGCATAAATGATAGTTTTCTTTCCAGTCCCCAATTTTGTGCCATTGGGCGACAGTTGTGGCAGTATGGAAAGAAGTTGAAAAATTCGCCGTTGCCGTTGGGAACTTCAAAGGGTGTTTTTCCTTCCCACGTCGAACTTTCAACCAGAGGAGCGGCAATATTTTGTGCCTTGTCCCTACAGATTGCTAAATTGAAGTCACCAAAGCAGATGGTGATATTTGTCGAACAGCCTCTACTCTTTGAATCTACGCTTCGCGGCTTCTGTTGTACCATTGCGCTTCACTACCACTAGCTTCATCTGCCCATTAGGAACTAGATCGAGGTCTTCGTAACCGCAGCTTCGCATTTTAATCAAATATTCTGACGAATGTTGGTATTATCGTCTGAATGTTTGGAATTCACTGCGAAAAGATATATATACTCTTCCACCTTGACTACACCTTGACTCTTAAATGAATCCAGAAAACGCAGAAACTTACATAAACCATCCAACTTGGGGTTTACTCTACAAAATCTGTATGGTTGATGAGAACCAGGATTTGTTCACCACACTTTATGCCCAGCGCTTATTTTTTTTGGTGGCAAATGACGTTAAAGGTGTTAAATTCCAGTCTCTAGGACGTACTGAGGCGAGAATGATGTTGGAAAATCGCTTACGTACTCTGCGGCGCAGTGGGCATTCTCAGGAGTACGATCAGCTTCAGAGTGTTTTCCAGCGCACCTTCCAATGAACAGTTCGATTTCCGAACGTATTCTTTCTATTCGTTCCTCACTGCCAACTTCAGTCAAATTGATTGCTGTTAGCAAGCAAGTTTCTGTCCAGGCCATTCGGTCTGCATACAATGCAGGAATTCGTGATTTCGGGGAAAGTCGTATCCAAGAAGCTGCCAGCAAACAAGCCGAGTTGCAAGACTTACCGGATATTATCTGGCACTTTATTGGACATTTGCAAAGCAATAAAGCCAAAAAAGCCATCGAGCATTTCCCTTGGATTCACTCCGTGGATAATTTGAAGCTGGCACAGCGCTTAGACCAATTGGCGCAACAGCTAGGAGTGAGTCCCCAGGTTTGCCTGCAAGTGAAAATTCTCCCCGATCCCAACAAGTCTGGTTGGAGTGTGCCAGAACTTTTGGCTGATTTACCCACACTCAATCAATACAAAAGTTTACAAATTCAAGGTTTGATGACAATTCCGCCATCAGGATTAAAAGATTCTGAAATTCTCAGTGTGTTTAATCGCAATCGTCAGCTAGCCAAAGAAATACAGGAGCAAAACTGGTCGCATATTAAAATGCAGCACCTATCTATGGGTATGTCAGGCGACTACGAACTGGCAGTGCAAGCAGGCGCAACGATGGTACGATTAGGAACAATCTTGTTTGGCGATCGCTCTTAGCCGATTAATCATCAGCCTTACTCTTCAGTATTAATAGAAGCTAAGGATTTGATGACAAGAATTTTGTAACAGACTGGTGCAATCGGAAACAAAGGATATAGTATTGACAAGAGCAATCGCCAATAGAAAATGGGGTATAAAGAAGTTTCCTTCGGATAAACCTTAGGATATAATCTTTACTCATTATTATGTTTAGGCGATGCACAGACCTTTCCAATAAGTGTCAGTTCATCGCCAAAACCCGTAGTATGGGCTACAACTAGCAATACAGTTGGTGAAGTATCCACCGATGTAGCGAGCGCTCCTATCTCAACTAATCCTCAGCCAAGTCATTACAGGCTATTCGCACCAGGAGAGTACACACACAATGAACAACATTTTTTCCAAACTCAGAGACTTTGTGGGTCTAAATGAGCAGGTAGAATACGAATATTACGAAGAAGAACCAGAAACAGATAATAATAACAATTACCAAAATCTGTATCAGCAAGAAAATCCCCAGCCAGCACCACAAGAGAGTCCAGCCGCTCAAAATCGACGCTGGCGGGAACCAGTGCCTACAATGGGAGATGATATGACAGCAGGTTCAAAGCCAATGGGGAATGTGATTGGTATGCCAGGAGCAATTAACGGAATTTCGGAAGTTTTAGTACTCGAACCACGCACCTTTGAAGAAATGCCCCAGGCAATTCAAGCGTTGCGCGAACGCAAGTCAGTGGTATTAAATCTGACAATCATGGACCCAGATCAAGCTCAACGAGCAGTAGATTTTGTAGCAGGTGGTACTTACGCACTAGATGGACATCAAGAACGCATCGGTGAGAGCATCTTTTTGTTTACACCAAGTTGTGTCCAAGTTAGTACCCAAGGTGGCGTTCTTCATGAAGTACCACAACCACCAGTCCGTCCCTCTCGTCCGACAACAGGTACTCCAAATCAAACCTGGGGCAACGAAACTAACCGGATGGCACAATAAAGTTAAATTAGTAGTTAGTCCTTTGTCCTTTGTCATTTGTCCTGGGTTTTGCTCATGGTGACAAATGACAAACGACTAATGACCAATGACTAATGACCAATGACTAATGACTATAAAATTTGGACTAATTGGTGGTGGGGTAATGGGAGAAGCGCTCTTATCCCGCCTTATCGCGCGTGGAATTTATCAATCATCAGAAGTCATAGTTAGCGAACCCCTATCTTCACGCTTAGATTTTTTAAAGCAGCAATACGGTGTTGCTGTGACGACAGATAATAGCCAGGTTTTCACCGAAGCAAAAGAAGTTCTATTTTTGGCAGTGAAACCGCAGGTGTTTAGCGCGATCGCTCAAGAATTAGCACATATTGATATTCTTAATAGAGAACATACACCTCTAATCATTTCTATTTTGGCGGGTGTGCCCTTAAGTCAGCTAGAAGCTGCATTTTTGCAATTGCCAGTGATTAGAGCAATGCCTAACACCCCGGCAACAGTGGGAGCAGGAGTTACAGCGATTTGTTTAGGTGCATATACCAATGCCAAGCATCACCAAATAGCACAGCAAGTTTTTTCTGCTGTGGGTGAAGTGGTGGAAGTTTCAGAAGCGCTGATGGATGCAGTTACAGGGCTATCTGGTAGCGGCCCCGCTTACGTGGCGCTCATGGTAGAAGCACTTGCAGATGGCGGAGTAGCCGCAGGTTTACCTAGAACAATTGCCAATCAACTAGCCTTGCAAACCGTACTGGGAACAGCAAAACTGTTGCAGGAAACCAAAATACACCCAGCAGAACTCAAAGATCGCGTTACCAGTCCCGGTGGTACAACCATTGCGGGGATTGCCAAGCTAGAACAGGCAGGATTTCGTTCCGCTTTAATTGAAGCAGTCAAAGCTGCCACAGAGCGATCGCAAGAGCTGGGAAAATAATTTAAGAGTCCTTTGTTATTTGTCCTTTATCCTTCGTGAAAAACTAATGACTAATGACCAATGACAAATGACTAATAACGAAGTTGACAAAAGACTCGTTAGTATAGTAAACAATCTGGTTGCAAATGTGATTGAGTGAATTATCCTGCACCGTCTCCAGAACTTGACTTAGGGTTTATATTTCCCTTTGAACTGGATCAGTTTCAAAAAGAAGCGATCGCGTCCCTGAACGCTGGGCGCTCCGTAGTTGTATGTGCGCCCACAGGTTCGGGCAAAACATTAGTTGGGGAATACGCCATTTATCGCGCCCTAGCGCGAGGAAAACGCGTATTTTATACTACTCCCTTGAAGGCGCTGTCGAATCAAAAATTACGTGACTTTCGAGAAAAATTCGGGTTCGATCGAGTCGGGCTGTTAACTGGAGATGCTTCTATTAACAGAGATGCACCGATTTTGGTGATGACCACAGAAATTTTCCGAAATATGCTTTATGGTACACCCATTGGGCAAATCGGCATCTCATTAGTAGACGTTGAAGCGGTGATACTTGATGAATGCCACTACATGAACGATCGGCAGCGCGGTACTGTTTGGGAAGAATCAATCATCTATTGTCCCCGTGAAGTGCAACTGGCAGCCCTCTCAGCAACGGTTGCCAATAGCGATCAACTCACCGATTGGCTAAATCGCGTTCACGGCCCAACAGACCTGATTTACTCCGATTTTCGCCCAGTCCCCTTAGAATTCCACTTTTGCAATCCCAAAGGGTTATTTCCCCTACTGAATGATAGCAAAACCAAAATTAACCCCCGACTTCAGAAGAAGAAGGGGAAAGGGGGAGAAAGAGACAGAGGGAGAAATGGTAGACCTGAAGCTCCGGGTATAATTTTTACCCTCAGTCAGCTAGAGCAACGGGATATGCTCCCAGCAATTTACTTTATCTTCAGCCGCCGGGGATGTGATAAAGCGGTGGCGGAAGTGGGTGATTTATGGCTGGTAAATAGTGAAGAGTCGCAAATTTTACGGGAACAGATTGATGACTTTTTAGCCCGTAATCCCGAAGCTGGGCGTTCTGGACAAATTGCCCCCCTGTATCGGGGAATTGCTGCCCACCACGCGGGGATTTTACCTGCTTGGAAAGCACTGGTAGAAGAACTATTTCAGCAAGGGCTGATTAAAGTCGTATTTGCCACCGAGACACTAGCAGCGGGAATTAATATGCCCGCTCGGACAACGGTAATTTCTACCCTTTCCAAGCGTACCGATACTGGACACCGCCTGTTAAACGCTTCCGAATTTTTGCAAATGGCGGGACGAGCAGGCCGCCGGGGGATGGATAAACAAGGTCATGTGGTGACAGTCCAAACTCCCTTTGAAGGAGCTAAAGAAGCCGCGTATTTGGGGACATCCAAGCCTGACCCTCTAGTAAGCCAGTTTACGCCCAGTTATGGCATGGTACTCAACTTGCTGCAAACCCACACCCTAGAGCAAACTAGGGAACTGATAGAGCGCAGTTTTGGGCAGTACATGGCGACCTTGCATTTACGGCCGGAATACGATGAGATTGCCGAATTGCAAACCCAATTAGCTCAACTTCATGAACAAATCGCCGCGGTTAATGAAAATGAACTGGCTGTTTATGAAAAATTGCGGCAACGCCTAAAGGTGGAACGCCAGATATTGAAAACCTTGCAAGAGCAAGCACAGGAAAACCGCCAAGAGGAATTGGTGATGATGTTGGGCTTTGCAGTGTCAGGAACTCTGTTGAGTCTCAAGGGCAAAAATATCACAGTGTCTTCACCCGTAACGGCAGTTTTAGTAGGAAAATCACCTGGTTCTGGTCAAGCTCCTTACTTGGTATGCTTGGGGCACGATAACCGCTGGTATGTGGCAACTACAGGGGATGTAGTCGATTTGTATGCCGAACTGCCGCGAATTGAAGTGCCGCCTAATGTATTACCACCACCAGAGATGCCTTTGAAGCCAGGACAGTCACGCCGTGGTAACGAAGAAAGCTTTGCGATCGCTGTGCGTATTCCCAATCCGATAGAATCTTTGCATCTAGCACCAGAAGTAGCAGAACAACTCAGTCACGTTACAGCTGTTCAAGAGCAATTAGAAGCTCATCCCCTACATCAATCAGGCAATGCAGCAACGCTTTTCAAACGTCGGGCCCGCTATGTCGAACTAGAAGCCGAACTCGAACAGTTGCAAGGGCAAGTAGAACAACAGTCACAACGTCATTGGGAAGAATTTCTCAATTTAATCGCCATTCTGCAACACTTTGACGCTTTGGATAACTTAGTCCCCACACAATTAGGGCAAATCGCTGCCGCTATTCGCGGGGAAAATGAATTGTGGCTGGGTTTAGTATTTGCTAGTGGTGAATTGGACAACTTAGACCCGCATCATTTAGCAGCAGCAGCAGCGGCTTTGGTGATGGAAACGCCCCGCCCAGATAGCAAGGTTAACTTTGAGCTTAGTAATGAAGTGGCAGAAGCCTTGAAAAAATTGCGGGGAATTCGCCACCAAATGTTCCAACGACAACGGCGGTATAACGTAGCGCTACCTATATGGTTGGAATTTGAGTTAATTGCCATAGTCGAACAATGGGCGCTGGGAATGGAGTGGACTGAACTCTGCGAGAACACTACCTTGGATGAAGGCGATGTCGTGAGAATTTTACGCCGAACTTTGGATTTATTGTCGCAGATACCCCACATTCCCCATTTGCGAGACTCTTTCTTGCGTAATGCCTATCGGGCGATGCAGTTGATTGATAGATTCCCTGTGAATGAGGTGGTTGAATAAATAGGACGCTCTGACAGACACAGAGTATTTAATAATTTCTGTGCGTCTTTTTCTCTGAGTACTTATGCAAAAATAGCTGCTGTTGGGGCAATTCATGAATTGCCCCAGCAACGAACTTAAATGTTACCAAATAATAGTAGTGGTACTTAGTTAAAAATGCTTTTTTGGTTTCGTATATTTTTTATGCGTATCGATCGCGTGTATCTAACAAAAGTTATAGTCGCTATCAGCGCTATTCAATCTTAGTACACCAAGTTTCCAGTACCCTGCAACTGACGCAAAGAATTTATACATAATGGACAGTCGCAGCCAAATACCCTAATTGCAGCATCGCTTTCCTCTTCAGTAAAGTTCAACATGGCAATATTCCGATCTGATACTGATGTGACAATAGTTGAGGAACTTGTAGAGGTATAGGGACGTTTTCTCTCTGAATCTCGAATGCACACAAAATCTTTTCCACCATGTGGGTTAGTGATACAGGTACGACCGTCTTGTGTGTGCAGTAATCGCTGTGTAATGCTACCACTAGCATGGGCAGGATGAAATGCCACCAGCGTAGACATCATCGACACAAAAATTGAGGAACTGGAAAGCAAATTCAGAAGAATTCTTTTGTTCATAGATTTCCTTGAGAAAACTGTCTACTAGATTAGGGTATTCGATTAACTTTCAAACTTCAAGTGAATTTTCCCTAAGAATAGCTAGATAGACACTTGTTATCCAAAAAAGTTCCATCTCTTTACCAGTTTGGTCGTAAATTATTTACTACATCATAATTCAGCAATCAAACAGGCTTGATGTCTAGCTTTTAGACGCCACGTTATGTAATTCAGCAAATTTCAATCCGCTGTAGATTGCCAAGACGGTTATTATTTGCTTGATGTAAGTATAAGAGCTTAATTAAATTAGAGCTAGTAATTAGCGGCTCTAGCCGTTTAAATTCTTATACAGAGCAATAAATCGCTCACTACGAACAAAAGTTATATCTTACATAATTCTATACAATTGAAAGCCGCTATAGCTATCTTTACAAGATTATAAATCTTAATTTTAATCAAAAGATGGTGTATATATTTAGCAATAAATTTGAGATAGATTCTCGTTCTTAAAATATCAACTTGTAAAAACTTCTTTTTTTTATTACATTTAAAAAAAAGCTCATATCTCAACTAATTTGCTAGCCTACATAGAAAAAATGAAGCAGAAAGTACATTCGGAATCTTCAGATTGTTGCAGCGGTGAACATGACCATCACGAGAATCATAACCATGTTCATAATCACAATCATGATGAGAATCATAACCATGACCATGACCACAATCACGAACACGGTGGAGAATTTAATCTGAAAAATGAACTATTGCCTTTGGTTGCGATTTTAAGTTTATATGCGCCTGGTGTAATTTTTGAAAATCAATTACACAATACGCTTTATTCAATAGGTGAATATCTGCTTTTTATCCCTGCCTATTTATTAAGTGGATGGAGTGTTTTAAAAACTGCTGGGCGTAATATACTCAGAGGTAGAATATTTGATGAAACCTTTTTGATGACAGTAGCGACACTAGGGGCGATCGCAATTCATAAATTACCCGAAGCTGTCGGAGTCATGTTATTTTATAAAATTGGAGAATTGTTCCAAGATATTGCCGTCAGCCGTTCTCGTAATTCCATCAAAGCATTATTGGAAGTCCGTCCAGACTATGCCAACATCCAAATAGAAGGGGAACTAAAAAAAGTATCGCCAGAAACAGTGAATATTGGGGATATTATCATTGTTAAACCCGGAGAAAAAATTCCTTTAGATGGCGAAGTTATAGATGGTAGCTCGCAAGTTGATACATCTGCATTAACTGGCGAATCTGTACCGCGAACAGTAAGAATTGGAGAAACAGTTCTGGCTGGAACTATCAATAAAATAGGTGTTCTCAGCATTAGAGTAACAAAACTTTTTGATGAATCTTCCATTGCCAAGATTTTAGACTTAGTGCAAAATGCTAAAAGTAAAAAAGCAGAAACAGAAAAATTTATTACTAAATTTGCCAGATATTATACGCCAATCGTAGTTTTTACATCTCTAGCAGTTGCAATACTACCTCCTTTATTCATTTCTGGTGCAACATCTTCCGAATGGATTTATCGTGCCCTAATTTTACTAGTTATCTCCTGTCCGTGTGGACTCGTTATCAGTATTCCATTAGGTTACTTTGGAGGTGTGGGAGGTGCAGCTAGACGTGGTATTTTGGTTAAAGGATCTACTTTTTTAGATACTTTAAATGCAGTCAATACAGTTGTTTTTGATAAAACTGGAACATTAACTAAAGGAGTATTTAAAGTAGCAAAAATAGTACCAGAAAATGGCTTTGATGGACAAGAATTATTGCAACTAGCTGCCAAAGTAGAATCGCACTCAAATCATCCCATCGCTCAATCTATCCGTAAGGCTTATGGTGGAAAAATAGATGAATTTGAGGTGAGAGATTATGAAGAGATCGCAGGTTATGGAATTAGAGCCAAGGTTGAAAATAAGCTAGTGATAGCAGGAAGCGATCGCCTACTCCACAGAGAGAAGATTGCTCATAATAATTGCCAGTTAGAGGGAACAGTTATTCATATCGCAGTGGATAATATTTACGCTGGATATATTGTCATTGCTGATGAACTGAAAGAAGATGCGAGGCTTGCTATTCAAGCACTCAAGCGAATGGGTGTAGAGAGAACAGTAATGTTGACAGGAGATAATCAAGCGATCGCTTCCCGGATTGCTCAACAGCTAGGCATAGATACTTACGAAGCAGAGTTATTACCTGAAGAAAAAGTTAATGCCATTGAGAAGTTACTCAGCACCGCAGGCAAGCATGGTAAAGTTGCCTTTGTTGGGGATGGCATTAATGATGCGCCAGTGATTGCTAGAGCAGATGTTGGCATGGCAATGGGTGGATTAGGTTCAGATGCCGCGATCGAAACTGCCGATATTGTGATCATGACAGATGCACCATCAAAAGTGGCAGAAGCAATCCAAATCGCCAGAAAAACTCGTAAAATTGTTTGGCAAAATATTGGGTTTGCTTTAGCAATTAAAGGTTTATTTATTGGATTGGGTATTTTTGGTATAGCGACAATGTGGGAAGCTGTATTTGCTGATGTCGGAGTGGCAATGCTAGCAATTTTAAACGCAACTAGAGCGATGAAATAAAGTGATTGGGAAATCGGGAATCTTTAATTGGTAATTTGTAGTAGTTAAATTATGAGTACTTATCACTCATATTCTACTACCCAATAATAGAACCTATGAATTTATCAATCAAAGGGATTGCTACAGCTACTTTAGCTTTACTGCTAAACTATTCAGCAAACCCAGCCTTTGCACTACCCCAGCAAATAAATCACCCAATTACTGTTGCTAAATCGCAACCTTTAAAAGATACCTTAATTGTTCCTGGGGAACGAGTGGGACCGATAACACGCACAACCACCAAGCAGGATTTAGTCAAACTGTTTGGTGCATCCCATCTCGTTGATAAAACTATCTCTGGTGCTGAAGGAATAGGTAGTTTTGCAGCTACTCAGTTAAATCTAAATCAGGGGCGATCGCTCTTGGTAGTTTGGAGTGATAATACTCGTACCAAACCTCTAGATGTGCGTAACCTGGGTTCAGCTTGGAAAACCCGCGAAGGTATTGGAGTGGGAACCCCTTTGAGTGAATTACGCAAGAAATTAGGTAATTTTAAACTTTATGGATTGGCGTGGGATTACGGCGGTACTATTTTGTTGGATAGTAGTAAATTATCCCGTTATCAAGGCAAACTCATTCTCCGAGTAGATACTGCTTCTAATGCTTCTGAAAAGTTCCCCAATGACTATCAAGCAGTGTCTGGGGATAGTACTTTTTCTTCCACCAATCCCCACTGGAAACCTTTGGGAATTAGGTTAGCAGAAATTATCGTTGTATTGAATTCAAGTGAGTAGTGGTATGTTAAACATCAGTTTAGCTTTCTGAAAGTATTACAAATAATGAAAAAAAGCCACTGGAAAAACCGTATTAGAGAACGGAGTCAAAAACGAATAGAAATATTTCTTGAAAATTATGATGAAGAATGTTTGTCCCCAGAAGTTCGGAAATCTGGCTACTTAGGTTATCCTGGTGCAACTGAGGAGGAAATAGTTGCTACCGAAGCTCGTTTAAATGTAACTTTTCCACCTTCTTACCGGGAGTTTCTGAAAGCTTCTAATGGGTTGCGTCCTATATCAGAATATGGTCTAGAATTTTGTGGAACTGAAGATATTGTATGGTATGCTCTTGATCGTCAAGATTGGATAGATAAATTAATCGAAACTTGGTCTGAATCACCATTAACAGACGAAGAGTATTTTGTTTATGGCGATGAGCAATATGATGACATATCCCGACCAGAGTATCTACAAACAGCATTGGAAATAAGCAGTGAAGATATGGGTCTGATATTTTTACTAAATCCTCAGATCGTTGCAATAGATGGTGAATGGGAAGCTTGGTTTTGTAGTTTTTCAACTGCTTCATTTGGAGCACAGCGTTATCGCTCATTTGGTGAAATGATGGAGGAAATATTAAACGACCCAGAATTTATTGGATAAATTGGGATATTCAATAAATTGGAATATCTGAATATTAGTCAAATGGGAAATAATTAAAATTACAGAGATCTAATATTGAAGAACTTAAAACATTCTGGGATCGATTAGTTATTAGGATTGATTTTCTCTCATTTTTTCCAATAAACCAGTCAAAAAACGCCGATGATTATCATCTTGGCAGGTAGAAAAGATTTCTGTAAGAGCAGCAATTGCAGCCGAATTTCCCACTCCAATTTCTGCTAACGTCTTAACGGCATTCCAATAATCAACACTTTTAAGCGTTGGCAGTAGTTCAATTAATGTGGCAATAGCATTATTATTACCAATACCTATTTTTTGGAGAGCTTCAGTTGCAAGGCACCAAAAATAATGGTCATCACAAATACGCATTAAAGAAGTTAAAGCATCAACAGCCTCTGAACTAGTAACTGTCATTTTTCCGAAGGCTTTAGCTATAGCGCGGCGTTCTTCTAAATCCTGAACATTATAAGCTAAATCAATTAAAGTACGAAGAACAATCTGGTTATTGACACCAATCATACTTAAACCTCTAATAACCGCAGGACGTATTAAAGTATGTGTTCTTGGAAGTACTTCAATTAAAACTGTAATTACATCTGCATTACCAATAGCAATCTTTTCTAAGCTGTAAACAATTGCTGATATAGCTATTTCATACTGAGGTAGATGTAATAGTTTAATTAATGCATTAATTGCGTCTAAATTTCCAACATTAACATAACCTAAACTTTCCGCTAATATGAAAATAAATTCTTGGCTACGGTTGTTTTCTGCCAACCTAATTATAGTTTTATAATCAATTTTTGCGATAATACGAGCAATTAATCCTTGACTATAATGTTTTTTATAGCCTATAATAGGCTCATAATTACCAGATAAGAACATTTCTGTTAATTTATTAATTGCATCAGTATTCCCCACTGCAATTTGTTCTAAAATTGATAATGCTGTACAGCGAGTACGATATTCTTGTGCAGTTCTCGCAGTTTCAACTATGGCATTGATAGTATCTTGACTAGTATCCTCAATGCGTTTTAAGCTCTTAGCAGAAGTTTGGCGAGCATAATCATAAAAACTATTGTGTATTAAATAAATCAAAGTTTGAATTGCATCTTGGCTACCTTTACCGATGTACCCCAAGGTATAAGCAATGGCTTCGCGAGTTACTTCATCAGAACTGCTACGTGCTAGGTTAGCCAGAGTCGTAATTGCCTGTTCGTTACAAACAGCAATTTTAGCTAGGTTCTGTGCTATTACCCTACAAGTAGGTGGCTGAACAATACTGAGTTGCTTAATTAGTGTTTGAATAACATCATTGTTATCAGTACCAATTTTGCCTAAGCTTTGAATTCCTACCCAGCGCGTAGGTTCATCTTGTGTGGTGCATACTAGCTCAATTAAGGCATTAATTACATCTGCATTACCAGCATCCAAAAACCCCAAACGTTCAGCAACCTGTTTGAGAACTGGGTTATCCTGACTTGTGTGTAGTTGTTTAATTAAAAAATTAATATTGTCTTGCTCTTGCTGGTTGCTCATTGGTTTTCATAAAAATTACCTTGTAACCAATATCCTAAATCTGTGTAAATAATGGCATTTTTACAGTGCGATCGCAACAAAAACTAGACGCACTTCAGGCAGAGTTTGACATCCGCAGCGAGAAGTTAAAGCAGATGAAGAAAGCTGTAGCTATTGAGGCTGCTACGGCAGTTAAGTTTCAATTAGAACAGCAACTTCTTGATGAAGAGGCGAAACTAGCATATCTTAACGATGAACTTGATAAACTTGAGTCTGCATTACAATCATGAGACTTATGTAAATATACAGTTATTTGGTACATGAAAATCAGGATTTACTCACCGAGAAACAAGGAAAATAGAGATATTCAGTTAATTGGTGTTTGTTTATACTATTTCATTTTTTTGTAGTCGTTATACTCATAACTTAGGTTCTACCTGGGAATTAGGAAGTGGCTTATGCCACTTCTTTTTATTTATCTAGTAGTCCAGTAAAAAAGTAACTTTGTTAAACTTTTAATTTTTATTAATTGTTATATAATTTCAGAAAATACTTGCTAGACATACATTGGTAGAGGCGTATAGATGTACGCCTCTACAAACGATTCATTTCTTGCAAAGATTGTTGACAATAGTTATGATATCGTGTGCGTTTAATTGGCCAAGCAGTCTGACGGAATTTTGGTCATATAGACATGATGTTAGTCATTACTCATTGTATCTTGCCATCTCTCACGCCTGGGCTTGCTCTCCACATCGCGCGATCGCCCTTCTTTCCAAGTCCCCCACATTAGGGATTGCTGTTTTTCAACATGGTTAATAAACTGCATAATTGAGTGATCTGGTTTGATGGGAGTTTTCAAATCAAACTGAATTGTTTGAAGAATCTTGATGTCACCCATGAGAAAGTACTTAGCTGTAATCTTAGTCAGCCATAGTACAACTCGATTACATAACCAACCAAAAATTCCTTTACGTTTTTTAGTCATCAACAGAACTTGACCTTCAGTTTTTCCGCCTTCGTGGAGGCGAACTGCAACCATCATGTGGACATGGAAGAAATCAGGGCCAAGTGTCACAATGCCAATACTACCGTACCAATAGCAAATACTGTAAGTTATGACATTTTTGTAGAAAAGACGGATGAGCTTAATGAACGAGAAATTGTCTTTGATGGGTGTAGTATTACTAAAGATAATTGCATTTTCGTTCAGTTCATGTCTTTCAAAAATAATTTCTAGTGGCAATTTGTGAACTGTATTGAGGTGTTGAGCATCGATGGCATTAATCATCACCACATTGGGATGACAGTTCAGCAAAAAGTGGGAATGGATGGCGACATCACACTCTTTTTGTTCTAACTCTGGAACAAAAGGTAGAGGTTGCTGTGGTATTTCTCCAGTCCAAACCCAAATCATCCCGTACTTTTCAGCAGTGGGCCAAGTTTGTAACTTTAGGGAAGGCGGCGTATCTAAACATGGGATATCAATACACATCCCCTCAGCATCAAACTTCCAGTGATGGAAAAAACAACGTAGTGCATTACCCTCAACTTTGCCTTCAGCAAGGTGAGCGCCCATGTGTGGACAGTAAGCATCAAAGGTAACTACTCTTTTGTCTTTACCACGGTAAATTACTAATTCTCTACCCAAAATCGTGACAGGTTTTACTTCACCCACCCGCAGATTTTGAGAAGGTATTACCCAATACCATCCCTCAATAAAACGCTCTGGATTATTGAAATTTTTAGGTTTACGGTTTGAGCTAAAAGTCTGCGAATTGAGAATCATTTTTATGGTTTCACTTGAGGTGAAGCTGTTAATCTAGAAGTAACATGAGAACTCTAAAAAAACAGTTACTTTCAGTACCATGACAAACAGTTACTCAATCAATAGCTCAAAGTAGAGAGGCAAAATATTGAGTAAAATCTGTTAAAATTGTGCTAGTCAAATATGAGCTTATATAAGCTGATATCTATTGAGAATAGATATTTGAAAAATTACAACTTAGTAATAGTTTTAATTAGATAAAAATTTAAACTACTGATGCCGAATTTTGCTAAACTCTCAAATGACTTTATAAATTAATAAAATATGTCATAATAATTACAATATTTGGGAAAATCTGTCGTGTTAACTCAGGAGACAAAACTGCTTTTAATTGGTCAGGTAACAGATATAAGCGGAATCCCCATCAGGACAATTCGCTATTACGAGAGTTTAGGCTTAATCAAATCATCAAGACGAACAGAGGGAGGCTTCCGCCAGTTTTCATTGGATGTGCTGACTCGTCTAGCGTTCATTAAAAGGGCACAAAATCTTGGTCTTAGCTTAGAGGAGATTGGAAATATTCTTCAGGTTTATGACCAAGGACAAGCTCCCTGTGGTGAAATTCAAGAAAAGCTCGAAGACAAGCTCTTGCAAATCGATCGCCAAATCGATCAGTTGTTAACTTTACGGTCTGAAATAAAGGGATTACTTTCAGGCTGGAAGAATATGGGCGGACAGCATGAGGATACAATTTGTCCGATCATTCAAAATACTAGTAATATCATGTCCGCTTGATTACTTAGTTAAACTCCCAGAACCCCAAAGAGCCAAAGCGATGCTTTGTCTCCCTCTCTCGCAAATCTACAGTGTATACACATAAGTCTTTGAAAGTTGTCCCACAAGCTTTTGATTCCCCAAACTACCCTTAAAAACGGGGGCAAAAACTTCTCAAAGTCCTCTTTTTAAGGGAGACAGGACTTACGCAAAAATTGCTAAAAAGCTTAAATTATCGAACCGCCAAGACGCCAAGAGCGCCGAGAATTCGTAGACTGTGCGTAAGTCCTGGGAGATTTAGAAGGGTTGCACAGCTAGCTGTGCAACCCTACAAATTTTTATGCAATTGAAAACTGCTATAGTGCCGGGTACTGAAAAATAGATAAAGCAATTTCTTCATTCTTCACTTAGGACTCAGGACTTTTATAGAGAAGAAACCACCACAACTCTAGTCCAATTAAGGCTAAACCTGCGATCGCAACACCAACTTTTAAGCCCAAAGGTTGCTCAATACTATGAAATTGGCTGTTTTGCTCTGGTGAATGGGCTGGCATTTCTGCTAATGCTACGCCTGATGTTCCAGCGAGCAGCACTAAAGCTGTAAAGCTTCCCCAAAGCGTTTTTTGACTGAACATTTCCTAAATTACCCTGCAATTATGAGATAGTTTTTGGTTGAAAGTTACGCAATCTGAGGGCATTGCTAACAACAGAAAGCGAAGAAAGAGCCATCGCAGCGCCAGCGATAATTGGATTGAGTAACCAACCAAAGATGGGGAACAAAATTCCCGCCGCAATAGGAATACCAATGACGTTGTAAATAAAGGCAAAGAAGAGATTTTGCTTAATATTGTTGATGGTGGCGCGGCTGAGTTGAATTGCTGTGACAATTCCTTGCAAATCTCCAGAAATTAGGGTGATATCGCTAGCTGCGATCGCTACATCTGTTCCCGTACCAATAGCAATTCCCACATCAGCCTGTGCTAAGGCTGGAGCATCATTTATCCCATCACCTACCATTGCGACAATTGAGCGCTGAGTTTTGAGTGAGAATTTACGAGAATTCTCTCCCCTTACTCCTCTGCCCCTCTGCTCCCCTTGCAATGATTGAATAATCGCCGCCTTTTGATCTGGCCGGACTTCGGCAAAGATTCGCTGGATGCCAACTTGTCTTGCGATCGCATCAGCAGTTTTACGATTATCTCCGGTAAGCATTACTACTTCTAAACCTAACTTCTGTAAAGCTTTCACCACTGCTGCTGACGAAGGTTTTAGGGCATCGGCAATACCCATTATTCCTTCTAGTTCGCCATCTACAGCAATCAAAATAACTGTTTTACCAGCCGCTTCCCATACGTCTTTATATTGCTGGAGACTCATGGTGTTAATTCCAAGTTCTGTTAACCAGCGTTGTGTACCAATTTGCACAAGCTGATTTGAAACAACTGCTTGGACACCACTACCTGCATTAGCCTGAAAGTTCTTTACCTCTATTAAACTCACTTCTTGAGACTGGGCGTATTTCACCACCGCTTCAGCTAAAGGATGTTCAGAATTTCGTTCTACTGTTGCTGCTAACTGTAAAAGCTTGATTTCATTACCATTAGCTGTGCCCTTAACAGTTACAAAGTCTGTAACTGTCGGTTTCCCCTGAGTCAAGGTGCCGGTTTTATCTAGAACGATGGTTTGAATTTTGTGTGCTAGTTCTAAGCTGTCAGCACCTTTAATCAAAATGCCATTTTCTGCACCTTTGCCCGTCCCCACCATTACAGAAGTAGGGGTAGCTAAACCCAAAGCACAAGGACAAGCGATAATCAGCACACCTACCGTTGTCATTGTTGCGAGGGTGAGGTTGCCCGTGAAATTAAACCAAATGATGAAAGTGGCGATCGCAACGGCAATCACAGCTGGTACAAACCATCCAGTCACCCGATCTGCCAAGCGCTGAATTGGTGCTTTAGAACCTTGCGCTTGTTGCACTAGTTTGACGATTTGAGCCAAAAACGTATCATTTCCGATTCGTGTCACCCGAAACTGAAATGCACCCGCACCGTTAATCGTTGCCCCAATCACCTCATCTCCTGGCTGCTTTTTGACTGGCAAACTTTCACCCGTCACCATCGCTTCATCTACCGTCGAAGCGCCTGTAATCACTTCGCCATCTACAGGAATCTTTTCACCGGGACGCACCAAAATTACATCGTTGATTCTGACTTCGGCGATGGGAACATCAATTTCTCTACCATCGCGAATGACTCTGGCATCTCTAGCTTGCAATCCGATGAGTTTGCGGATGGCTTCAGAAGTTTGTCCCCTGGCACGATTTTCCAACAACCGCCCCAGCAAAATTAAGGTAATCACAATCGCGGCTACTTCATAATAAATATGAGGAATCAAGCCTTGAGCAATAAAAAATTTCGGGAAAATGGTGACAAATAAAGAATATAGATACGCTGCACTTGTACCCAAAGCAATCAGCGTGTCCATCGTTGCCGTATGGCGCTTGAGGGATTTCCAGCCATTGCGGTAAAAAGATCCACCACACCAGAACACGACGGGTGTTGTCAGCAGTAATTGTATCCAAGGATTTTGCAAGAAGCTTGGAATCAGGGGTAAATTTAGCCCAGTCATCATGGGCAACGACCCCAAAAATAGGAAAATGCTGATTACACCTCCCACCGTTACCTTGAGGGAGAGTTGGCGTTGTAATGCTTGCCTACTCGCAATCTCTGCATCATCTTCTTCGGCGAGCAATTCTTCCTGGAGTGAGTAGGAAGAGTATCCCGCAGCTGCGATCGCACTTTGGATTTTCTCTAAATTGGCTAGAGAGCGATCGTACTCGATGGCGGCTTGTTCTGCTCCAAAGTTAACGTTACAGTCAATTACCCCAGGAACAGAGCGAATTGCTTTTTCGATGTTGCTGGCGCAAGCGGCGCAACTCATACCTCGAAGTTTGAGCGTGAGAGTATCCATAACTAGATGAACCCCTGTGATTGATGTGGGAGGATCTTAAAGATTAAGCAACTGGATAGCCAGCAGCAGCCAACGCTTCCTTAATTGCTGTTTCTGATGCTTGAGTTTCTACACTGACAAGCTTGGTTGTTGGATCGGCCTGAACGCTAGCATTGGCATCGACTGCCTGAAGGGCTTTGGTGATGGTGTTTGCACAAACAGAACAAGCCATGTTGGGAACTGTGAGTTGGAGAGTCATAGATTTACGGGATAAAATAAACAACCTAACCAGATCGAGCTGGATGACTGAGACGTATCCCTCACACGTCAGAAATTTCTGGTTGAGAGTCGCCTTGAATTCATCCTAGACTCTCTAGCCGGCTGGAGAGTCTAGAGATTTTTAAAAGTTTTTCGCTAAACTTCAAATTTCTTTACAACTTTGGTTTTGCTGAGTAACCGTAGCCCACCGGAAATACAACGTACTACAAAAACCTTGTCATTCGATGAAAGCGTGTGTTATTAAGGCTATATAACCACATTAGTCAGAATTAACCTGTTGTTTTCCCCACAGTTCTGGAAAAATGACCTTCTGCACTAATTGAGACGCGGCTGCTGAACCAAGTCTCCTCCTCTCTTCACAAAAAAGGGTCTTTTTTAAGACCTTATTTGGAGTATTCATGCAGCCAAAAAATCTCAAACGTCTCTTGCGTGCCTTAGAGCGGCAGGGTTTAGATGTAACTTATAGCGATCGCACTTATTCAGTTCGTTTAGTTAATTCTCCTGATGCCCCTATAGCAGAAGTGCTACTGCCAGAAGGCTTCCCCGTTGAAGCTAAAGCATTGAAGCAGTTAGCGAATTTAGCAAGCGTCCGCCACCCATCAGGTGGATGCGTTTGTCGTGCCTGTGCTACACCTGACTTTCACCCAGGTGATGCGGGTGTTGCCATTGGTTCAGTCGTAGAAACAGTGGGTCAAGTTATCCCTGGTGCTGTCGGTTCTGACATCAATTGTGGAATGCGCCTGCATGTTGCAGATTTGACAATTGAGGAATTTCTGGCAAAGCGCGACCAATTCGTAGAACGGATGAAGGGGGATTACTTCTTCGGTACGCGTGATGTAACGATGACTGCTCAGGCAATGCAAGCTCTATTTCAGTACGGAGTTCCAGGTTGGCTGGATGCCATGCTAGATCGGGCTACGGGGAGTGTAGTTAAGTCTGATTTACAACAACTCGCCCAAGAGAGCGAACGCATCTTCTTAGGTGGTTCAATGGATGGTGACTGGAAACTTGCACCTGAAGAATTAGTTCCCGATACTGGATTAGTACGCGATGGCGGACTGGCAACCATTGGCGGCAGCAATCATTTTGTCGAAGTGCAACGGGTTGATAAAGTCGAAAATCGCCTACTTGCCCATGCTTGGGGAGTGCGCGAGGGACAGCTAGCTTTTATGATTCACTCTGGTTCTCGAAACGTGGGTAAATATATTGGGGGAATGTGGCGAGATAAAGCTAAGGCGACTTGGCAAAAAGGTCTGAAGTACCCTGATTCTCAAATTTTTCCTCTCTCTACTTATTCTCACCCCGAACTAGTAGCCAGTTACCTGCAAGCTGAGGCCACTGCTGCTAACTATGCCTTTGTCAATCGCCTGCTGTTAGCGGAACTGCTACGTCTGCGTTTGCGGGAAGTATACAAAGATGTGGAAGCACCTCTAGTTTATGACTTACCGCATAACATCACCTTGCCAGAAGGTCAGGGATGGGTAACACGCAAGGGCGCTTGTCCCGCCCATGCAGGGCAACCAGTGATTATCCCTGGTTCAATGGGTGCTTATTCTTATCTGATGGTGGGTAGAGGCAATCCAGCATTTTGTAATTCTGCCTCACATGGGGCGGGAAGAATTCGTTCTCGCTTCGATCTCAACCGCAGAAGTGCATCTCAAAGTGAGGCAGAACTGGGATTAACTGGGGTAGACTGCATCACCCTGCGTCAAGAACGCCGAATTGAAGAAGCACCCGTCGCCTACAAACCGATTCAGTCTGTGATTGATGTACAGGTTGAAGCAGAAATGGTGGACGTTGTGGCGCGATTGAGTCCGGTGTTGACGTTTAAGGCGTAATCGATGTGAATTAGTCAAAGGCAATTAATTATTGCAGCTAGATTTGTCTAAATGTAGTTAAAGAGTTTATTGCCACCTGACTGAACGATAAAGTGTAATTAGGGGAGTAAAAGAAATTTCAGCTTTTACAACCCTATCTCTTCAAATAAGGAACAGCAATTTTTATGCAGATGCTCGATATAAACACAGCTAGTCCTCCTCTATCAGTAGTTCGCATTGAAGTAGAACGGCTCTTTGGTAGGTATACATATACTTTGGTCAAAAAAGATAATAATCCTCACATAGATTCTTCACTAATCATCCTTTATGGTGACAATGGTTCTGGTAAGACGACTATCCTCAAGCTCTTATTTCATCTGCTCTCAACAGCCCACAATCGTGGTCATCGCACTTTTTTAGCTAAAACCCCTTTTACCAAGTTTTCAGTCTTTCTAGCCGATAAAACAAGTATCATTGCTAGTCGAGAAAATGGTGTCTTAATTGGCTCATTTCGACTTCAGCTTTCACAAGGGAATAACATTCTCTTTACTGAATATATTCAGGCTGAGTCTGATAATAGCGTCAAAGGAAGACAAGATAATTTACCAGGAAATGAATTTTATAAAAGTATTTTACAGCTTCAATTAAGTTTATTTCTATTAGGCGATAATAGAGTTTTAGATAGTAATATTTTTGAAAATGAAGATATAGAAGATGAAAAAAGATTAAGACGGATAGTATTGTCAAGTATTGGGAATACGCTTGAAGATAAATATAGCATAAATAGAGAACATGCTCTTAAAACATCTATTCATAGAACTGAAGAATGGATTCGTGAACAGGCATTAAGAGGCGCTAACCAAGGGGCAGAAAATGTTCATAGTATATATGAGCAAATTATTCTAACAATTATTCAAAGTTCAGGCAAGATAGTTGAAGAACTACCACAATCATCTGCAATGCTAATTGAAGAACTCAAAGCTCATGAGAATCGCAGCAAAGATTTTTCTCGCTTTGGGTTAATGCCACCATTGGAGGCTCAGAAAATTGTTCAGATACTGCAATCTAATGCTCAAGCTGATTACTCGATTATATCAAGAGTTTTAAACCCATACTTAGATAGTGTAGGGGCACGTTTTGATGCTCTCCAGGATACACAAAATTTATTGACCATTTTTGAAACGACAATCAATAAATTATTTTTTCGTGATAAATATATAAGATTGCATGTCAGAGAAGGACTAAAAATATTTACTGAAGAAGGAAAAGAATTATCTCCAGAAACGCTTTCTTCAGGAGAAAAGCAACTCCTACTACTTTTTTGTAATACTCTGACGGCGAGAGATAAAGCAACAATCTTTATTATTGATGAGCCAGAAATATCACTAAATATCAAATGGCAGCGTCAACTTATTCGCGCATTGCTTGAACTGACAAAAGGAAGCCAAGTTCAATTTATATTAGCTACACATTCAATTGAATTACTTTCTCAGTACAACAACAATGTCGTTAAGCTTGTGAAGATGGAGAAATAACTGAGAAATGGAGAATGAAATACGACGCACGCTTGACGAACTTGTAAGTAGATATGAACTTGAGCCTGATCTGTGTGATATATATGTTGAAGGTAAGACAGATAAGCTATTGATAGAATGGTTTTTAGAGCATAAACAAGTTCAAGATTTTGCTGTTTATGAAATTGATACAGTTGAAATTCCTGCCCAATTACTATTTGAACTAGGATTAAAAGACAATATCCGAAGTCGTGTTATTGCCCTTGCCCTACATATACACGATAAACTGTCAGAAACTCCTCTACATATTACATGTATTGCAGATAAGGATTTTGATTGGCTATTTGGCAAAGAGTATCAGTGTGATTTACTATTATTTACTGATTATTCGTGTCTGGAGATGTACTTATTTAACGAGGCTGTTTTAGATAAATACCTGCGTTTAGGACTACGTTTGTCTCAGCCCAAAGCTAGCGAAATACTTCATCAAGTATCTAGAGTATTAGAGGATTTATTCTTAATTAGGGCTACCAATGAAGCACTTGAATTAAATATGAGATGGCTAGAAAAATTCGGCGACTGCTGTAAAATGAATAAAAATAATAACCAGATTCAGTTCGATTTAAAAACTTTCATTACTAAATATTTAAATAGCAATGGTAATCGCTTACAGGAATCGACATTCATAACTAAACTTGAAGAATTACGTGCAAAAGAACTGATAGAAATACGATATAAAATTCATGGCCATGATTTTACTGAGCTTTTGTGTTGGTACATCAGACACTATCTTAGGAAAGAAATCAGGAATTCTTACAATTCCGAGATTCTTGCAGGGAGCTTATTAGCATGTATTGATGCTGAAAAGTTAGCTCAAGAAGGTTTATTTCAGAACTTACTTGCTCGTATTGCCAGCTAATTCAGACGAGTAAGATTGCTTGTAATCTTTCATTTATTATACTAACTTGACACATTAAACATCTCAGCTTTTATCAATCAGTAGTTTTTTTTCTTAACTCGGTCATAACGATTAAGTTATAGTAATCTCACTGTAACTCCACCTGTTGGTGCTAAGGAGTTATGTAAAAATAACTTGAACAATTAACTGACTACTTTGGGTTTGATAATATAGTTCCACTCACCATGAAAAGAATTTCGTTCGATTGCGATAGTATCAAGCTCTTGGTCTGTAACCTT